>SVTW01000095.1 GCA_015063585.1 Oscillospiraceae bacterium
CCATTCCGTAGGGGTTGTGGTCGTCCATCGGCCAACCGCCAAACGCGACCTCGTCCGCAAAATGACCGCCCGACTTCACGTCGTGCTCGGTTACCACCACGTCTCCGATATAACGGCGCGATTCACGCTTGCCCGGCAGGAAACCGACCCACTCCAGATCCCAATTTTCCATGCCGTGATCACCGTAATTCTTAATATGATCCCAAACGCCGTAGATATTGGCAAGCAGGCGGTCACGCAAGCGGTCGGCATCGTGGATCGAATCGCAATTGCCGCCCAGCTCCACCCACCAAAGGTTGGCTTTGCTTGTTCCGATGATGTGATCGCGTAGCTGCGCGTGAACGTTTTCGCCCTCGTCCCCGCTGAACGAAGCATCGGTTGGGAACTTTGCCGCGAAGGCAGGCGGAATGAATGTTACGGGGTGATCGGTCTCCCGCGCTGCGAGAATGATCGACATACCCATCGTGTGCGTGTCAGCATTGGCGGGCGCAAGCGTTTCGCCGTATTCGTCCTGCCCTTCTCTGCCGTGCCGATATTCGGCTCCGCAAAGCGGCGCGAGAATGCTGTCACCCGAGCAGTCGGCAAAGATCTCAGCCCGCACGGTGAACCACGTGTAGGTCGTGCTCTGCCAAGCCCTGACGCGGACGATGCGATCTCCCTCGACCTCGGCGTCCACGCACGAGGTGTTGAGCAAAAGCGTAACGTTCGGATTTTCCGCTAGCATGCCGTAGAGCGTTGCGTCGAACAGAGAATGCACCAGCGTTGGGTTGCCGTGGATATTCCGCTCCTCCAGCTCGGAGATGAGCCCGCTTTCACGGTCATAAACGCCCTTCGCGCCGCGCACCCACATGCGGATCTCGGAGGACGCGTTGCCGCCGAGCATGGGGCGATCCTGAATCAAAAGTACTTTTGTTCCGCGCCTTGCCGCCGCCAATGCCGCGAATGAGCCCGAAAGCCCTCCGCCGATCACGCAAAGCTGTGTCTCTTTTTCACAATGTAACAGGTTTGGGTTCATGAATCCTCTCTCCAATCTCGTTTGATGCTTCTATTTTATCTTTTTTATTTGACATTTACAATATCTTTTGTTATAATAAAAATATAAAATTGTTAAGGCGGTGGATTATGAATACGGAAAATGAAATTAAGCTTGTGTTCCACAATCGCTTTACTGCGCGCACGGCATTTGAAATGGAATCGGGCTCTCGCCCATGGCATATTGCTTTGCTTTTGACCGAGGGCAGCTTTTCCTGCCGCATCGGAGATCAGGATTTTAATATCCAAAAAGACGAGATCGCGTTCTTTCCGAAAAACACTTTTTTTGAAAGACACGTCACCTCGCCCATCGGATTTCATCAGTTCGGCTTTGTTTTTTGCTCGGAAAACACACAGCCGCCCGTTGCAGGCAAGCTTGCACTGCCGCCGCATCACGTCCGTTCCCTCGCCGAAACGCTCGACCGCCTCTCGGAATCGAGCAGATCGGATACAAAAATGTTATACACACGCGTGCTCTCACATATCTTATTTGAGCATGCGGTTTGGGATTGCCCGAAACAGAAAAGCGGCGCCGAGCAGGACCCCGACGTCGCCTATGCGGTTCGCTATATGACCGAGCATTTGCAGGAGCCGATCCGTGTGGAAGCGCTCGCGCGTACACTGCATATCTCACGGATCGGTCTGCTCGGAAAATTCAAAAAACATATGGGTTGCACGCTCTCGGACTTTCTGATCGGTCTGCGCATGCGCCACGCAAAATATCTGTTGCTGGAAAGTCAGGCACGCATCAGCGAGATCGCCCCGCTTTGCGGATACCAGAACGCCTATTATTTTTCCAATGCCTTTAAAAAAGCCTATGGCTGCTCGCCAACGGAATACCGCCAAAGAAAACTGTGCCTTACGGACTCCACTCAGGACGGCGTATCCGCAGAAAGCCCCATGGCGGAAAGCTCCTCCTCGGACAGCATGTGAATCTGTTCGGGGGGAATTGCGCCGATGGGGAGGCAGAGCGTGATCAAGGCGTTCTCCTCCCGATATTCGTGGAAAGAGACCCCATACCGCTCACCTGCCTGCAGGGTGTCCGCCTCTCGCAAACTGCGCAGTCCGTGTCCCGTCCATTTGATGAGCGACTCCTTACGTGTCCAAAAGCGCAAAAAGGTGGTATCGCTCGGGTTGGAAAGAAAACAGTCGTATTCGCCCTTTGAAAACCACCGTGCCGCCATCGGGCAAATGCGCACCGTGGCGATCCGCGAGAGATCCTCGGCATCCAAGCCGACACGAGGAAAGGGCAAATCTCCTGTTTTTTCCTCTCGCGCGATGGCAAGAAAGGTCATATTCCCCGTGTGTGTGATGTTAAAGTCAATTGCGGAATCGAGAAAATAGGGTCTGCCGTTCGCATCATACGCAAGCTTCTGCCCCGGTGCGTAGAAATCCAACAAATAAAGAGCGATCAAACTGCTTCGTGCCGTCCGTTCGTCGCGCACGTTTTTGTGTTTGGCACGCCACGTGTCGTACAGATCCTGCCGCAAGCCCGCGATCATGGCATGGCGGTCGGGCAACATTGATAAACGTACTCCGTATAATTCAACCAAAATTTTATGTCCCCCTTTTCTGCCTTTATTGTATCATATTTTCGTCGGTTTGAAAAGGGATTTTTGCAAAAATCCGCCCCCTGCCCTGTCTTTTTTCCCTTTTTTGGCGAAAGCTGTTGACAAAATGCGGAAAATATCTTATAATAGAATTAGAATAATTCTATTTTGCGAGGTACTGTAATGACAAAGCAACGCGAACTGATCCTCTCGATCCTCAAGCAATCCGACCGCCACCTCACCGCCGACGAAATCTTTTTCCTTGCCAAGCTGAAGATGCCGAGCATCGCGATGGCAACCATCTACAACAATCTCAACGCGATGCACGAGGCAGGGGTGATCAACCGCCTTCACATCGACGGCGTTGCCGATTGCTTTGATAAGATCACCGATCCGCACGATCATCTGCTCTGCGACAAATGCGGAAAGATCACCGACATTCGCCTGCCCGCGCTTGCCGATTCGATTGAGGCAACGCTCGGCACCGAAATTGAGGACTACGAGCTCACCGTGCACTATGTCTGCCCCGAATGCCGTCGCGCACCGCGCCGCAGACAGGTTCCAAACAGCGAAAAATAAGCAGGAACCGTTGCCTTTCCAAAAGAATCAACAGAGTGAGGGGGATTTCATGAAAAAAACCGTAATTTTTGCAGGACTTTTATTGGTCCTTTGCGGATTGCTCAGCGGATGCTTATCGGGCCTTATGATCCTGCCCGACCAAGGTTCTGTCGGCAACTCCAAAACGTTTGAAAAGGACGGAATTACGCTCACACTTACCGACAAATTCAAAGAACAACCAAGTGAACTCGGCTTTTACGCTTATTACGTAGCGGATTTTTGCGGTGTCGTGGTTTCGAAGGAAGCTTTTTCATTGGAGGCGGGGCTTGCGGAGATGTCATTGGAACAATATATAAAAAACGTGATCCAAAACAACGGTCACAAGAATATTTCGCCTCAAAAAAAGGACGGCCTTTGGTTCTATGAAAAGACCTCCAACGGCAACTTTGTACGCTCCTATTCCTACAAGGGCTCCGATGCCTTTTATATCGTTCAGTTTATTTGCCGCATATCCGATTCGGAAAGCCTCGGTGATATGTTCCATCTGTGGGCACAAGCCGCAGTCATCCAATAATGCCGGTTTTCCTTGCAACAAAGCTCCCATAATCAAAACAATGAGGCTGCGTCATTGGCGCAGCCTCTGCTCAAAAAAGCCGACGGTAGGCTTTTTTGTAGCGCGGAATTTGCGGTTTTCGACTGCAAAGCAGTCGAAAATTGCGGTGTTTAGCCGCAAAGCAAAA
>SVTW01000096.1 GCA_015063585.1 Oscillospiraceae bacterium
GTCCGAGCCGCAAAGTGAAAGCTTGTAGTAGGTCTGCTTGTCGCTTCCCGTATTTCTTGACGTTCCCATGAAACGCCCTTCGGTGACGATGGCAATATCCCGAACACCGAGGTCGTAGAGCTTGTCGGCAGCGTTAAAACCCGCACAGCCCGTTCCTATTATTAAGGTATGATACGTTTTTTTCATAATTTTCTTATGTGCATTCCTCCATCAAGAATAAAGGACTGTCCCGTGGTATATCCAAACGTACCGTCACAAAGAGCTACTACTGCTTTTGCGATATCTTCAGGCTGCCCCCATCTGCCGAGGGGCACAAGTCCACTCGCAATAAGATTATCGTACTTTTCCTTGACCGCCGCCGTCATTCCCGTGGCAATGATTCCGGGACATATCTCGTTGACGGTGATCCCCTCGCTTGCCAATCGGTCGGCAAAGAGCTTGGTAATCATCGACACACCCGCTTTGGAAATGCAATATTCTCCGCGGCTTGTGGAGCTGGTGTATGCCGAGCAGGAGGAAATGTTGACGATCGAACCGCCTTTTCCTTGCTTGACCATCTCGTTTGCTACCGCTTGTGTCAAAAAGAGCGTTCCCTTGGTATTGATGCCCATGACAAAATCGTAGCTCTCCTCAGTCATCTCCAGAATGTCGCGGCGCACCTTGGGCGCAACTCCCGCCACGTTGACCAGAACAGATATCTCGCCTTTTTGTGTTGCTGTATCAACAAGAGTCTGTCTTGATGCCACATCCGAAAGATCGCCCTTAACATATGTAAAATCATATCCGTCGAAATCGGTAATCTCCACCGTATCGATCACATCCATTCCAACGACCGAATATCCCGCGCGGCAAAGCCATAATGCGCTTTCCTTACCGATTCCGCCAAGCACACCGGTTACAATTGCAATTGCCATTTTAATTCTCCCATTATTTCAATTTTTCTACGGAAAGCGTTATGCTCTCCACTCCCTCAACAGAAAATGTAAGCCTCGTCACGCCTTTGCTCTTCCAGTCCGACTCTAAGTGAGCGTCCTCAAATGGCAAAAACTCTGTCGCAACCGCACAGCCTTCGGCGAACACGCGATAGCTCTCGCCGAGGATCGCCGCGCCATTCTCGATGCGAACAGGCAGAGCGCTCATCAGAACCTCGGTCACCGAGCGGTTTTGATCATCGGTAAACGCAAAGCGATCGGTACAACGCATGCCGCCCTCGCTTAGGGTCAGCTCTCTGGTCAGGGATTCCACACCTGCCTCGACGGGGTATGCTCCCGCAAAGGAAATTTCAATCTTCCCTGCATGTGCCGCAAAGCGGTCGGAACGGAAAATTTCTCCGTACCTTTGCTCCTCACCGTTTACCATAGGCTGATTGTGGTTACGTCCACGCGTCCACGGGATCACGGTATAACGGGTTTCATTATCAAAGGTAAATCGCGTATAGGTATTGATCCCTACGTCGATGAGCACGGGAGTCGTGCTGTCGTAGAGTGTAAAGCTTCCCACGTCGTTGTGGTTGTGGCTCTCTTGATTGTGCCCGCCCTTGGCAGAAAGCACCCAGTCTCCCTCTCGGATCACGGCAAGCTCCATATCGGGGAGAACCTCCACCGCGCAGTGAATGGGATAGGTCACGGGATAGTCCTCGATTTCCCGCAAAAATTCGGAATTATAAATCAAGAGGCGCACCGTACGCCAAGTATGAGAAATGCGGAACTCCGATGTTCGCTCCGCAAACACGGCGGCGCTGAAGTTCATAAGCTCGTCCTGCTGCGTCTCCCGTGCAAAGCCAAAGAGCATCGGCATCTCCGATGCACTCCCCTTCGCGTGTGCGTCCGCCACATTGACGAAATAGTCGGCGGCGATATGTACACGCTTGAGATAGCTCGCGATGCGAGCAAGCTTTTCATCTCCAAACATATTCAGCTTGCCGCCCGTCGCCTGCTTGAGCTGATACACAAATTCGAACAGTGCGGAGCCTGCCCGTCCGTAATAGTTTGGCCCCTCATCGCATCCGCCGTCGTCGGGAAGCGCATCGTAATAATGTTGAATTTCTACAAACATCTTTTCGAGCGAACGGTGCAATCGACGCTCGTTCTTCTCGGTTAGCAGAAAGACGGACAACACGTTGGAAAGGATCCACGGAAGCCAATTGTTGGGGCGTTTATGATAGCCCATCCAACGCCAGTCCCTGTGGGCAAGATACGGCGCCTTGATTCGCCGCTCCAGCTCATATTCCACGCGGTCCAAAATCTCGGGGCAGTACTCGGTCAGAGGCTTGCGGAGCAGCGTGGCAATCACGGCAAGATGCTCAGCCGTCTCCGCGGCGAAAAGGTCGATATACGGTTCATCCACTCTGTGGATATTGCCATATTCATACGGTGTATTCGGCCAATGGGCAGAAAGCCCCCAATAGGTCTCCTCACAGATGGCAAAGATTCCGTTGACCAGTTGAGGCAGGAAGCGACCTTGATTTTCTTTTAATTCGGCAAGCGCAAACAGGACCAGATGATTCCGTCGGTCAAAATGGATGTCTTCCATAATCACGCGGTTTCCACTCTTCTTGAACTCCATAAAATCGGTCGCCTTGATCGTCGGCCACCCGTAATCCAGCGCATCCTCAGCAAGTTTTACGCAATCCTCGTTCTGAAACGCCTCCCAAAAGGAGCGATCCTCCACGGTGGGAAACATCGGCGTTGTAAAATCATACTCCGAAAATGAATGCTGCTTCATAAACGTTGTGAACATTTGATTTTCTCCTGCATTAAATCAATTTTTTGTGTTATATTTAACCCCTATTCGGGAAAAATACCGTGAGTTAAGCGGTCAAAAGAACAGACCGAATTAATAATATTACATGGTTTTATATAGCTTACGATAATATGCGTTAAACACCGCACAGCCCGAAACCTGCTTCGCTCGCATCAGCTCGGTACATTTTGAGCAAGCAAGACAGCATTTTTTTGGATCAAATGCTCCGTTCAGATGATCTCTGTAAAAAGTAGGATAAGCAAGCCACATTCTTCCAAAGCCCACCAGATCACAAATACCCTCGCGGAGCTGCTTTTCCGACTGCTCTATCAGGTCATCTCTGTAATACGACAGTCCCGAGCCGACCACCGTAAGCGTCGGGAATTTTTCTTTGATGTGCTTTTCTATATATTCAAAGCGTGCAAGTCCATCTTGCGCGCTTTCGGGAGGCAGATAGCCACCCTTTCTGTACGGACGGTTGACGTGGGGATTATAATACGGGTTGCCAACGGTCACGTTAAGTATCTGTATCCCCTCTGTCACAAGGTCTTCAATAAGCATATCGGGCTCGGTCAGATCAAGCTCATTTTCTTCCGTTGTCCCGAACCCGTAGGGCTTTGGCACCATGTCCGAAACGCTCAAGCGTGTAGTCAAAAGAATATGATCGGGAATTGCTTTTTTTACTGCCCTTACACAATCAAGATACAATTTTATACGATTTTCAAAGCTCCCACCGTACCGTCCGTTACGGTTAAATGCCGATAAAAGCTCTTGAAAAAGGTAGCCGTGGCAGGATTTCACATCGACACCGTCAAAGCCCGCCTCGACCGCCAAGCGCGCCGATTCTGCATAACGCTCGGGAAGAGTGTCAAGATATTCGTCGGTTACGACATTTTCGTCTGTTACGGGTCGTCTTTCTTCATAAATGGGGTGCCGGTAGGCGATCATCGGTACGATACTCTGTCTACCCGAATGGGTCAGTTGCAAAATAAAGATCGGTGAAATACCACATTCTTTTTTTGCAATCTCACGCATTTCCTGCAAAAGATTTTTGAAGGAGG
>SVTW01000028.1 GCA_015063585.1 Oscillospiraceae bacterium
GGAGGCTCTTTCGGGCTTTTCCAATATTTTGCCGATTACGGTGGGTGTGACCTTTGCATATCTTACCATTGAAGCCCTGGGGATCGTTTCCTTTAACGAGGCCGTGGTGGAGCGCAAGGTGGAGGAAGAAAATCACGGAAAGGTCAAGCAGATCGTGGATCGGCATCTCACCGTACAGGAGGATTCCTTTGCGGTGGGCAAAGAGATCCGCGACATTTTGTGGCCGCCCACCTGTGTGATCCTTTCCATAGACAAAAATCCCGCGCAAGCGGGAGGCGGTGTGGGTATTTCCGTTGGTGACGTGCTGCATGTTCATTACCGCACTTACGAGCCCGCGCATACCTTTGAGCTTTTGGAAGCTCTGGTTGGTGTGCAACCCACCGATAACCGTACCGAAATGCACGTGGGCGCCCAACACGAGCAGGTGCCCGAAAACAGCTGATGAACTTATATTATTATTATTATTGTATTAGTACTGTGGGGGGACCTTCTTGAAAGAAGGCCCCCCCACACCCAATGTCATTCAGTGAACAAAAACGAAGCCTCCCACTTTGGGGGAGGTGGCGCGTGACAGCGTGACGGAGAGGTCTTTGGAAATAAAATTCCCTCTCAGTCGCCCTACGGCGCCAGCTCTCCCGGTGGGAGAGCCTTTCATGATTTCTTAACTTAATGACATTGCCTGCACCCCCAAAACCTTCCCGAGCGATTTTTATAGTGTAATGGGGTGTGCGTCGACTTAAGACTTAGGTACTGCCGATTGCCAGCAGGCGCCGCCAATACCCTGCCGGCACTCGCGAAAATGCGAGGTCCCCTTTCGGAAAAGTTTTGGTCAAGCTTTTTCAAAAGCTTGCGAGGTCAAGGGCGAGTAGCCCTTGGCGCGCTCCGCAGAGCGCGAAATTCTCTTATCGGCGTTTCTTTTTGATAGATTTTTCTTTGCGCCTCCTTCTTGCAAAGAAAAATCGGCTGTGGAGTGCCGAGAGCAACACGGGAGACGCGATTTTTTGTCAGAAAACTTCTTGAAAGAAGTTTGCCGACAAAAAAGGCGGAGAAGTTGACAAAGTGCAGAAAATGATGTATAATAAAGAAATAGAAAGATATGGAAAAAAGAGGAGGGAGTCAACTATGCTTTCAGCGGCTTACAGCGCGGGACTCTGCGGAATCGACGGCTTTCCCGTTACGGTGGAATGCAACCAAAAAAACAACCTCAAGGGCTTTGAGCTGGTGGGGCTTCCCGACCTTGCCGTAAAAGAGGCAAAGGAGCGGGTGCGTACCGCTTGCTCCAACAGTGGGTATCCCTTCCCCTATTCGCACATCACGGTCAACCTTGCCCCTGCCGACCGCAAAAAAGAGGGCTCGGCTTTTGACGTTGCCATTCTCACCGCCATCTTCCACAGCTCGGGCATTATCCGCCGCGACGTCTCGTTGGAACAGCGCTGCATCGTAGGCGAGCTCTCGCTTTCGGGTGACGTGCGCGGGGTACGCGGCATTTTGTGCATGTGCGTGGCTGCAAAAGAGAACGGATTTACCGAATTTTACGCCCCTGCCGAAAACGCGGTGGAAGCCGCGGCGGTTGAGGGGATCACAGTCTATGCTCTGCACAACATGCGCGAGCTTGTAATGCATCTCAACGGCGAGCAAACACTCACGCCCGTTGCCTGCGATCGCTCGGCTTTTACCGAGGCAAGCGCGCAGTATCCCTTTGATTTCCTCGACGTGCGCGGTCAGGCAATGGCAAAGCGCGCCATGGAGATCGCCGCCGCGGGCGGTCATAATATTCTCCTGATCGGCCCTCCCGGCACCGGAAAATCCATGCTTGCCAAAAGGCTTCCCTCCATTCTCCCGCCGCTCACCTTTGCAGAGGCGATCGAGACCACCAAGATCCACTCGGTTGCGGGCGTGCTCCCCGAAGGCGTTTCCCTGCTCTCGGTGCGCCCCTTCCGCTCACCGCACCATACCATGAGCCCCGTCAGCCTTGTTGGCGGCGGCATCAATCCCATGCCGGGCGAGGTCTCGCTTGCCGATAACGGCGTGCTGTTCCTCGACGAGCTCCCCGAATTTCCCAAGCAGGTCACCGACGCGCTCCGCCAACCGCTGGAGGATCGCCGCGTTACGATCACGCGCGCAAACGGACGCGTGACCTTCCCCTGCTCCTTTATGCTCGTTGGCGCGATGAACCCCTGCCGTTGCGGCTATTTCGGACACCCAACGCGCAAATGCACCTGTAAGCCCGAGGACGTCCGTCGTTACGTCTCCCGCATCAGCGGCCCGATGCTTGACCGCATGGATATTCAGATCGAGCTCCCCTCGCTCAGCTATGACGAGATCTCGGCACCCGATCCGCACGCGCAAAGCTCGGCAACCGTCCGTGAGCGCGTGATCGCCGCGCGCGCCTTTGCGCGCAAGCGTATGGAGGGCGCACCCGAGGCGGTATTCTGCAACGCGCAGCTCGATGCGGCAGGTGTGCATAAATTCTGCGCACTCGACGGTGACGCGTCGGCACTGCTCAAGGCGGCTTATGACCGCATGGGGTTGAGCGCACGCGGCTATGACCGCATTTTGCGTGTGGCACGTACCATTGCCGACCTCGCCGCATCGGATCTGATCCGCGCGCCGCATATTGCCGAGGCGATCCAGCTTCGGAGTCTTGACCGCAAATATTGGGGGTAATTTGTTCTTATGTCAATCCGGAAATTTATTGGGACAAAGCGGTTTTACAAGACCCTGCTCGGCGTGATGATCCCCATTCTGATCCAGAATGCCATCACCAATTTCGTCAGCCTGCTCGACAACGTAATGGTCGGGCGCGTTGGAACCGAGCAGATGTCGGGCGTTTCGATCGTCAATCAGCTACTGTTCGTCTTTTATCTGTGTATCTTCGGTGCGATCTCGGGCGCGGGCCTTTTCAGCGCGCAGTTTTTCGGAAAGCGTGACCACGAGGGCGTGCGCCACACCTTCCGCTTCAAGTGGTATATCTCACTGCTCCTGCTCGGCGGCGCGACGGCACTTCTGATCGCGGCGGGCGAACCGCTCATCGGGCTTTATCTGCATGAGGGCGGCGAGACGGGTGACCTTGCCCTGACGCTCCACTATGCCAAACAATATCTCGCGATCTCCCTGATCGGTCTGCTCCCGTACACGGTCACGCAGGTCTACGCGGGCACCCTCCGCGAGATCGGACACACGGTGCCTCCGATGGCGGCGGGGATCGTGGGGGTTGTAACCAACCTCGTGTTCAACACCCTTCTGATCTTCGGACTTTGCGGCTTTCCCGCGCTCGGCGTGGAGGGTGCCGCGATCGCAACCGTGATCGCACGCTTTACCGAATGCGCGATCGTTGTGATCTGGACGCACACGCACCGCCAGCAATGCGAGTTTATACGCGGCGTCTACCGCTCGGGCTACGTTCCGCTCACGCTGGTCAAAAAGATCACGGTCACAGGCTCGCCCCTGATGCTCAACGAAGCCCTCTGGGCGGCGGGGCAGGCAATGCTGCTCCAATGCTACTCGGTGCGCGGCATTGCGGTGGTCTCGGCCATGAACATCTCAAACACGATCACAAACACCTTCTCGGTGCTCTTTTTGTCGGTCGGCTCCACCATTGCCATTTTGCTCGGGCATGAGCTCGGCGCGGGTCGGGTGCGTGAGGCGCGCGACTCGGCACGCAAGATGATCGCCTTCTCGCTCTTTATGGGCCTTTTGGGCGCGGCTCTGATCGCCGCCGCAGCCCCCTTCTTCCCCATGATCTACAACACCACCGACGAGGTGCGCACGCTTGCCGTGCAGATGACCCTGATCTCTGCCGCGGCCGCACCGGTCCACGCCTACCTCAATGCCAGCTACTTCACCCTGCGCTCGGGCGGTAAAACACTGATCACCTTCCTCTTTGACGCCGGCTTCGTCTGGTGCGTCAACGTCCCCCTCGCATTCCTGCTCTCGCGCTTCACACCTGCCCCCGCAACCCTGATCCTCCTCGCCGCACAGGCGGCAGAGCTGCTCAAGGTGGCACTCGGAACCCTGCTCGTGGCGCGCGGGACCTGGGCGGTCGACCTCACAGAGGTCGAGGACGCGGTCTGATGCCCGATCCCTCGAAAAAATCCGATTTTTTCTCAAAAACCGCAAACCGTTCACATAGAATTTATAAAACACTGATAGGATAAATAGGAACCTACTTATTTCTGAAAGGACCGCTATGACCGAACTGCTCACCCGTCTTTTTGTCAAAAATCATACCAACACCTCCGATCCGCACGTGCGGCGCGCCTACGGAACGCTTGCCTCGATCACGGGGATCGTTCTCAATCTCCTGCTTTTCGTGGCGAAAATTCTCGCGGGAACCTTTTTCGGATCGGTCGCCATTACTGCCGACGCGATCAACAACCTCTCGGACGCGGGCTCCCAGATCATTTCGCTGATCTCCTTCCGCATCTCCGCCAAGCCCGCCGACCGCGAGCACCCCTTCGGTCACGCGCGGATCGAATACGTGGCGTCGATGATCGTCTCGTTTCTGATCCTGCTGATCGGCTTTGAGCTTTTGCGCGAATCGGTTACGAAGATCCTTTACCCCGATCCCCCCGAAGCCTCCCCGATCGCGGTTGCGGTGCTTGCCGCATCCATTGCTGTCAAGCTTTGGCTCGGACTGTTCAACCGTCGGCTTGGCCGCCGCATCGACTCGGTTGTGATGCGTGCCACCGCCGCCGACTGCCTCTCGGACGCGATCTCAACCTCTGCCGTCCTGCTCGCCACCGTGATCCTGATCTACTTCCCCTCGGTCAACCTTGACGCATATATGGGCGTGATCGTGGCAATCCTGATTTTGATAGCAGGGGTCAAAATTCTCAACGAAACCAAAAATTCGATCCTCGGAGAGGCACCCTCGGACGAGATCGTACGGCAGATCACCGAGCTTGTGGAGTCCACGCCGGGCGCGCTCGGGCTGCACGATCTCACCGTCCATAATTACGGTCCCGGACACGTTCTCGCCGCTCTGCACGTGGAGGTCGACGGACGTGTGGACGTGTTTGAAACGCATGACATGATCGATAACATCGAACGCGCGCTCCGCCGTGACTACGGGATCGAGGCTACCATTCACATGGACCCGATCGTAACCGACGACGACCGTATTACAGCCCTGCGTGAGGCGGTTGCACATGCCGTCCGCGAGATCGACCCCGCCCTTCGCATTCACGATTTCCGTTTTGTGGCGGGTACCACCCATTCCAACCTGATTTTCGACGTGGTCGTTCCCTTTGAGTTCCGCCAGACCGACGACGCGCTTCGCCGCGCGATTGCCGATAAGATCAGCCGACTCGACCCCTCCTATTTCACCGTGGTTACGGTCGACCGCGCCTGATCCCCCCGCCCTATTGCAAAGGAGCCCTTTATGCCCAATTACCAAAATTATTTCACACGCCCTTATGACGATCTCAAACAGCTTTGTCACGCGTCCGCCGCGCAATACGGAGAACGCGTCTTTCTCCTGCCCAAAAATAAAAAGCATGAAAGCGCTTTGAGCTACCGCCGCTTTTGCGCCGACGTTGACGCGCTCGGAACGGCTCTGCTCTGCCGCGGCTGGGGCGGCAAGCGCGTGCTCCTGCTTGGCGAGAGCCGCACCGAATGGGCAATCGCCTTCATGGCACTGATCTGCGGTGTCGGAACCGTCATTCCGCTGGATCATACGCTCCGCTCGGACGCGATCGCCGAGATCGCGCGAAAAACCAACGCGCATGCCGTGATCTGCCCCGAAGCCCGCGTCGCGCGACTGCGCGAAAGACTTCCCGACACCGATCTGCTCACGCTGGAGGCATTGGAGTCGAAGATCAACGACGGATACGCGCGCATACGGCAGGGAGACCGCACGTATCTGGACGCCGCGATCGACCCCGATGCGCTCGCGACCGCCGTTTACACCTCGGGCGGCACGGGAGAGCCGCGCGCCGTGATGCTCTCACACCGCAATCTCTGCTTTGCGCTTTCCGAGATCTGCAAGATGGTCTATCTCGACGAGGAGGACGTTTTTCTCTCGACCCTCCCCCTGCACCATATCTATGGGATCGTCAGCTCGCTTCTCTGCCCGCTCTACCGCGGCGCGTCGGTCGCCTTTTGCGAAACGCTTGACCGCTTCACCGAGACCATGCGCGAGGTGCGCCCCACCGTGATGCCCTGCATTCCCGCCCTGCCCGAACAGCTCTACCGAAACCTCTGTCTCCGCCTGCGGGAAGCGGGGTTGGCTTCGCGCTTCGCGCTCCGGATCAAGCTGACCGACGCGATCCCCTCAAAAGAAGCGCGACTGACCGCCAAGCGCCGTATTTTCGCTTCCATTCATCAGATGTTCGGCGGACGCATGCGCCTCTTTATTGCGGGCGGCGCACCGATCAACCCCGACTGCCTGCACGGACTCTGCGCCCTCGGCTTTACCGCGATCCAGGGCTACGGCATGACCGAATCCGCCGCCCTCATCGCGCTCAACCGAGACACCTATCACAACGCGCGTGCCGCAGGAATCTCGACCCCGCATACCCTGCTCGACGTGTATGACCCCGCGCACGATGGCATCGGTGAGATCCGATTCCGCGGAGAAAACCGCATGCTCGGCTATCTCGACGACCCGCAGGCAACCGCCAAGGTCATTCGCGACGGTTGGCTCTACACAGGCGACCTCGGCACGATAGACGACGACGGATTCGTCTACCTTTTGGGTCGCCAAGAAAACGTGATCCGCGTAAACAATCGCGCCGTGATCCCCGAGGAGCTTGAGTCTCTGCTCACCAAAAACCGCTCGGTTCGCGAGGCGGCTGTGATCGCCGACCCCTATGCCGCAAAAAAAGCCGCGCCCGTTGCGCTGATCCTGCCCGACCCCGCACGCGTTGCACGCCTGCAAAAAAAACACGGCGACCGCGCGGATGCCGCGCTGGACCTTGAACTTCGCCGCGCCATTACCGAGGTCAACGGAAGCGTTGCAGCACACAAGCGGATCAAGGCGTATATCCTCCTCTCGGAGCCCTTGCCCAAAAACGCCTCCCAAAAGCTTTTGCGCGGAGCACTCGCCGAACAAGTGCGCGCAAATGCGCTCCGAAAGCGGAAGGTTTGAGGCCTTTTTGAAAAAATTTTGAATGAATTCATGTAAAAACAGAAAAATATTTACAAACAATGCCTGAAAAACTATTGACTTTCCATCGGTTTTCATGTATAATTTTCTTATGTGTAGCCGAGGCAAAATAGGCTGAACTCGGTTTTATGATGATTTGGAGGACTATTATGAAAAAATTGCTTGCTATGCTTCTTGCCGCAACGATGCTCCTGTGTCTCGTCGCTTGCTCCGATAAAAACGACAACGACAAGAATGATCTGAAGGACTACGAGGTTGAAGAAATCATAATCACCTATGTCGTAACCGAAAACGGAGACACCTTCCACTTTGAGTCGGTGGACAGTGAAACGGTTGCGATCACGAAGTATGAGGGTCCCGATACGCCGCACGCAGTTGAAATTCCCGCTGTGCTGAACGAAAAGAAGGTTGTTGCCATTGCCGACACCGCCTTCTACTACAGCTCCCAGATCACGGCGCTCACCTTCCCCGATACTCTGACCACGATCGGCAGCTTCGCATTTGCAGGTTGCTCGGGTCTGACCGAACTGAATATTCCCGCAACGGTTTCCACCATCGGTGAAGCGGCTTTCTACGGCTGCACCGCGCTGACCAAGGTCACCTTTGCTCAAACCTCCTCGCTCAAAAACATCGAGCAGCGCACCTTTGACAGCTGCACCGCACTGACCGCAATTTCGATTCCCGCTTATATCGAAACCATCGGAACCGGCGCATTCCTCGGTTGCACCAAGCTCGCGTCCATCACGATCGCAGAGGGTTGCCAGATCATCGGCGCGCAGGCATTCCAGAACTGCACCGAGCTCGCATCTCTCAAGCTCCCCGCATCGGTTGCCTCGATCGGAAAATTCGCGTTCGCCGGCAGTGAGAACCTCTATATGGACGGTGTGGAATACCCCGCCGACTCTTATGCCGAGAGCTACATTAAAAACATGAAATTAGAGGAGACCGCGCCTCCCGTAGAGGACGAAGAATAATTCTCCTTTCCAATAAAAAGCCACCGCCGTTCGCGAAACACGAACGGCGGTGGCTTTTTATATGGACTTTTCTTTGCAAATTTTCTCAAAGCGTTTTGAGAAAACGCTCGATGCGGCGGAGTGCCTCGTTGATATGGTCGGTGGAATAGCAGTAGGAAGCGCGGATAAAGCCCTCTCCGCCGCGTCCGAATGCCGTTCCGGGGACAACCGCCACGCGCTCGGCATACAAAAGCTTTTCGCAAAATTCATCGGACGAAAGCCCCGTGGAGCGAATGCAAGGGAATGCGTAGAACGCGCCCTTCGGCTCGCGGCAGGTAAGCCCGATGCGATTGAAGCCCGACACCATGAGTCTGCGGCGCATGTCGTATTCCTCACGCATTTCCGCCACGGCGTCATCGCCGTTGCGCAGTGCCTCGATGGCGGCATGCTGAGACATGGTGGGCGCGCACATGATGGCAAATTGGTGGATCTTTGTGATCTGCTTGATGATCGGAGCGGGACCGCAGGCATAGCCGAGCCGCCAGCCCGTCATTGAAAAGGTTTTGGAAAAGCCGTTGACTACGACCGTGCGCTCTGCCATGCCGTCGACCGAAGCAATCGAAACGTGCGGTTGGTCTGAGAAGGTCAGCTCGGAGTAGATCTCGTCCGAGATCACAAATACGTTTGTATCGCGCAAAACGGCGGCAACCGCCTCCAGATCCGCGCGCTCCATAATGCCGCCCGTCGGGTTGCAGGGATAGGGCATCACAAGTGCCTTGGTGCGCGGCGTGATCGCGGCGCGCAGCTCGTCGGGCATGAGCTTGAAATCATGCTCGGCAGTGGTTTCGATGATCACGGGAACACCGCCCGCCAGCCGCACGATCGGCTCATAGCAAACGTAGCTCGGCTGCGGAATGATGATCTCGTCTCCGGGCGAGGTAATGGCGCGAATGCAGGCGTCGATCGCCTCCGACCCGCCAACCGTGACGAGCACATCGGTTTTTGGGGTGTAGGAAAGCCCGTATTTCCGCTTCATGTAATGGCAGATCTCGGCGCGGAGACGCTCCAGCCCCGAATTGGAGGTGTAGCGTGTTTTTCCGCTCTCCAGAGAAAGAATACCTGCCTTGCGGATCTCCCACGGGGTGGGAAAATCCGGCTCGCCGACGCCGAGGGAAATGACGTTTTCCATCGATTCGGCAATGTCAAAATACTTCCGTATGCCCGACGGCTGAATGTCGGTCACAACGGGAGAAAGAATCTTGCTGTAATCTATCATCAGAACGAATAGCTTCCTCTCTCGTCCTTGCCGTTTCCGAGCAGGGCTACGTCAAGCTCCTTATAACGGCGCAGAACGAAATGCGTTGCCGTGGAGGTCACCGAATCGAGCGTGGAAAGCTCCTTCGCAACGAAATTCGCAACGTCCTGCAGGGTCTTGCCCTTGACCACAACGTTCAGGTCATACACACCCGACATCAGGTACACCGACTCGACCTCGGGATACTGCATCACCTTGGCGGCAATATCCTCAAAGCCGCGGCCTGCCTTGGGCGTGACCTTGAGCTCGATGATGGCGGATACGTACGCGCTGTCAAGACGGTCCCAGTCGATCACCGCCTTGTAGCCGCGGATCACACCCTCACGCTCCATCTCGGCGATCTCGGCGCGCACCACCTCCTCGGTGGTGCCGAGCATGGTGGCGAGATCGGCGGTGCCGATACGCGAATCCTTGCTGAGTAATTTCAAAAGCTTGACGTTCATGGAAAGATCTCCTTTCGCATCTGTTTTTTTAGATTATTGTTCGATCACTTCGATCTTCTCGATCACAACGGGAACACGCGGCACGTCGTCATACCAGCCCATGCGGCCGGTTTTGGAATCGGCGATCTTATCCAGCACGTCAAATCCGTCGGTCAATTTTCCAAAGCCCGCGTACTGCGCATCAAGATGCGGCGCATCACGGTGCATGATGAAGAACTGAGAGGATGCGGAATCGGGGTCCGAGGTGCGCGCCATGGAGAGCACGCCGCGGGTATGGCGCAGATCGTTTTGCATAAAGCCGTTCGCTAGGAACTCCCCGCGAATCGCCTCTGCCTCCTGCTGGGTAAAGCTCTCGTCAAAGCCGCCGCCCTGGATCATAAAGCCCTTGATCACGCGGTGGAAGATCAGGCCTGAGAAGAAGCCGCGCTCGATCAGGGCGAGAAAATTCTCAACCGTCTTGGGGGCTTTTTCAGGATAGAGCTCGGCGGTCATCGTGCCGAGGTCACGAATCGTAATTTTGATGATCGGATGTTTCATAATGGCAATCTCCTTTGTATTTCTACTCCGCCCGTCCTTGAATTGCAACATAGGCGGCAAGCGGGTGGGGGATAGATATTCCCTCCAACGCGATCGGAACGAGCGGCAGATTCTTACTTTTTCTGCGCTTCCATTGCGCGGCGGCGGCGCATCATTTCTTTCATGCGCATTTCGGTGTTCAGGATCTTCTTACGCAGGCGGATCGACTTCGGCGTTACCTCGATCAGGTCATCGTCGGTGATATATTCGATCGCTTCCTCCAGCGTAAAGATCTTTGCGGGGGTGAGCAGCAGCTTTTCGTCAGCACCCGCCGAACGGATCGCGGTAAGCTGCTTTTTCTGGCAGGGGTTGACCGCAATGTCGTCGTTCTTGGGGTTCTCTCCCACGATCATGCCCTCGTATACGGGGGTCTGCGGGCCCACAAAGAGCTGTCCGCGCTCCTGCGTTTTATACAGACCGTATCGCGTGGTCTCGCCGTCCGCCGATGCAATCAGCGTACCCGTAAACCGCATAGCGACTTCTCCGCGGTAGGGTGCGTAGCCGTCGAAGATCGTATTGATCACGCCCTCACCGTGCGTGGCCGTGAGGAACTCCGAGCGGTAGCCGAACAGACAGCGCGCGGGGATCGAATACTCGATTCGCGTGCGCGATCCGATCGGGTTCATCGAAAGCAGCTCGCCCTTGCGTTGGCTCAGCTTTTCTACCACCGTTCCGACAAAATCCATCGGCACGTCGAGCGTTACGCGCTCCATCGGCTCGCATTTCACGCCGTCGATCTCCTTGTAGAGCACGCGCGGATTCGAGCAGGCAAGCTCAAAGCCCTCGCGGCGCATGGTCTCCAGCAGAATCGACAGATGCATCTCACCTCTGCCGGCAACACGGAACTCATCGGTGGTGTCTCCGTCGCTCACACGCAGGGATACGTCCTTGAGCAGCTCGCGGTAGAGTCGGTCACGCAGCTGACGCGAGGTTACAAACTTGCCTTCCTTTCCCGCAAAGGGGCTGTTATTGACCATAAAGGTCATTTCCATCGTGGGCTCGGAAACCTTCACGAATTCAAGCGGTTGGGGGTTGGAGGGCAGGGTGAGGGTATCTCCAATGGTGATGTCTCCCGCGCCCGAGAAGCATACGATGTCGCCCACCTTCGCGTTTTCCACGGGCTTGCGGACAAGTCCGTCGATCTGATACAGAGACACGACCTTCGTGCGCTTTACCTGATCGGGATTGTGGAAGTTGCAGACCGCAACGTCCTGACCCACGCGAATCGAGCCGCGCTCAATGCGTCCGATACCGATGCGTCCAACGTAATCGTTGTAGTCGATCGAGGAAACGAGAAGCTGAAGCTCGCCGTCCTCATCTCCCTCGGGAGCGGGCATATACGAAAGGATCTTTTCAAACAGGGGGGTAAGGTCGGTTCCGGGAACACGCGGATCCTCGGTTGCGGTTCCCGCACGGCCCGAGCAATACAGCATGGGGCTGTCAAGCTGCTCGTCGTTTGCGCCGAGATCCATCAAAAGCTCCAGAATCTCGTCCTCTACCTCGCCCAGACGTGCGTCGGGCTTGTCGATCTTATTGAAGCAAACGATCACACGGTGGTTGAGCTCCAGCGCCTTCTGCAAAACGAAACGCGTTTGCGGCATGGGTCCCTCCGCCGCATCCACGAGCAGGATAACGCCGTTTACCATCTTCAGAATACGCTCTACCTCGCCTCCGAAATCGGCGTGTCCGGGGGTATCAATAATGTTGATCTTGACGTCCTTGTAATAAACGGCGGTGTTCTTTGCCAAAATGGTGATGCCGCGCTCTTTTTCAAGGTCGCCCGAATCCATCACGCGCGTTACCGTTTCCTGATTGTCGCGGTAAATACCGCCCTGCTTGAGCAGTCCGTCCACAAGCGTCGTTTTTCCGTGGTCAACGTGCGCGATGATCGCCACGTTTCGCAAATCTTCTCTAACCAAAGTCTTATTCTCCCATGTTTCTTTCCTGAATTTTTCTTTAACAATATATTATATCACATTTTTATGCCTTTGCAAAAGGAGAAGAACGTACGATTTTCCAAAAAAACGGCGCCGCTTTTTTGGTGTTATTGACGAAGCCAAGACCTCCTATTTCAAGCGGAAGCGGTGATAAGCGAACCGCCGTGAGACGGTGGCACGACGAAGTCGTGACGGAAAGAGCATGCGTATGAGTGACTTCGTTCCCGTTTTTGGGAATTGCAAAGCTTATCCTTCGCCGGCTCCTTCCGGCTTTTGCTACGCAAAACCCACCTCCCTCCCGGAGGGAGGCTGTGGGAAATCTCGCTTTTTCGCGAGTGCCGATGGGGGTGGCAGTGTTTAACATAATCGCATTTGGACCGTCGAGTTCTCACTGCGGCTCGGTCACGCTCGCATTCTTCCTTCTTTGGACCGTCGAGGACGCCGGTCCCTACAAGACATGGGTTATTCTTTCTTTATCGGTAGTTCCGGCAGGGTCTTGGCGGCGCCTGACGGCAATTGGGAATACCTAAGTCCTGAGACGACGCGCACCCCACCACACTATAAAATCGTTCGGGAAAGTTCTTGAAAGGTGTCGGAAAACTTCTTTCAAGAAGTTTTCTGACAAAAAACGCATTTCCCGTGTTGCTCTCGGCACTCCACAGCCGATTTTTCTTTGCAGGAAGGAGGCGCAAAGAAAAATCTATCAAAAAGAAACGCCGATCAGGGGATTTCGCGCTCTGCGGAGCGCGCCAAGGGCTACTCGCCCTTGACCTCGCAAGCTTTTGAAAAAGCTTGACCAAAACTTTTCCGATGGGGGTGTTTGCGTCCTCCGCGAGTGCCGGCAGGGTCTTGGCGGTGCCTGACGGCAATTGGCAATACCTGAGTCTTGAGTCGACGCGCACCCCATCACTCTATAAAAATTGTTTGGAAAAGTTTTTGGGGTGCGGGGTCTTTTTTCAAAAAGACCCCGCATTAACCGCGTCCCCGCGTCCCCGCGTCCCCTGCATAACAAAGTGTCGAAAAATAAAGTGCTGTATGGGGTTTTCGTCTTGACTTTATTCGGCGTTTGTGTTATACTGAATACAAAAGTTACAGACAAGGGAGAAAAATATGATTCGCGCAGTCGTTTTTGATTTTGACGGCACCATAGCCGACACCATTCCCGCCATTCGCGCAGGTCTGAATATGACCATGCGAGAGCTCGGATATCCCGAGCACAGCCTTGCGGGTGTGCGCAGTTTTATCAACTACGGGGCTCGTAATCTTGTGCGCTCCGCCCTGCCCGCTGAGTACCGTGAAGACGAGGCACACGTGGATCGCGTCCTCGACTTGTACGAGAGCTTTTACGGACAAACCTACCTGCAAACCAAGGAAGCGTACGACGGAATCCCCGCATTGATCGAGGAGCTCCACAGCCAACACGGTGTGAAGATCGGCGTGCTTTCCAACAAGGAGCACATGTTTGTGGTCAATCTCGTGGATCAGGTGCTTCTCCCCAACACCTTTGAGGCAGTACAGGGAAATATCCCCTCAAAGCCCGCAAAGCCCCACCCGTATCTGAGTAATCTCGTGGCGGAAAGCCTCGGCGTTGCCCCCGAGGAATGCGTGATGGTGGGTGACAGCGACGTGGATATCCGCACGGCGCACAACGCGAATATGACACACGTTGGCGTTTCGTGGGGCTACCGCGACGAAAATACGCTCCGCGAAAACGGCGCGAATTTGATAGCGCGAGACGTGTGTGAGCTGAGAAAAATACTCCTCGATTTGATCGAACAGAAAGGATAAACGGCTATGCTGAAAGTGGAAAGAACCTCGGTGATGAACCTCGAAAACGCCATTCGCGGCGCACGCAATCCAATGAATAGCTGGGCGCGGTCGGACAGCACGTACGACGCGGACGGAAACTATATGCTCGGTGAAAACGACCTCGACCTCGCACGCCGGCTGGCACACGCGGGCAGCGATCACCGCAAATTTCTCAGACAGATCTTTGTGTCGGTCGATATCACCGCGCCGCTCTATTGGTGGAAGGAATTTGATACCTATAAGGTGGGAACCGTGGCAAACTCCTGCTCCACCATGCACAAGATCCACGCGAAAGCCTTTGAGCGCGACGATTTTTCGCATGACAGACTCGACGAGGGCGGTCTTGCGGCACTTGATAGCCTGATCGCGTATCTCGAATCCGAACGCTTGAAATTCGTTGCGAACAAGGAGGACCGCCAAAGCTGGCATAACATGATCCAGCTCCTGCCGTCGTCCTATAACCAGATGCGCACCGTGACGATGAACTATGAAAATTTGATCAATATGTATTATGCCCGCCGCAACCACAAGCTGGCGGAATGGCATACCCTTTGCGATTGGATCACCTCCCTGCCCTATGCCGCGGAGCTGATCTGCATCAAAGATTGATGCGCGGCCGTTTCGGTTTTTGACCTGTGCAAAACCGCTAAAAGGCACCGTCCCTTTCGCAAAGGAACACAAGAGGGAGTGCGTGCTGAATGCGTTTTTGCATCGGTCTTACTCCCTTTTTCGGCAAAATAGCACAAGAAACAAGCCATGCTTGATTTTAAATTTGCTTGTTTGCCAATTGATTTTTTCAATATATTATTATATAATTGTGTATAATAGGTGAGTATTTTTGTAATTCAAGCACATGAGGAGGCAGCTGACCATGAAGCTTTTGGAGCAGGCAATTTGCAAGGAAGGAAAAATTCTCCCCGGTAATATTTTAAAAGTGGACGGATTTCTCAATCACCGTATGGACGTGGAGTTACTCTCCAAGCTCGGTGAAGAATTCTACCGTCTTTACGGAAATTGCGGTGTAAACAAGATTTTAACGATCGAAGCAAGCGGTATCGGAATTGCATGTCTTACAGCGCAATTTTTTCATTGCCCCGTTCTGTTCGCAAAAAAATCAAAAAGCAACAACGTAGGGGACAAGCTTTGGGCGTCCAAGGTGCATTCCTATACCCACAACACCGACCATGACGTGGTGGTTTCCAAAAACTACCTCGGCCGCGGCGACCGTGTGTTGATCATCGACGATTTTCTCGCAAACGGCTCGGCTCTTGAGGCACTGATCGACCTTTGCAACAAGGCAGGCGCGGAAATTGTCGGCGCCGGCATTGCAATTGAAAAAGCTTACCAGGAAGGCGGCAAAAAGATCCGCTCAATGGGTATTCGCGTGGAGTCGCTCGCACGCATTGTTTCCATGGACCCCAAGGAGGGCGTTAAATTCTGCTGATTTATAAGGGCCTTGCGCTTTTGTAAATAAATAAAAACATTTTTAGGAGGAACATCACCATGTTCAAGAAGCTTCTCTCGCTGAGTCTCGCTGTTCTTATGGTTCTCACGATGGCTCTGACCTTTGCATCCTGCCAGGCCGTTGACGATCCCGACAAGAATCTGACCGAGTCTCCCCTGCCCACGGTTGCACTGAAGGCAGACATCACGGTTCCGGATGATTTCAAGATCGGTTTCATCCTGCTCCACGACGAACTCTCCACCTACGACCTCAACTTCATCAATGCAGCTCTCGCTGTAAAGGAAGCTCTCGGTCTCACCGACGAGCAGGTCATTCTCAAGAAGAATATCCCCGAGTCCAACGCTTGCTATGAGGCTGCTAAGGACCTCGCAAACGCAGGCTGCGACATCATCTTTGCTGACTCCTTCGGTCATGAGTCCTTCATCATCAAGGCAGCAAAAGAGTTCCCCAATGTTGAGTTCTGCCACGCAACCGGCACCAAGGCTCACACCGAGGGTCTCGACAACTTCCACAACGCATTCGCTTCGATCTACCAGGGCAGATTCCTTGCAGGTGTTGCTGCAGGTCTCAAGCTCAACGAAATGATCGACAGCGGCAAGATCACCGCTGAGCAGGCTAAGATGGGCTACGTTGGCGCATTCACCTACGCAGAGGTTATCTCCGGCTACACCTCCTTCTACCTTGGCGCAAAGTCGGTTTGCCCCTCCGTTACCATGGACGTTCAGTTCACCGGTAGCTGGTACGACGAAATTGAAGAGAAGAACGCTGCAAACGCTCTGATCAACAGAGGTTGCGTTCTGATCAGCCAGCACGCAGACTCGATGGGCGCTCCCACGGCTTGCGAAGAGAAGAAGATCCCCAACGTATCCTATAACGGCAGCACCGCAGGCGTTGGCCCCAACACCTTTATCGTATCCTCCAAGATCGACTGGTCTCACTACTACATGTACATCATCAAGTGCGTATGTGAAGGCAAAGAGATCGACGCTGACTGGTGCGGCGACGCAACCGTTGGCTCGGTTGTTCTGACCGGTATCAACGAAAAGGCTGCTGCTGAGGGCACCCTTGCAAAATTGAAAGAGGTTGCAGGCAAGCTCAAGAGCGGCGAGATCAAAGTATTCGACACCGACACCTTCACGGTTGGCGGCGAGAAGCTCACCTCCTACCTTGCAGACGTTGACGATATGGGCGACTACGTGAAGGAGACCGAGGTTATCATCGACGGTTACTTCCATGAGTCCGAGTTCCGTTCGGCTCCTTACTTCGATCTTCAGATCGACGGTATCACCCTGGTGAACACCAACTTCGGTTAATTTTTCAGTACCTTGAAAGGCGGGCGGAGCCTCGGCTCCGCCTCGTCTTGATTTTTATGTTCCCCTCGCGGGACCGCACGCTATGCTGCGTTCCCGATCCCTTGCAAAAAAACGGCACGGGGTACAAAGAAGATAGCCGACCCCAACCGCGCTTCGGCTCGCTTCTTTGTCTTTCGTACCCATCTCAAATCAACGGAGGAAACAACGTGAGCAAAGAAATTGCATTGGAGATGAAAAAGGTCTCCAAATATTTCGGCACACTGGCGGCAAACCGAGACGTTGACCTGACGGTCTACAAGGGCGAGATCCTCGCCATTCTCGGAGAAAACGGCTGTGGAAAAACCACCCTGATGAATATGATCGCGGGTATCTACTACCCCGACGCAGGCAATATTTTCGTCAATGGGGAAGAGGTTGTGATCCGCTCGCCCAAGGATGCATTCCGCTACAAGATCGGTATGATCCACCAGCACTTTAAGCTGGTCGATCTCTTTACCGCCGCCGAAAACATCGTGCTGGGAACCGAATCAAACGAGGCGTACAACATCGCCAACGTCAACACACGCGTGAGCGAGATCGCTGAGCGCTACGGCTTCCACATGGATCCCAAAAAGAAGATCTACGAAATGTCGGTATCTGAAAAGCAGACCGTGGAGATCATCAAGGTGCTCTATCGCGGCGCCGATCTGCTCATTTTGGACGAGCCGACCGCGGTTTTGACCCCGCAGGAGACCGAAAAGCTCTTTTCCGTGCTTCGCCGCATGCGCGACGACGGAAAGTCGATCCTGATCATCACCCACAAGCTGCATGAGGTGCTCTCGCTCTCCGACCGCGTGGCAGTCCTGCGCAAGGGCGAGCATATTGCAACCGTGGAAACCGCCACCACCTCCTCGGAGGAGCTGACCGAAATGATGGTTGGCAAAAAGGTGGAGCTGAATATTGACCGACCCGAACCCAAAAACGTATGCGACCGTTTGGTGGTCAAAAACCTTTCGCTTGCCGATGCCGAAGGCATCAAGCTCTTGCAGGGCATCTCCTTCGAGGCACGCGCAGGCGAGATCCTTGGCATCGCGGGCATTGCGGGAAGCGGTCAGCGCGAGCTGCTGGAATCCATCGCGGGTCTCCAGCACCTCTCCACCGGTGAGATCCTTTATCACAACCCCAAAACCGGCACGGTTGAGGATCTAAAAAATAAAACGCCGCTCCAGATCCGTGAACTCGGCGTTCGCTTATCCTTTGTTCCCGAGGACCGTCTCGGCATGGGTCTGGTCGGAAACATGGATATCATCGACAACATGATGCTCCGCAGCTACCGCCGCGGTCACTCGCTGTTTGTAGACCGCAAAAAGCCGCGCGACCTTGCCGAGCGCATCATTCGCGATCTGGAAGTCGCAACCCCAAGCTCGCACACTCCCGTTCGCCGTCTTTCGGGCGGTAACGTGCAAAAGGTGCTGGTAGGACGAGAGATCGCCGCATCTCCCACGGTGCTCATGGCAGCATATCCCGTGCGCGGACTCGACATCAACTCCTCCTACACCATCTATAATCTGCTCACCGAACAAAAGGAGCGCGGCGTTGCCGTGATCTTCGTTGGTGAGGACCTTGACGTTTTGCTTGAGCTTTGTGACCGTATCTTAGTCGTTTGCGGCGGATGCGTAACCGGAATTGTCGACGGCAGAACCGCAACAAAGGAACAGATTGGTGTGCTGATGACGGCAAATCAATCCTCCTCTTCCAAAACGCCAGATGAAAGCGAGGTGCAAAACGCATGAGCATGCAACAAAAACCAGCAGAAACCCGTGAACCGCTGTTTCACGTTGTCAAGCGCGACAAGATCCCGATGGCTCAGGCGCTCCTGATCCGCGTTGCGGCGGTTGTGATCGCGCTCCTGATCTGCTCGGTCCTTGCCTTTCTTCTGATCAACAAAAACCCCTCGCCGATCCAATTTTTGAAAACGCTCTACGATGGCTCGTTCGGTATGACGTCGCGTATTTGGACGCTTGCCAAGGACTCCGCAGAGCTGCTCTGCCTCGCCCTTGCGATCACACCCGCCTTCCGTATGCGCTTCTGGAACCTCGGTGCCGATGGACAGTCCCTGGTTGGCGCTCTGGCTGCGGTTTTCTGCGCCGCAACCATTCAGAATGCCGTTCCCAATTGGCTCCTGCTCCTGATCATGGTTGCCGCCGCAATCGTAGCCGGCGCGATCTGGGGCGTGCTCCCCGCGATCTTCAAGGCGATCTGGGGAACAAACGAATCGCTCTTTACGCTGATGATGAACTACGTTGCAACCCATCTTGTCACCTTTACCCTGCTGAAATGGTTGGTTGGGAACGGCTCTACCACGCTCGAGGAGCTCGATTTCGGACACCTGCCCAGAGTTTACAACGAGGAGCTTCTTGTGATCCTCATTGCGCTGATCCTCACGGTTTTGATGTTTATTTACCTCAACTACACCAAGCACGGCTACGAGGTATCGGTGGTGGGCGAAAGTGAGAATACCGCGCGCTATATCGGCATCAACGTGAAAAAGGTAACCATTCGCACCATGCTCCTCTCGGGCGTTGTGTGCGGTGTGACCGGATTTTTGATCGTGGCGGCTTTTGACCACTCGATCACCGCGGACACGATCGGCGGACTCGGATTTACCGCGATCATGGTCTCCTGGCTCGCAAAATTCAATCCGCTCGTCATGATCGCAACCTCTACCCTGATCATCTTCCTCGAAAAGGGCGGCTCGCACATTTCCGATACCTACAACGCCAACCCCGCGTTCTCGGGTCTGATCGTTGGCTTGATCCTGTTCTTTATTATCGGATGTGAGTTCTTTATCAACTACCGCATTCAATTCCGTCGGAGTAAGAAAGGAGACGCTTTGAAATGAGTTCATTCATGGATTATCTGCTCAACGCAATGGCACTCGGTGTAACCTTCCTTTATGGCTCCACGGGTGAAATCATTACCGAAAAGGTTGGAAACCTCAACCTCGGAATCCCCGGCATTATGTGCGTGGGCGGCGTGGGCGGCTGTGTGGCGCTCTACCTGCTCTACGGCACGGGCTGTCCCGCGGTCCTGATCGTTCTGCTCTCGATCCTCGCGGCGCTGATCTGCGGCGGTCTCATGGGCGCGCTCTACTGCTTCCTCACCACCACCCTGCACGCAAATCAGAACGTAACGGGTCTTGCCATGACGATCTTTGGCGCGGGCATCTCCAAGTTTATCACCAAGTCGCTCGGACAAAGCCGCTACCTTTACGCGGTAAATGGCTCGATCCCCTATTTCCGCTTCCCGTTCTCCAACTCGACCACCGACCTGCAAAAATGGGGCGTGATGTTCTTCCTTGGCTTTATAATTGCCCTTCTTGCCTCGTTTGTACTGACGCGCACCCGCGTGGGTCTCCACCTGCGTGCTGTGGGCGAGAATCCCGCAACGGCAGACGCAGTTGGTATTAACGTTACGGCTTACAAGTACGGCGCGACCTGCATCGGAAGCGGCATCGCGGCACTCGGCGGTCTTTACTACACCATGGACTATTCGGGATCTCCCGAGGCGTTCCTGCGAATTGAGGACCTCGGCTGGCTCTCGATCGCGCTGGTTATCTTCGCGCTTTGGAGACCGCACCTGAGCATTCTCGGCTCGGCTCTCTTTGGCTTCCTCTACGTTGCAAACGCATATCTGCCAAGCCTGCTCAACCTTGCCCTGCCGCAATACGCAGCCCCGTTGCTGAAAATGCTCCCCTACGTGGTAACCATTCTGGTTCTGATCATTTCGAGCATTCGCAAGAAGCGCGAAAATCAACCGCCCGCCTCGCTCGGTCTTTCCTATTTCCGAGAGGAACGCTAAGTGCGGGAACAATCATACGTTTCAAACACCGAAAGGGTGTCGGCCACGCGAAATGCGGTTGGTCGACACCCTTTTTTGTATGGGTACGTATATGGAACGCTTTTGCGAACGGTCCGAACGGATCGGCTTTTTCTACAGAATCAAACGGCAGGCAGAACGCTCGGCGTTCTGCCTGCCGTAGAATCCAAGATGCGAAAAGCCAACTCAATCGAGCGCGGCTTCCTCGCTCTTTTTTTCTTCTACCAGGACCGTAAGCTTTGTTACACGTTCTTCGTCCATTTGTGCCACAATGATGAAAAGATTTTCATATCGGAAGCTGTCCCCCACGTGCGGGTCGGCGTCCAGCATCTCAATTGCCCAGCCTCCCATGGTGGAGTATTCGCAGGAAAAGCTTTCGGGCTTGATGAAATCGATCTCCTCAAAGAAATCATCAAGGTTCATGTCACCCAGCACCTCGTAGGTGCTCTCGCCCGTGGCAAGGCATTCGGTAACGATCACGTCGGTGTCGTCCCAGATGTCTCCAACCAGCTCCTCCAAAATATCCTCCATCGTAACGATACCCAGCGTTCCGCCGTATTCGTCGATTACGATCGCAAGATGCATCTTTGCTTCGCGCAGCTTTGTGAGCGCGGCGGGAAGCTTCATGGTTTTATGAAGCTTGCAGGGCTTGAGCAGCATGGAACGGATATCGGGATTGGCTTCGTCAAGCGTTGCCTTGTAATAGCGCGTCAGCGAGAGAATGCCCACGATATTGTCGATGCTGTCCTCGTAAACAGGCAAGCGCGAAAACTGCGTCATGTCGGTCAGAAGCGCGAGAATACGCTCGGGATCATCGTCTACGTTGATCGCGGTTACGTCGATACGGGGCGTCATGATCTTTTCGATGGTGGTATCGCGGAACTCCAGGGTGGATTGCAGCAGCTCGCCCTGCCCCTCGTTGATAACGCCTTCCTCCTCAACGGTATCAATAATGGATGCCAGCTCTTCCTCGGTTACGGTGGGCTCGTCGTCCTTTCGGTCGCTTCCCCAGAGCTTGCGCAGAGCGAACAAGAGTGCCATAACGATAAAAACAAAGGGGCTTAACAAAACGGTGAGAATGCGGGTGGGGATCGCGATAATGCGAACCACCGTGTCGGCGTGTTGCTTGGCGAGGACCTTCGGTACGATCTCACCGAAAATCAGGATCACAACCGTGATCAGGATCGTGGAGATCGCGGAGGCAAGTGCCACGTTGTCCCGGAACAAATTCATCACGATCAGCGTTGAGCAGGTGGAGATCGCGATGTTGGCAAGGTTATTGCCGATCAGAATGGCAGAGAGTGATGTGGTAAACTTTTCGCAGATCCGATGCGCGATCCTTGCCGTACAGCTGCCTGCCTCAGATGCCTTGCGCAACCGCATCTTGTTTGCGGTGTTAAAGGCGATCTCCGATGCCGAAAAGTATGCGGACAGGCAGATCATCACAAAGATCACCACGTATGCCCACCACATGTTTGCAAAATGTGCCGCAAAGGTCATACCGTCACCTCCTCGCCAAGCTCTGCCGCCTTCATAGCGGCAAGATCGTCCTCGTCCAGGATATGAACCAGCACCTCGGTGAGGCGCCCGTCCTCAACGGTTTTTGCGGTATATCGGATGTTTTCATAAAGGAAGGATTCGTCCTCCTCGGGGAGATGTCCCAGCGTTTCCAAAACAAAGGAAAGCATTGGTTTTGCGGCAATTTTTCTGGGCGCAGTTCCCAAGCTCATACGCTCATAGGCGGTTGCCATCAGCATATGCGTATTGATCATATATTTATTTCCGCCAAGCGTTTGGAAGTTTTGGTCAACCACGTCTTCCTCATCGAAGATCTCGCCAACCAGCTCCTCCAAAATATCCTCAATGGTGACCAGCCCGATCACCTTTTTGTGATCGTCAAGCACCATGGCAACCTGTATCTTGTGCTGTCTCATATCGGTGAGCAGGTCGTCGATCTTTGCGTCCTTTCGAACGAAATACGGCGGCTTCATCACGCTCCGCAAGCGCAGGTTGGGATTTCGTTTATGCTCGATCAGATAGGTTCGTGTACGTAAAATACCGACAACACGCTCGGAATTTTCCGCCTTAACGGGGAGACGCGAGTGATTCGTGTTGCGAATGACCTCCAGAATTTCAGGGGGAGCGGCATTGACGCGAACAAAGTCGATGTTCTTCTCCATCGTCATGATCTCGCCCGCCGTCGTCTTGGCAAATTCCAGCGCCGACTTGAGCATGTCGCCCTGCTCCTCGTCTACAATGCCCTCCTCTTCTGCCGTTTCAATGATCTCGGTGAGCTCATCCTCGGTAATAGAGGGCTCGGCTTCCTTTTTGGAGAAAACCCTTGACGCAAAATCAGAGATCAGACCGAAAAAGGCGGAAAAAGGCCTGAGCAGCTTCATCAAAAACCGCAGAGATCCCTGAAAGAACAGCGAGACCGATTCACTGCGGTCGTTGGCAAAGCTTTTGGGGATCATTTCGCTGAACAGGAAAATGATCACCGTACTCATCGCCGAGCAGATCATCGAAAACGCGAACGAATCCAGAAACGCCTCGGATTTTCCGTACTGCTCCCGAAAGATATCGGTGGCGAGAATGGTAAACACGGCGGCACCCGCAATTTTGGTCACGTTGTTGCCAAGGAGAAGCGTTGTCAAAGCGCGGTCAAACTTGTTCAGTATGAACAGAACGCCCTGTGCTCTTTTGTTCCCGTCGTCGGCAAGTGCTTTGATCTTGATCTTATTCACTGCCGAAAAAGAGCTTTCGGTGGCGGCAAAATAGGCACCGCCCAAAACACAAACAAAAAAGATGATCCATAAGGGTATACTGTCACTACCCATGAAAAAAACCAACTCCTTACCGATTTATTTTTGGTGTAATTACTATTGTATCATGCATTGCCCCATTTGTCAAGCATATAGCGGGAAAATGACGAAATCGCACGGTTTTTCTCACGTTCCGCGGGCAGGCGCAAAGCAAAAGGGGGTGAGTCAAATGCAAAAATGCATTGGGTGCTCACCCCCTTTGTATCAAAGATTGGATTCCTGCTTTTCAAAAATGTAGCGCAACACCGTACCAATGTTGTCCGCCATGCGAACAAAGCCGATATCGTTGGGATGAATGCCGTCCATAGAGCATTCGTAGGTATGAGGCGCGGTCCAAAAATCGAAGCCGTCGATGAAATAGACGTTCCGGTCGCCCGTCTCTCTCGCCTTCAGATAGGAGCGCATCACCACCTCGCGGCGCTTCATGATCACCTCGTGATCTTTCCAGCACGTCCAGAAATTGGGGCGCGTGATCATCACGTAGGGCAGGTCGGGATTCTTCTCGCGAATGACCTCGTAGAAGGGATAGTGCGTCTCCTCCAGATATTCGGGCGTTGGCGCGTTGTGGTCGTAATCGCAAACAAAAATACTCATCGGCAGCGTTGCGATCCATTCCGCCATCGGACGCTCGCCCTTTGCGTTGCCTGAAAAGCCGAGATTGTAAACGTCAATGTTCAGGTCTCTGGTAAGAATGGAGGGATAGGTCAGCCCCGGGCGCGATGCAGCGGTGCCGTGAACAATGGAGGAGCCGTAGATCACCACGGGATCCGCGTTGCGGTAGGGACGCGGTGCTTCCAATCTCGCCGAGGGTTTGAGACCGATCTCCAGCGATTCCAGCACGGCATGCACGGGGAAATTGATCGTGAACGAGCGCATTGCCGCGCTTTCGAGATAAACGATCTGCTCGTAGGAGTCGGTCATATCATAGGGCATACGAAATTCCTTGACAAAACGGCTGCCGAACGCGCCGTCCACGTAAAGGTCAAAGCCTGAGGAGGCGACCAGCGTCAAATGAGAGGAGCGCCCCACCACGCGGTATTTGGCACGAATTGCCACGTAGGGCGAGTCGGTGGAAAAGCGCACACGGCCGCCCGCCGATTCCTGCGAGAGCTTTGCAACGTTTACGCTGGTTGCCTCGGCAACATCGGTGGGGACCCGACGGAAGATCTCCTCGGTTAAGGGCTGATAAAAGCCATGCAGGGCAAAGGGTGCCGTGCGCACGTCTCGCCAGACGACCTCTACGTCACCAATCGTGGTGTTTACGATCATATTGGGATCCACTTGAATAAAAGAGTCCATATCAAACCTCCTGAAACAGTTTCAAATTCGATTAAATTTGCTGACAAAATAACGACAGCACATATTTCGCAAAAAAACAAAAGCAATCTTCTGTTTGGGTGCGGCACATCTCCGCATCTTCTCCATACGTCCCTGAAAAATCACCGCTCCCGCGACGCCGACCGAGGCTTACAGATCCTCACACAGCCGCGCGTCAAACAACCGGCTCGATTCGAACCTTTACAGGCTCCCCTGTTACCGTATAGGTCACCGCGCCGTGATCCACCGTGAGATCCAAAAGGATCTCACTTGTCACAGCGAGCCCTTTGATCGACATACACGTATTTTGCAGGGCTTTTGTAAGCCTGGGCGATAGGGTAATCGTGCGGTCCTCTGCACGGTACGCGATGCCGAATAGCGTTTCTATGATCAGCTCCAGATACTGCGATGCCGTCCACGCGTATTGCAACACTCCGTGTCCGCTCCCGTCAAAGGGGTTGATGAACTCGGTGCAGTTGCGGTTAAACGCGCGGAGCGTTTTCAACGCCAGCTCTGCCGCCAATTCGTTCTCACCGCAATCGCAAAGCCCGCGCACCACCATCTCGTTGATCAACGTCCACACGTTTCCGCTCCAGCTCGCGTTTCCTTGATAGGCACCGGTTGTGGTCGTGAAAGCGGGATCCTTTTTGGAAACCGACGTCAGCGGGATCGTATCCCAATTGAAATGCGACGGATCCTTCAGCAGCTCGAGCAGCCGTTTCTGTCGGTCGGCAGGCGCGATCCTCAATCGCAGCGGGAAAAAGGTGGACGCCATCAAACAGTCGCAGAGCCGCTTTTCTTTTGTGAGGTATGGGAAATACGCGCCTTTTTCATCGTTCCACAGGTATTGATTGATGCTTTGCTTCAGCCGCTCGCCTCGCGCGCGCAACACCTCCGCATCTCCCGATCTTCCCAGCGCGGCGGCAAGCAGACCCGTATAGTGACAGCCAACGCAGACCTCCACGTTTGTATCCACCGCCGCGTATTCCCCCGCGTATGCAAGATACGGAACAAAGGTCTCCTCAAACACAGCCGTGATCAATCCGGTTTCGGGATCCAGGCGATTTAAAAACCACCAATCCAGATAACGCTTCAGCATGTGATAGGTTGCCGTCTTGAGCGCGGTGTTCGACGACCCCTTCAAAATATGATACGCGACGTCAAACAATTTCGGCAGGGACGAAACACCCTCGGTCTGCAACGGGAAGTTATCCCCCGCCACCTTTGAAGGCAATACGTCGGCACCCCAAAGACAGATCCTGCCGTCCTCTTTTTGCGACTCGATAAAATTCAAAAGCGCCGTTTCCGTAAAATTTCGATCGATCCATTGATACCCACGCAAAGCCAGGGAGGAATCCAACTGCCACCACTGCTTTCCGTAATGCCCTCCGGGGGTAAAGTACGGGTGGTGGAATCCGTATTGCACCGCGTTATCCTGCTTGCATACCTCAAGGCACTCGATCGCGTACTCCAAATCGGCTTGCTCTACATAAGAGGATTGAATGATCATACCGTCGCCCCCTTCCATCTCTCAGCACCCATGATTATAACACACAAACCGCAACATTGCAATAGATTTCTTCCAATTTGCACAATCCTCGCCGGTCTGTTTATGTAGGCAAAAGGGGGTGAGTCAAATGCAAAAATGCATTTGGTACTCACCCCCGTATCTCTTTGTTTTCCGCGGATCAAATATTGCTTATCCGTAGGGGCGTTCTTTGAACGCCCGCGGGCGAACGCAGTTCGCCCCTACCGCGTATAAGATAAACTTCCTTATGAGAACCAGCCTTTAGGCGCTCTGTCACAAGGATGTTTGCAAATATCCTTATGAGAAGTTCGCTTTCGCAAGTACTTTTTTCTGAGATCATAGTACAAAAATGCAACTTGCATTATTCTACGTCATACCATTCATCACCAATTTCGAAATATCTTACAGGCTCATTCGTAATGAAAAAGAAGCCCTCTTGAAGCGGATATTCCACACCTGAGATCGTAATCGTTGTAGCTGTAATCAATTCGCTGGGAATATCCCAAATTGCCGGAGTCCCCGGCTCCTCGGCTTTATATATTCCGGCCTTATCGATTAGATTGTAATACCCATCTTCACCTTTAATGCTATAGAGTCTTCCAACAACGTAATTGTCTTTGGTAAACACCTTGTAGGCGTAGTCATCTTCTGAAACCGTACACCCCCAAAAATGCTTTTTTACAGGTTTAAACCCTTGCAGATCCGACCAATAGCGTCCATCCTCTAAGTCGCCCCCGAATGTGAAATAATAGATCCGATAATCACCGGTATCGATATACTCGCTGTCTGCATAGCTTCCCGCAGCCATCTCCGGAGTAAAGCCATACGCTCCATGCTGTATTGCAAACGGAAGATAAATCGTTGCAATAAGCAAAACAAAAATTGCTGACCATCCGATAATCTGCCCTATCCACCGTAGTTTTCGATTCTTTTTTACGATTACCTTTTCAGGCTCTTCGGTGGCAAGCTCCTCGGCAAAAATATCAAAAAGATTCTCCAACGTAGCCATAGATTCGGGATTGGGCAATCCCAAACCGTTTTCCCATTTTGCAACAGTGCTCCGGCTCACAAAGAGTTTTTCCGCCAATTGCGCTTGTGTGAGTCCTTTTTGGATTCGCAATTGCTTTAGTTTTTCCTTAAATTCCATATCCTGTAACCTCCAAGCACCTATATTATAGCACAAATCAAGAAAAAGTGTTGTTACTTTTGTGTTACTTTGAAGTCTGCACTTGGTTCTGTATATTAAAATGTGCGAAAGTGTCGCGGGTTCGAGACCAAAAGGTCGAGAAAAAGGTGCAATGGTGAAAAGGGGGGGCTTTTCACCCCTAAAAACACGAAAAGCCCTTGATAATCAAGGACTTTTTGTGTTAGGGTGCAAAATTGTTGCCCCAATATGGGCTCGTAGGACGGAATTGCAACTCGTACAAAAGCATTTTAGTGATATGCTGACTTCGTCAGCGTGATATTTTTGCTTGCGCAAAAGTGATATTGCTCCCTGCGGTTGCAGTGATATTCTATTCGCCGCCCAAACTCGCGCAGCGAATATCACTCGGCGCAAGCCGAATACCACTGCGTAGCAATATCACTCGCCGGGAGGCGAATAGAACTGAAAAAAGCACTTGCGGATCGCAAGTGCTTTTTTCTGAGTTACCCCAACAATTTTGAACCTTAATTCTTTTGTTTCATTGAATCGCATGATACCAAAAATAGCTGCAGAGGTATCAATCCCGATACTTAATTTTATAATACCCAAACAACAGTTCCAAACTTCTGAGCTGATCATTCAATCTTTTTAAGCAGAGTGCGAAGACTGCCGTCAGGAATGGAAACATACAAATA
>SVTW01000029.1 GCA_015063585.1 Oscillospiraceae bacterium
TTACGATATACAGTACCGCTTTTGGAGCAAACTTCTGCCGAAAAAGCTTCTCTCGCATATCGTGCTTGGTTTTTATTATTCATCCTACTTTATCGCTCTTATTATTTTGTTCTATTTCCCCAACTGGGTTGTGGTTTCGCTTTTGGGCATATATCTTGGTATTGTGCAACCGCCCATACCTTCAAAGAACGGTAGTAGTCGTTACAGATCCATTCCGTCTTATAAACAACTGTACGAAATATATATCACCCAAGCGGATTTTTGGGAAGAACGTATAGCAAAAAGGAAAGCAAATAAAGGCAAATAACACCTTAAAAAAGATGCCAAATGCTATTTTTGAGCAAGGGAGTAGAAGTGAACCTTTGCCACACCCATTTTCACGGTAAATATTGAAAAATACTCCAAAGTGTGATATAATAAAACCAGAAAGGCGGTGGATATATGAAAATTTCTAAAAGACATATAATTCTCGGCATTATATGCTTAATATCGGCAATTTTGCGATGCATATCTAGTATTTCCATCATTATTCCGTATTTGGCTTTTTGCCTTTGTTCGTTTGTTATCGGCATGAAGGGCAAAAAAGCTTTCGGAATTATTATTGTTTTGTTGCTTGGTCTTGTTGGATTGCCTGTCTTTGAATTTGTTTATGCAACGTTTACGACCTCGTTTATGGCAACACTGCTTACGAGCATTCTGACTTTGCTTGTACAGACCTGTGTTTATTTCGGTTTGTTTATACTTGCTAATTCATGGATAAGCAAAGAAAAAATTTCTTTCTCATTGATTACGGGCATACCGACGGTTTCTTTCATCGTAATATATTCCGTACTGGAAGGATTACAGTCATTTGCATTTTTCAATGCTATGAATCAAGTTGCCCAGCAAGGCACTTTGGTTGATTGGCTGAATGTGATAGGTGGCGGCAATCTTTTGGTTAAGATCCTTTCTGGAATAGCGTTTTACATGGCACTTTGGTGTACATCTATAAGATTTGTTAAAGAAAAATAAGTGGCATCTTTTTTGTCAACACGTTCCAAACAAAATATTTGACGCAAGCGTCAAATAACAGAAAGGCGGTGCTATCATGAAAAGAGTCTTTTCTTCGTTGCTTTTATTGATATCCACTCTTACGCTCACGTCCTGCCAAGTGAATTGGTTTGGCAGTCACTTTGATGTTCCGTGGTTTTATATCGCGGTTCCGGTGTTGATTCTTTTTGTTGTGTTGTATGTCATTCTGATTTCGAACCGATACGTTTGTCCCAAATGCAAAACCGAATTCAAACCCAAATGGTATCAGATCTATATTACGGTCCATTTTAACCGCTCTCGTGTTGCGAAATGCCCGAATTGCGGAAGAAAAGGCTTTTGTAAGAGAAAAAAAGACGCTACTCGGCATTTTTCGGAACGGGAGCGGAAATGAACCGTTCCCTTATCTTTTTGTTGGCAGGTATTGAAAAGCGGTAAAGAATGTGATATAATGAAAAAAACGAAAGGCGGTGTTTTTATGTTATTGATCAAAAATGGAAAAATAAAAACGATGGCGGGCGCGGACCTTGAAAACGGTTGCGTTTTGATCGGAGATGACGGTAAGATCGCGGCGGTTGGCGCGGTGATGGACGAGACTCCCGAGATGACTGTAATTGATGCGGGCGGACGCCTTGTAACCCCGGGTTGCGTGGAGGCGCACTGTCATATCGGTGTTCAAAACTCGGCAATGCGCTGGGAGGGGGCGGACTGCAATGAGCGCTCCGATCCCATGACGCCTCAAATGCGCGCGATCGACGGTATTAACCCGATCGACGAGACCTTTGAGCTTGCCGTGCGTCACGGTGTAACCTCTGCCTGCACAGGTCCCGGCAGCGCCAACGTGGTGGGCGGTACCTTTGTTGCCATCAAGCTGGCAGGCAAGCGGATCGACAAAATGGTGATCAAAAATCCCGTGGCAATGAAATGCGCGTTTGGTGAAAACCCGAAGGGGTGCTACGGTCAAAGCGGACACAAAGCCCCTGTTACGCGTATGGCAACCGCCGCAATGCTCCGCGAGCTGCTGTTCAAGTCGCGCAATTATCTCGCGGCAAAGGAGGCCGGCAAGGAGCCTGCGTTTGATATGAAGCTGGAGGCTATGATCCCCGTGATCAAAAAGGAGATCCCGCTCAAGGCACACGCGCACCGCGCCGATGATATCTTCACGGCGATTCGCATTGCCAAGGAGTTTGACGTTGCCCTCACGCTCGATCACTGTACCGATGGCTCGCTGATCGCCGAGGAGCTTGCCGAGGAAGGCTATCCCGCATTCATTGGCCCCTCCTTTGGAAGCAAGTCGAAAATTGAGTTGAAGAATAAGGATTTCACCACCCCCGGTGTGCTGCATGCCGCGGGAGTACCGCTCAGCATCATCACCGATGCGCCTGTGATCCCGCTGGAATATCTCCCCATGTGCGCGGGCTTTGCCGTCAGCGCGGGCTTGCCTTATGAGGCTGCATGGCGCGCGATCACAGTCAATCCCGCAACGCAAACGGGTATCGGCGACCGCGTGGGTAGCCTTGAGGCGGGGAAGGACGGCGACGTGGTAATCTGGCAGAACGACCCGCTGACCGTAATTGGAACCGAGGCTTACGTGACCGTGATTGAAGGAAAGGTCGTATATCAGGCGGAGGCTTGATAATCGCCCCTACGGTGGCTGAAAAACAAAATACGAGGAAAAAGGGGGTGAGTCAAATGCAAAAATGCATTTGGTACTCACCCCCGACGTTTTTGCTTTGTGGCTAAACACCGCAATTTTCGACTGCTTTGCAGTCGAAAACCGCAAATTCCGCGCTACAAAAAAGTCCCCTTTGTGGCACCTGCCGTAGAGCAGGTGCCACAGTTATATTCGCCTCTGGCGAGTTCTATTGCATCGCAGTGGTATTCGGCTATCGCCGAGTGATATTCGCTACGCGAGCTTGGGAGGCGAATATAATATCACTGCGACCACAGAGTTGCAAAGCAACTCGGAGCAATATCACTGTTGCTTGCAACAATATCACGCTGACACGGTCAGCATATCACTTCCAATTTGATATGGCATTTGTGTCTACAAATGCAGTGTTTGTCAAGAAAAAAGGACAGAGAACGTGAAATTCTCTGTCCTTTTGCCGTAGGGGCGAACTGCGTTCGCCCGCGGGCGTTCACAGAACGCCCCTACGAGGATGATTTTCTATCGGTAGGTAAAACCTGCTTTATGGAAGGCTCCCCTTGGGTGTTTTTTTATTCCTTATCGCTGCCGTTCGCCGCGATTTGATCGTAGATGATCTGATAGACGTGCTGTACGTTATCAATGGATCGGAATGCGATGGTCCAATCGCCGCCTGAAAATTCATTCATGCTGATGCCGCGGCGATAATATCCGCGGTTGAAGTTTGGCGGATAGAGCGAGAAGAGGATCGTTCCGCGCGTACCCTTTACCTCGGTGAGCTGAACACCCGGCAGGTTTGCAAAGAGATGCTCGGTGCAATTGGTTCCGCTTTTGCGCACGGTTACGATCAAGGCACGCCTGGGTGTGACGGCATAGTAGGTGGTGCTTGCGATCTTTTTGTACCCGAAGAAAACGCTGTAGACCATCCAGCATCCAACCGCAACAAAGGGAATGCCGAACAGCCCGAAAAATCCACCCGCGGTGCTGGCGGTTATTGTCCAGAAGATTGCAAAGCTCAGCCAAAAGACAGAAAAGACACCGAGATAGATCATCGATCCGAGCGGGCGAGAGCTCTTGTCCGAGGGATGACCCATCCACAGCACCTCCTCACGGTTGAGGAAGGGCTCCAGAACGGCGTAATCCGACTTTGCTTGCTCATAGTTGTTGAAAGAATCCATGTGGTTGTCTCCTTTGGCGTGCTTCAGAACATGTTCTCTACGTCGTCGCGGTTATAATATTGCTTTTTGTCGCAAAAACGGCAGTTGACCTCAAGTCGGGCAGGTTTACCTTCCGAGACCTGTTCGTCGATCAGCCGCATCAGGTCCGCCTTTCCGAGCGTGATCAGCGCGCGGGTGGTGCGCTCGCGACTGCAATTGCATTTGTATGCGACGTCAAGCTCATCAAAAACGTCGAAGGGAATATCGCGAAGCGCGATTCGCGCGATCTCCTCATTGGAAAGCCCCGCTTCAAATAAACGCGATACGTTGGCAAGATCCGCGGCATTGCGCTCGATCAGATCCACCGTTTTGGGATCGGCAAAGGGCAGAAGCTGTACGATCACGCCGCCTGCCGCGCGGCAGGTACAGTCGGTATCCACCAGGACGCCGAGCGCGCAAACGGTTGGCACCTGTTCGCTTTTTGCGTAGTATGCGGCAACGTCCTCGGCGATCTCACCGCTGACGAGTGGGATCGATCCGTTGTAGGGCTCGGTTCCGCCCATATCGCGGATGATGTGAAGCGTTCCGCCTCCAACCGCGCCGCCTACGTCGAGCTTGCCGTTGGATTTGAGCGGTAGGTCAACCGCCGGATTTTGAATATATCCACGCACGTTTCCGATATAGTCGGAAACCGCAAGCACGTGTCCGGCGGGGCCGTCTCCATGCAGGGCGACCGTGATGGTATCGGTCTTTTCTCCCAGCATGCAGCCCATCATAGAGGTTACGGTGAGCAGTCTGCCAAGCGTTGCCGATGCGGTGGGGGTGGTTTGGTGCAAACGGATCGCCTCATTGACGATCTCTGTGGATTGAATAACATGAATACGCGCGCTTCCGTCAGCCGTCATAGCGCGCAAAATGGTGGATGCCATACAAATTCCTTTCCGATAGGTCGTGTGTATTTGCCGAGCTTCTCAGCAGGGTTTGATTGCCCTCGCGGCGATGTACCAGCGTTCGGTGGCTTCGGTTGGTTCCGAAAAGCTGAAATCCGACCAAATGCCGAGCGGTTCAAAGCCGGTTTCGCGCAGGGCGGTGAGAAGATCTTCCCGATCGTAGCATCGCTCCTGTTGGTGCTCGTCGGCGCGACGATAGCTGCCGTCGGGGGCTTCCTCGAAGATCGAAAGATCAAAATCGCATATTTTTGTTTCGGGATCGTAGTGGTTTTGCCAGCCGCAATAGACCGCCGCGCGTTCCTCTTGGTCACCCCCCGCATCCCAAACAAGCTCGTCCTCCAGCACATAGGCATTCTCGGCGTAAATGGTTTTGAATTTATAGGGGGTATTGACGTCAAAAAGAAAGAGCCCATTGGGATCCAAATAGTTATGCACGCAGGCAAAGCAGGCACGCAGGTCCTCTGCTTTGAGCAGATAGTTGATGCTGTCAAGGCAACAGGTAACGGCGCCCACCGTTCCGTACAGCTCAAAGGAACGCATGTCCTGCAAAAGAAAGAGCAGTCGTTCGCGTCCGATGGCGCGTGTGTAAGCCTCGGAGAGCATATCGGCGCTGCCGTCCACGCCAATCATATCGTATCCGCGCGCGGCAAGCTCAAGCGTCATGCGACCTGTTCCGCAGGCAAGATCAAGCACAAGCTCGGGGCGTTGGGGGAGAAAACGGTCAAAGCAGACCTCAAAAAAATCCGCCCATGCGCGGTAGTCGATCTCGGCGTTGAGCTTGTCATACACGCCGGCGATCGCCTGGTATCCTTCGCAACCGCTCATCCGCGGCGGTCCTCTTTTTCGAGTCGGTCAAGGATAGTAAGGTAACCGGCATTTCCGAATTTCAGGCAACGGTTCACGCGGCTGATGGTGGCGGTGGAGAGCCCCGTACGTTCTGCAATTTCAGAATAGATATAGTTGTTCTTCAGCATTTTCGCGGCTTGGAGGCGGCGGGACATTTCCAAAAGCTCGGATTCGGTGCAGAGGTCCTCTAAAAAATATCTGCACTCCTCTTTTGTTTGAATCGTCATAATTGCGCGAATTAAATATTCAATCGCGGGGTCTGAGAGATGGTTGGGCATGATAACAGAAGCCTCCGTTTCATAATTTTTCTCGGTTACAGATGTTGACAGGTTATATCAATATTGTACCATGTTCCTTCAAAAAAGTAAATAGCCGATTTGTTTTTTTTATAAAAAATGTTGTCCGTTTTTCTTCTTTCATACTTTGGGAGAAGAATTTTTGAAAAATATCCCGTGATCTCTTGACAAGTTTTTCCGATCGGGGTATAATATTAGAAAGAGCAAATGTATTTTGGCAAAGGAGCTTGATTTATGACGTTAACACATTTAATGGACTATATCAAGAATATCGGCAGCAAGGATGTTTACAGCGTTTTGGCTGACTTGGGCAACACGATTGAAAATCTTGCGGAAGAAATTAAGATCGGATCCTGGATCTTGTTTTTGATCGGTCTTGCGATCACGGTTGGAATCGGCTTTTTCGGATACAAACTGATCAAACTGGTTATGGGCTTGGGAATGGCTTACGTGGGATATTTTGTCGGTGTTGAATTTTTCGCCCTTGTGCATCAAACGTTGGATTGGATCCCCGCGTGGTGTGCTTATATTTGCGGTGCTGTAATCGCGCTTCTCTTTATGGCATTCGCTTTTGTAAAGTTCTCCTACACGATCTATGCGGCGTTTGCACTCATCGGCTACTGCGTGGTCATGTTTTATACCGAAAACACGGTTTTGGCACTGGGCGGTGCCGTGTTGCTTGCAACGCTTTCGGTTTCCTTGATCCGTACCGTGTTCATCACCGCAACTTCGTTCTTCTGTGGCATGCTTACGGTGACCTTCCTTTCGAAGCTGCTTCCCGCGCTTACCTTCCTGCAATTCGGTCAGAAAAATTGGGGTGCGCTGGTTGTGGCGGCTATCTTCTTCCTTGTTTATCTTTCGGTTCAGTTTGCGATCAACCGCAAGGCTTCCGAGTGTATCGAATAAAAACAGACTGAGATCAATGGGTATCTCAATAAACCGAAATTAATGGGTATCTCAAATGCAGAATTGCGTTTGAGATACCCGTTTTTTATACCGGCTCGGAATATTCGGGATTTTCGTTACATAGGATATAGAAAAACGGAATGTCCGAAAACGGAGGTAATGAAAAAATGAACGAAACATTCAAGCCGGAAGGCGCGCGGATCGCAACCGAGGAGAATCAGTCCTATTTAGCAAGTCCTGCGGGGCTGGAGCGCGCAATGAATCTCGGCGCAATTATAGAGGGTGTGGTAATGGTTTGCGACAACCAACTGCGCCTGCACGTGGATCTGCACTGTGCGGAGGGCATTGTTGAGCCTGAGGAGGCGGTTTATTGCCGTGAGGGCGAGCCGAGAAAGGACATCGCGGTGATCACACGCGTTGGAAAGCCGATTGCGGTTCGGGTGCTGGCATTGGAAAGCCGAAACGGGATTCTCACCGCGATCCTGTCACGCCGTTTGGCGCAGGAGACTTGCATGCGCGAATATCTCTCGCGTTTAAGACCCGGAGACATCATTCCGTCACGCGTGACACATCTGGAGCCCTTTGGCGCTTTTTTGGATATTGGATGCGGAATATCCTCGCTTTTGTCGGTGGATTGTATTTCGGTTTCTCGAATCGCACACCCGCGGGACCGCTTGAAAACCGGCATGGAGCTTTCGGTGGTTGTAAAGAACATCGATTGCCTGAGCGGTCGGATCTACGTCAGCCTGCGGGAGCTACTCGGCACATGGGAGGAAAACGTTGCGGGCTTCGAAGCGGGACAAACGGTGGCGGGGATCATACGGAGCGTGGAGAGCTACGGCGTTTTCGTGGAATTGGCCCCCAACTTGGCGGGGCTTGCCGAGCTGAGAGAGGGCTGTGAGGAGGATCTGCGCACGCGCATTGGACAGAGTGCTGCCGTTTACATCAAAAGCATCGTGCCGGAACGCATGAAGATCAAGTTGGTTTTAATTGACGCTTACTGCACCGAGCCGCAACGCCGTCGCCCCGTTTATTTTGTAGACCCTGCCAAAACCGCGCATCTTGACTCCTGGCGCTATTCGCCTGCTTCCTCCGTGCGAGTCATCGAGACTATATTTAAATAAGAATTATTCTTTATATAAAAAATGGCATAAAAAAGAGTAATTATCTTCAAAAAAGCTTGATTTTCAGATCCATACGTGATATAATGATCAAAATGGAAAAAGAAAGGATTGTTATTTGCTATGGTTCTTCGTATTGAGCAAGTTAGAGCAATTGTAAAGGGTGCGGCAAGAGTTGAGGAACGGAACGGGGAATTTCGTTTTAACCGTTTCACCGAAGCGCAAACCGAGGTATATCGCAATTGCGGAAATTCCGATTTTTATAAGAAAAGCTTTGCCACCTCCTCGATTCGGCTTGCTTTTCGCACCGATTCCGAGAAGCTTTCCTTTACTTATCGCCTTGAGGTCGGGTCCTCGCGTTCTTTTGGCTGGTTTGATCTTTATCTCAACGGCTTACTTACCAATCATTTCGGTACCGATGGGATTCAGATGACGGGGGGCAGTGTTGCGATTGATTTGGGAAAGGGAGAGAAGTGTGTGGAGCTCTATCTGCCTTGGTCGAGAGCGGCAATTCTGTCAAACATCGAGTTGGACGACGGCGCGATGTTGGAGCCGATCTCGCGTCCGCACACCATGATCGCCTTTGGTGATTCGATCACGCAGGGCTACGATGCTACCTATCCTTCGCTTTCCTATGCCAGCACGCTGGCGCGGTTGCTTGACGCGGAGATTTTCAACAAGGGAATCGGAGGGGAGATTTTCTTCCCGGCGCTGGCGGAGCAAGCTGACCCGATCGAGCCCGATTATATTACGGTTGCGTATGGAACAAACGATTGGTCGCACTCCACGCCTGAGGAGTTTACCGCGCATTGCCGTTCTTTCTATCAAACTCTTTCGGCACTTTATCCAAATGCGAAAATTTTTGCGATTACGCCGATCTGCCGTCTGGATTGCGAACGCAAAACAAAATTCGGGGCACCGACCTATACTGTGGACACACGCATTCGTGAGCTTTGCGCCGATCTGCCAAATGTGACCGTGATCTGCGGATGGAATTTCACTCCCGCATTCAAAACCTTTTACTCCGACGACCATCTGCACCCCAATGACCTCGGCTTCGGGCTCTACGCGCAAAATCTCTACCGTGAGATCCAAAAACACCTTTGAAACTTGTCAGGTCTTTTGTCGGGAATCTTCTTTCAAGAAGGTTCCCGACATTTTTTATACGGGGACACGGGGACACGGGGACACGGGGACGCGGGGACGCGGGGACGCGGGGGACGCGGGGGACGCGGTTTATGCGGGGGACTTTTGCAAAAGTCCCCCTGCACCCCCAAAACCTTTCCGAACAAATTTTATTGTGTGATGGGGTGTCTATCAGCTCAAGACATAGATATTACCAATTGCCGTCAGGCGCCGCCAAGACCCTGCCGGCACTACCGATAAAGAAAAAATTACATTTTTCGAGTCATCCTGAGCGAGGGGGCGAAGCCCCGAGTCGAAGTTTTGCGTAGGTGAGGCATGCCGAACGGAGCAAAACCAACGAAAACAACCAAAGGTTGTTTGAGGCAGGGATCTACGAAAAATAACCATTGGCTTGCCGTATGAGAGTTGCTTTTTTGAAAAAGGCAAAGCCTTTAAAAGAATGTTTCAAGATCCTTCGCCAAAGCGCTTGCGCTTTTACACGCATCAGGATGACCCAGAAAAGAGGTTGTATTCAGAGGTATAAACTGCCCTTGCCGTCTGCCACGAAAAAGAGAAACGGTATCCCAAATGCGAATTTGCATTTGAGACACCGTTTTTGGTTTATGCTTTTTCCGATAGGGGCAACAGGCGCGTGTGTTGGAGCAAGAGCATGATTGCGGGAATGAGTATCAATTGCAGGATCATTCCGGGGATCGCTTCGAGAAAAGCACCCGAGAGAAAGATCGCAAACGTGAACTTCCCCGCGGTCAGCCCCGCAACGTCCACAAGCGTCAGCACGGCGCGGACGATTCCCCATACCGCGCGTCCTGCCAGCATAGAGCTGATCAGACAAAAATAGAGCGATACGAGCGTTTTTCGTTTGCTGTACGCATAAAGCAGACCGATCACCGCACCATAGGTTGCAAGCTCAAATGCCATGGCGATTGCGGCGGGGTAGAGCGGCGGCATGGTGAAGATAAGAGAGCGCGTGATGGGGAGCAGAAAGCCGATCGCAAGTCCATACTTCCAACCGACGATCAGTCCGCAGAGCAAAACCGGAAGATGCATGGGCAGGAGCATATTTCCGATTTGTTGGATCTGACCTGTCAAAAAGGGAAGTATGTATCCAAGTGCGAGAAACAGCCCTGTTAACACCAATTTTTGAATTTTTATATGATTATGTTTCATGCATTACATCCGATCGTTTTGAAAATTTTCTTTGAGAATCGCATTCCATTTCTGCCACGTTTCAAAAGGATAGGGGGCACTTCCCGTTACAAAATGGTTGCAGTGCGTCTCACCGTTTACCGTCCACTCAATGAGCAGAAGCAGGCGGCTGTCGGTGTCGGGGATCTGTGCGATCACGTTGGCACTGTTGGCGGTGGCATGGAAAGTGCCTGTGGCAAAGGGCGCTGCATTTCCACGCTCGTCGTATGCCGTGATGCGGTAAGAACCGTTTTGCTCGGAGAGGGTATCATTCGTGGCATAGAGGGTTGCGGGGTGAGAAAGTTCCGTTCGAACCGCCATGAGCGCAAAAGCGCGCTGTGATTGGCGGATCCAATTGAAGGGCAGCTTGCGGTTTCCGTCGCAGTCCACCATCGAGTAATTAAAGAGCATTGGCCACATGTCGGAAAGCGACCACCAAAGCACCCCTGTTTTGGTCCAACGCATCACACGGGTATATTCAATGGCATCCTTGAAAATGTCGGCGCCAATGAGGTTGATCGCCATGCTGTAGTCCTTCCACTCATCGGGCGTGAAGTCACGTCCGTAGGTTTCACGGCAAGCCGCGCGGCCGCAGGAGATCCAGCGAGCGAAATAGTAGTCATGCTGATGGCTGTCGCAAACCGCAAATTTTCCCGATTTGTGATCGGCATCCCACAAGCGGATCGCACGTTCTTTTTCGCGTTCCCAAAGCTCCTCTCGGTCACTCATCTGGTTGTAGGTGATGGGACCCGTTTCACCGATGAAGCGTGCGCGATTCTGACGCAAAGCTACGGAGTAGCTTGTGGAGGGGTAAACGTGTGCCTCAAGCGGATAATGCTTTGGCGGGAGATTTTTTGGATCGGTTTGCTTGATCTGCTCATAGCGCAGAATCTGCTCCATGCGACGTTCGATCGCGCACTCGTCGGGCTGCTTGGGGGAGCTTTCCACGTAGTCGCGGTAGGGGTCATTGCGCAGAACCGCGTCACGAAGCACCTCTCTGGTAACGATCTGATCGGAGGGGAGCGCAATGCTTCCGCGATGGAGCGAGAGAAAGCCCGCGTCATTTTCGTTGTCACCGCACCAAAGCGCGATCGAGGGGTGATTCCGAAGCTTGCGCAGGATAAAGGTGGCTTCCTTTTCCACCTCATCGCAGAACCATTTGTCGCGCGGCGTGATCTCACAGGCAAACATAAAGTCGTGCCATACGAGGATACCGTTTTCGTCGCAGTAATCAAAGAAGGGGTGATCCTCATAAATACCGCCGCCCCAAATACGGATCATGTTGCAGTGGAGCTCCTTGGCAAGCGGCAGAAATTTCAACACCTTGGCATCGGCGCGTGAGTGGAGCGGATCGGTGGGCTTCCAGTTGGTGCCGCGGATCATCACGCGGCGATTATTTACCACAAACACAAAATCGCCTTGGTCGTCCTCGGTGAGAAATTCGGATTGGATCAAACGCACCGTGCGAATGCCCCATTTTCCGTTCCATTCGGCAACCGGCTCGCCGTCACGACGCATTTGGAGGCAGAGATCATACTGATGCGCGTCACCAAAGCCGACGGGCCACCAAAGCTTTACACGGTCGAGGGGGAGCGAGAAATGGCAGGCACCGCGGGGCGAGAAGACCTCCTCCTCGGTGGTATAGAGCACCTCGTTTTGCGAGGACAGTGTCAAATGAAAGGTGTATCCCAGCGTGGTACGGGTGCGGGGGAAGTGATAGAACCAATTGAGACCGAGCGAAACCTTACCCTGTGCGTCGTCGATCTGTTTGGTATAGTAATAGACGTTGTCAAAGCGTTCTACGGGGTGGTCCTCCAGATAAACGGGGCGAAAGATACCCGACGTGAGGAGACGGGGCGCATTGTCCCACCCCCAGCTATGGCGTGCTTTCCGCAAATAGATCGCCGAGCCGTATTGCGAGCCCGCGCGCAGGATCGGGAAAACGTCGGGCATGTGATCGCGCGCCCAAAGCTCGGCACTGCGAATGATCACCTTCAGCTCATTGTCGGTCTTTTTCAGTTTGTTTCCAACCGAAAAACGCCACTCGCGGTGCATATTTGCGCAATCGGCAAGCTTTTCACCATTGAGGTAGATCTCCGCAACCGTGTCGATCCCTTCAAAAACAAGATCGCGCTCATAACCGTCCGCCAGCGGGGGCGCATCGAAATGCTTCACGTATGTCCAGTCATCCACGATCTCGAATTGCGTTGTCGCGCGGCGATGATCGGGCGGCATATAATCGGTCAGAAGTCCGATCCGCACGAGCTCCGGCTCCACGTTCCCGGGCACGGTTGCGCGATCCTGAACAGGCGCACCTGTGTTGGGATCCGTAAAGGAGAACATCCATTCTCCGTGTAAAAAATGCTTTTTGGTTGTCATAGAGATACCTCCTATGATTGATAAGATTATTATACCATTTTGGTTTTCAAAATGCAAGAATATCCCGAAAAAAGCGGTCTACGCTCAGTGGATATCAGTGCTTTGAATCAGAGCTGTTCCATTAATTTGTCATAGAGTGTGGGAATCGTGATCTGATGATCGCCCTTAAAATGCCAACCGAGCCCGCCGCGGCTTGTGGGGCGGTTGACAATGTTTTTGCGGGGACGGTAGTAGTAATTCGGGTCCTCATAGCCGATTTTGGAGCGGTAGTCGCCAAGATCGATCAGATCAAAATTTGCCGTTGTAATATGGAAGGTGGGATAGCCGAGGTTGCGCGCGATCGAGAGTGCCTTTAAAAAGACCTCCGCGCCGATCACAGCCGAGCCGAAATTGAGAAAAACACCGCCCTCAAGATCTGCTACCGAGGCGCAGATTTTCTTGAAATCAATTCCCGAGCAAGCACCGATTGCGCTCATGTTGCAGGCGGGGTGCTGATGAATGATATCGGTTCCGAGCGCGATGTGATAGGTTGCGGGAACATTATGCACGTATGCCTGATAGAGAATGCAGTCCTCGCGGTAGGGAAAACGCTCGGAGTGATCAAAAATGTATTTTCCAAGCGCCTCACCGTAGCCAATGCCTTCTTTCGCACCCAGCGCAATTGCTTCGTTCATCCACGCGCCTGTCTGCTCCCACATTCCAAACGAGCCGTCCTCAATCGCGGTGGGAACGTCCTCACTCGTGCCGCCGAGGTACGCCAACTCAAAATCGTGGATACTGCCCGCACCGTTGGACGCAATGTGAGTGATAATGCCGCGCTTGATCATTTCGATCAGATAGCGGGAAAGGCGATTTTTGATCACATGTGCGCCCATCGACCAGATTACAGGCCGCTGATTTTTACGCGCCTCTGCGATCCGCGAGATAAGTAAATCAAAATCAGGATGCGTGTATTCCTCGTGCGGCGTGACCGAGGGCGTCATGAGATGATCAATGGTGACCAGATTGCGACGCTCTTTGGCATCAAAGGTTTTCACCTCTGAAAAATCGAGATAGCGGCTTTTGCCATCTCCGATAAACTGTCCTCTCATTGGTGAAATCCTCCCTGTACAAAATTCAAAATTTCGCTCACGTTTTCAAAGCAATCCACAAGGGCGTGCGAGCCGGCAGCGGTAAGACGGCGTACTTTGATTGGGTCAAAGCCGCAAAGATCGATCTCCGACCCCGCAATACCAATGGTAGCCGCACCAAAGCTGCGCCCAAGACGAATTTCCACGGGACCGTCCCCGACCACCAGCAAGCCCTCGCCGCCGTTGTCATGGATCAGACGGGTGAGTGTTGCTTCCTTGGAGCAGTCCTCCGAGAGCGGCTTTGCGCCCTCAATGCCGTCAAAAAAGTCGCTAAGGCCAAGAATTTTCGCTTCCAGTTTGACGTCGGTATCATCGGTACCGCTGGCGGCATAAAGCTTGGTACCGTTTTCACGCAGAGTTGCGAGAAATTGCTTGGCACCCTTCATCAAATAGCATTCTGATGCACCGTTTTCGGCGGCATGTCGACGCTTTTGCACCGTTTCCATCAAGCGGCGGTTATATTCTGCCTTATAGTCCCAGGGGGAGCGGGCAGGTCTGCCTTGCTGCCGGAGCTGCTCGCAGATCCATTTCATTTGCAGGATCGTTTGAATACCGGTTGAGGCGCGGATATAGGCGCGTATCTGCTCGACCTGCTCGGCTGTAGGGGCATCTCCATAGAGAACTTCGAGCATGAGCGGCTCCATTACCTGCTCCCACCCACATCGCAAGGTGGAGAGTGTGCCGTCAAAATCAAAAACGGCGGCTTTTATTTTTTTCTGTTTGCAAGCTTCCAATATAATCATGTTATTCCTCTCCCATAAAATAGCGTTCTAAAACCAGTGATGCAGCAGCAATGGCACGCGCGGGAGGTGGCAGGAGGGACTGTACAACGCGTACCCGCCGTCCCGATTCGGTAAACGCCTGCGTATGGAGCTTTTTTTCGATCCGAGGTGCGAGAAAGGGGTGGGCATAGGATAGCCGTCCTTCCAGTACAATTTGCGCAGGCTCAAAGAGGTTGACGGCGTTCAAGCAAACTTCACCGAGGATGTCGGCGTAGTCGGAGAGAAGCCGTACGCAATCGGCATTTTCGGCAAGCGCGTCGTCGGTAAGCGCCTCCCAGCTTTTGTTACAGCCTTCACACGCGGCTTTTTTCAGAAATGTGGGGATCGATACCGACAGCTCGGCACACCCGCGCCGTCCGCAGGAGCAGAGAGGACCGCCGGGGGCAATCACCGTATGTCCCAGCTCACAGCCAAAGCCGCCTGCAGAGGCAAAGATGCGCCCTTTATGGATCAACGCACTGCCAAGTCCGTGGTCGGCAAGCAGAACCAGAAAATCACGGGTCTCTCTCAACGCGTATTTTTCTGCAATTGCAAGCGCATTGGTGTCCTTTTCAAGGCAGATGGGGAGTCCGAGGCGGGCGGCGATTGTTTGCATCGAAAAGCCGTGCCAGCGTTCCATTTCCGAAGGTGTCAAAATGCGCTGACTTGGCACGTCAAGCGGCCCCGGGGCGGAAATGCCAACGCCCAAAATGCGATTTCGCAGCTGTGCGCGCTTGGCAATTCCTTCAATTTTGCATAGTGCATCTTCTATTTCGGTATCCTTTGGGATAAAATCGCACAGAATGGGCTGCATGGTAAAATCCGTGACGCATACGTAGATTCCGTCACGGCAAAAATCCAATCCGATGGCATGGAAGGCGTCCTTGCACAGGCGGAGCAGGGTAGGGCGTCTGCCGTTTGCGGTTTTCAGCGATTCTCCCTCAATTACCAGCCCCTCGCGGATCAGCTCGTCGGTAATCAACGTGACAGACGCACGCGAGAGACCGGTTTTTCTTGCAAGCTCCGCGCGAGAGATCTCCCCCTCGCGGATCCGTTGCAAGAGCAAAAAGCGGTTGTTCTTTTTCATCAGTGCCGAATTGGTAGACATGTTCAGCCCTCTGTTTCGCGGTACAGCGACAGGATCTCCTCGCGGGAGGCAGATCCTGTGGTGTTGATTTTTCGGACACAAACCGCAGAAGCCAGAGCGCCGATACAACCCGCCTCGGCGTCTTCGGCTCCCGCGGCAAGCGCCAGCGAGAACGCCGAGAGGAAACAGTCTCCTGCGCCCACAATGTCAATCGGCGGCGCGACGTGAATACTGCCCACGCGCGTTGCGTTCGCACCGCTCAAAATCAGGCAGCCGCGTTCCCCCAACGTCAAACAGACGTCCGAATCGGTGCGCTCGCACAGAGCGGAGGCGGCGGCCCGAATTTGCTCGTCGGTTGCTTTTTTTTCATGTAAATAGTCATCGGGATAGCCAAGTGCACGGGCGCATTCAATTTCGTTTGGTTTGAGGATACAGTGACGGTAATCACAGATGTGAGAGCGACTGTCCACCACGCACAGAAGTCCGCCGCATGCCAGCTCGTTGATCTTTTCGCGCACGCGCTTGCTCACACAGCCAAACTCAAATTGGTCACTCACGCACAAAAGATCAACACGTGTTGCAATTTCGTCCAAACGCGCGATCAGTTGATCCTCAATTTCGCGTGGGAGCGGTTCAAAGCTTTCAAAGTCGATGCGCGGATCCTCTACGTCTATCCCCGCATAGCCCCGACGCATCGGTTTGCAGTAGGCATTTGTGATGCGCCCGTTGATTTGCAGGATATGCTCGGTGGAAATGCCCTGCGATGCAAAGACCTCACGCAGACACGCGCCGCGCCAATCGCTGCCGAGGACGCCGAGGGGGATCAGATGATCGGATAGCAACGCGAGATCGGAGACCACGTTTCCGCCCGCACCCGCCGACATACGCTCGTACATCACAGGAAGCGGAAAATGCGGTGTTTCACGCGAAAGACGACTGCGTGTCATGTCGGCAAACCAATATACGTCAAGGCAAAGATCGCCCAAAAGTGCCACGCGCACCTGTCGCATACGCTCGAGCAGCTCGCAGAGCCGATTGTTTGTGAGATGTTGAGATGCTTTCATAAAAAGACCTCCTGCTATGATTTCTTTTTATTCTGATTTTAGTATAGCATATCGGAAATTCCGTGTCAATAGGTTTGTTAAATAATTTAACAAACGTAAATCAGAGTAAACAAAAATGGGCTGTCCCGCTCAGATGCAGAAGCCGTGATCTTGACCGTGTATCCGTACGGGAGGGTACGGCAGAGGTCGAGATCACGGCTGAAAACACGCAGAAAAATCAAAAATCGCAAGCATTTCTACCTATAAAATCAAAAAATATTTTCATGGTAGAACGCATGTTTGAAAATTCTTTTTGTCGTGTTTTTTTGTTCTGCGCTGAATGAGACAGTCCCTTTATTTCTTTCTCCGTGGACGAGGCGGTGGAGCGGTCCTGCCACCGGGCTTTCCGCCAACGGGACGAGACAGCGGTTTATGCTTGGTATGCTTTGCGGATTCCGCCGACGCGCTGTGCGGTTGTTTGCCGTTTCTTTGCGAGGTGGCAGACTTGGCGGCGCGAGAGGGGACGGCATGTGCGTCGGAGCTGTGTGCGGCAGGACGTACCAGACATTCCTTGCCGTAACCGATCAGATCCTCTCTGCCCGCGCGCTTGAGTGCTTCGCGAACCAACGCGGCGTTTTGCGGGCGGTTATATTGCAGCAATGCGCGCTGCAATTGCTTTTCGTGGTAATCGGTTGCCACGTAAACGGGCTTCATCGTCAAGGGATTGATCCCCGTATAATACATAACCGTGGAGGCGGTTCCGGGGGTGGGGTAATAGTCCTGCACCTGTTCGGGCGCATAGCCGTTTTCCTTGAGGCAAAGCGCGAGCTCGATCGCATCGGAAATGGTGGAGCCGGGGTGGCTCGACATCAGATAAGGAACAAGATATTGCTCCTTTCCAATTGCTTTGGTGATCTCAAAGAATTTTTTGCGGAATCCCTGATAGACGCCAAAGGAAGGCTTGCCCATGCATGCAAGGACTGCGTCGGAGCAATGCTCGGGAGCAACCTTCAGCTGACCGCTTACGTGGTCACGCACGAGCTTACGGAAAAAGGCATCGTTACGGTCCGCCATCAAGTAATCAAAACGAATGCCGCTGCGGATAAAGACCTTTTTGACGCGCGGTAATGCTTCAATTTCCTCCAGCAGGCGCATATATTCACTGTGATCGACCCGAATGTTTTTGCAAGGGGTGGGCGCGAGACATTTTCGGGTGGCGCAAACGCCGTCACGAAGCTGTTTTTCGCAGGCAGGGTAGCGGAAATTTGCCGTTGGACCGCCAACATCATGGATATACCCCTTAAAATCGGGGAGTGCGGTGATCTTTTTTGCCTCCTCTACAACACTCTTGATGCTGCGTGAGCGTACGGTCCTTCCCTGATGGAAGGCGAGCGCGCAAAAATTGCATCCGCCAAAGCATCCGCGGTTATGTGTGATCGAAAATTTGACCTCCTCAATACCGGGCACACCTCCCGCGCTTTTGTAGCTGGGGTGGTAATCGCGCATATAGGGGAGCGCGTAAACATGATCCAATTCTTCACGCTCCAACGGAGGCATCGGCGGGTTTTGCACCAGCATTTTTCCGTCATAGAGCTCGCAAATGGCTTTTCCGTTGATCGAATCCTGATTCTGATATTGGATCCCGAATGCCGAAGCGTATTTTCGCTTGTCGGTTTTGAGATCGTTGTAATCAAAGGTTGCGGCAACGGGATAATGCACCGCGTCCTCGGGGCGGCAAAGGTAGACAGTTCCGCGCACGTCGCGGATCTTTTTGATCGGAATGCCACGGGAGAGAAGCTCCGCGAGGCGGAGCAGGATCTTTTCTCCCATACCGTAGGTCAAAATATCGGCACGGCTGTCGATCAATACCGAACGGCGCACCTTATCATCCCAATAGTCGTAGTGCGCGAAGCGGCGGAGAGAGGCTTCCAGCCCACCGAGAATGATGGGAACGTCACCGTATGCCTCACGAATTCGGTTGCAGTATACGATCACGGCGCGGTCGGGGCGTTTTCCCATCGCGCCGCCGGGCGTGTAATAATCGAAGCTGCGTTTCTTCTTGGCGGCGGTGTAATGCGCTACCATGCTGTCGATATTTCCCGACGTAACAAGAAATCCGAGCTTGGGGCGTCCGAATTCGCGAAAGGCGTCACAGCTCTTGTAATCGGGCTGAGAAAGAATGGCAACCCGATAGCCTGCGTCCTCCAGCACGCGGGAAATGATCGACACGCCAAAGGACGGGTGATCCACGTAGGCATCACCCGTGACGTATACGAAATCGGGGGCATCCCATCCGCGCGCGTCCATGTCGGCATGCGAGATCGGAAGAAAATCTGAGTGGTTCATGTAAGCTCCTTTGGTGATCGCTGACCGTGCGTCAGCTTTGCTTCAAGCCGGTTACCACCAGCTTGTATTTGGAATGGATCACGTAATCATAAACGCGATCTTTCCGACGGATATTGCGCGAACGGTCGATATCGGTTACGAGGACCGTCATTTGCGCGTCCTTGCAACGCAGTGTCAGGGTATCGCCTCGATCAATCATGCGCAACGCGGGAAGATCCTCCATAAAAAATGGGTTTTTCTTTTGTGCGAGTGCAAAAATATCTTCCTCCACGTCCACCGTAAAGGTTTCCTGAAGATCGTTCTCAGGGGTGAAGCGCGCAGGATCAAATTCATCGCAGGGCATGTTGCTGCCGCTTCCAAACGCGTATCCCGCATAGTCACCTACCCGTTCATGCGCTTCCGCCATGATCGAGCCCCAGCCTCTTTGCGAATAGTAGCGTGCCTTTCCGTCGTTGAGCACGGGGGTACAGGTCTGCATTTCCTGATGGTCCCACCCTGTAAAACGATACCCGTTCTTACGAATCTCGTCGATGATGGCATTGCGCTCGGCAAAGGAGTTCCCGTCAATGCCGTCCACGGTCTCACTGTCAAAGTCAGTCCAACCGACCACGCGATATTTCATGCTTCGTCGTAATAATGCTCGGAAACCAATGCGAGATAGCAGTAGAATTCGGTTTCCTTATAGCCCGCTCCGTTGTTATCCGAGTTCACGTGCGTGAGCATTCCGCGGTCCTGTCCGGCAAGAAGCGGCTTTTTGCTCTGAAAATATGCGTTTACCATCACGCCCACCACAAGACCGTTATCCACGATCAAGGCATCAACATCGCTGTCCCGATCGAGCGGGGTGAACCATTTTGCGGCACGTCTGTCGCGCCAATCGCAGGATTTCGCGTTGGCATAGTGCGAGGTCATGCGGTAAAAATTCATTTGTTCCTCGATCGAACGCCCTTGCAGCAGCTCCGAAAATCCTTCGGGCAGGGTATAAGCACCCATGCTGCTCTCATAGTTTACAATTTTCATGACCACAACTCCTTATTCTTCGTTTTCGGTCGTATTTCGATAGCTTTTGATCCCGTCCATTTCTCCAAAAAAGCGGAATCCGTCAATTTCTCCGCGTTGCATCGCACCGAATATGCGGTAACGCAATCCGTCGTGCTTGCGGTCAAGCTCACGTAACAGCCGCTTCATTTCCTCGCGTTGTGTGTTTCCGTCGGCGGGGCAGGGCGACTTTACGATCGGGAGGTCGACCTTGGACGCAAAATAGCGGATATCCTTTTCGGGCATATAGAGCATGGGGCGGATCAGCTTGATTCCAACGCGCGAGAGATAGGTGACGGGGGAAAAACACCCCAAGCGTCCCTCAAAAAAGAGGTTGAGCATAAAGGTCTCCACCGCGTCGTCAAAATGATGACCGAGCGCCACCGACGTGCAGCCCAACTCTTTTGCGGCATTGTGAAGCGCGCCGCGCCGCATTTTGGCACAGAGCGAGCAGGGGTTCTTTTCTTTTCGCACGTCAAAAATGATGTGTGAGATCTCGGTTGGCACCACGTGATAGGGGATATCCAGCTCCTCGCAAAATTTGCGGATCGGTGAAAAGTCGACTCCTTCAAAGCCCATGTCGACCGTGATCGCGATCAATTCGAAGGGGATTGGATAGAAACGGCGCAACTGTGCCATGGCGCAGAGGAGCGTGAGCGAGTCCTTGCCCGCAGAAACACCGACCGCGATCTTGTCTCCGGGTTCGATCATTTTATAGTCGTCGATCGCGCGGCGCGTATAGCTTAAAATACGTTTTGTATGTTCCATAAGTAATGAGGGGGCAGTGCCAACAGATGCCAATGCCCCCTTTTCTTTCATTCGGATTTGTTTTGAAAGATGCAATCAGTCAACAACCGGCTCTTCAGCGGCTACGGGAGCCTCCTCAGCGGGAGCCTCTTCGGCAGCAACTTCTTCCTCCGCTGCGGCTTCCTCAACAGCAGCTTCTTCGGCTACCGCTTCCTCAGCCTCCAGCTCCTCAACGGGCTCTTCCTCGGGAAGATCGTCTACATCAATGGTCAGGTTGCGAATTGCCTTCAGTTCACGCAGAACGCCGATCGCGATTGCGGTGGTTGCAGCGGCAGCAATGCCGATACCGATCAAAATTTTGGTGTTGGTTTTCATGTTTTATATCTCCTTTAAAAAAATGACAGAATTATTTTCCACCGAAAGGCGGTCTGCTATTCATGCAGAGCAGACGGTTGCCCTCAGTAAAATAGGCGGCACGTATCGTAAACGGCTTGTGCCGCGGGGGTTAAAACGCGTCGGGAGTTTCCCGCCTCGCGTTTTTGATAGAGCAGGAGCGGCGGGGAGAGACGCAGAGCAGGCGCGGCACCCTTTACCGCTTCTGTAAGAACGGCACACGGCTCGGCATCCGAATCGGCATGCACAAAGGTCATGCGTTTTGGCTCCAGAGCAACGCGATGCATCGCGTCCATCAGCTCGGAGAGACGGTCGGGGCGCCAAACTGTTACAAACCGTCCGCCATAGCGGAGGATGCGGCTTGCCGCTTCGCAGAAATCGGTGATATTTCCGCAAACCTCGTGCCGTGCGATATATTTTTCATCGTTGTTGTTTCGTTTTCCGCTGTCACAGCGCATGTAGGGCGGATTGGAGATCACCAGATCCACCTCTTTGTCGGAAAGCATTTCGCAGTTCAACTCGCGCACGTCGGCACAGAGCGGTCGGATCTGTTCCGAATATCCGTTCAATGCGGCATTTCGCGCGATGAGATCTGCAAAGCTCGGCTGAATTTCAACCGCCGTGATCGTTGCCGCTTTCTTTCGTGCCGCCAAAAGAAGGGGGAGAACCCCCGTTCCGCTTCCGAGATCGACGGCGCGTGCCTGCGGCACGGGGCGAACGAAGGCGGCAAGCAGATACGCGTCGGTTCCAAAGGTCAGCCCTTGTTTTTTCTGGATCAGGCGGATCTGTTCATTGATCCGATCGATCCGCTCATCGGGGAGCAGGGAGACGGTAGACGGTTCGGTCATACGGCAGATCCTTTCTCTGCGGCGAAATGGTAAGCCTGACGGCTTATGTCGAAAACAACAGGATTTTGCGCATTGGAAAACGCGGTGGCGGAGCAGGCAGAATCTTGCTTGCTCCGCCACGTTTGCGGGTGATGTAATTATGCTTCCTGAGGAGCACCTACAGGGCAAGCGTCTGCACAAGCTCCGCAGCCGGCGCACTTATCAGCGTCGATTACATACTTACCGTCGCCTTCGGTGATTGCTTCGCAGGGGCAAGCGTCAACGCATGCACCGCAGGATACGCAATCGTCGGTAATCTTATATGCCATGATGAAGACCTCCTTGAGTATTTGGTACTTATATTGTAACATATTTTTTATATTTTGCAACAGTTTTTTTGATTTTTTCAAAAATTTTTTTCATTCTTCACACGAATTTCATATCCGCATGCAAAAAAATCACGATTCACTGTCTTTTTTATCATTTTTTGGCTCATTATTGGAGCGGCGTTCCTTCGGGAGCAGGACCACCTGATCGCGGTGATATTGCTTCGGAGGGCTGTCGGGGGAATCCTTCAGCACCACGCGGACCGTGCCTGCCAAGGGGTTGGAGCCGATCACGGTGCCAATGCCGTCCTCGGTGCGAACGGTGGAATCAAAGGGCGGTGTCTTGCGGATTTCCTCGGCGTAGACCTCGGATTCATAGCGCAGACAGCACATCAGGCGTCCGCAGATGCCCGAAATTTTATTGGCGTTGAGCGAAAGATTTTGATCCTTTGCCATTTTAATCGACACCTGCGCGAAATCGGGGAGGAAGGTTGAGCAACAGAGTGCTCTGCCGCAGGCTCCGATACCGCCGAGCATTTTTGCCTCGTCGCGGATACCGATCTGACGCAATTCAATGCGCGTGCGGAAGATCGATGCGAGATCTTTCACCAGCTCGCGGAAGTCCACGCGTCCCTCTGCGGCAAAATAGAACAGAAGCTTGGAGTTGTCAAACGCGTACTGCACGTCGATCAGCTTCATTTCAAGCTTGTGCGCGGCGATGCGTTCCTGGCAGATCTTGAGCGCCTGCTGTTCCTTCTCGCGGTTCTCTGCATTGTGCGCGACATCGGCATCGGTGGCAATTCGGATCAGCGGGCGGAGGGGAAGGACCACGTTGTTTTGGTTTACCAGGGTGTTTTCAAGATAGACCTCACCGAATTCGGGCCCGCGCGAGGTTTCCACAATGGCATTTTCTCCTTTTTTTGCCTTCAAGCCGTGTGGGTCAAAATAATAGGTCTTGCCGGCGGCGCGAAAACGGACGCCCACAACCTCCACACGCACGATCTCGGCGGCAGGCTCGGACGGTTCTGCGGGCATATCAATCGCAGGCGTGTCGCTCGGCGCTGTGCTATCCGTGCCGTTTTCGGCGGGATTGACCGGTACGGGAGATGATGATACGGGCGGTGCGGAAACAGGCTCTCCATATGCGGTGGGAACACTTCCGTCCGCCGATTGCAGAACGATCTGCGCGCGCAGTTTGGAAAGCGCGATCTCCTCGCGGCTGGGTTGTTCATAGGGGTCAAACGGGCGCTTTTCGAGACCAAAGCGGTTTCCGCCCCGATTTCCCTGTGTCTGTCCTCTCCCGCCGCGGTCCTTACGCTGACCGTTGCGCTGTTTTTTCTTATTATTTTCTGCGTTTTGCTGCTGTTCGGAGGGCTCTGCCGCCGGTTGTGACTTTGCCTCCTCGGGCTTTTGTTCTGTGCTTTTCGGACGTTGCCCCTTGTTGTTATGCTGCGGGCGGCGGTGACGGTGGTAGCGGTGCGAGCGCTCCTTGCCGTTCTGCTGGTCCCTTTTCTCGCCGCCTGCGGACGGCTGTTGGTTGTTGTTATTTTCCGACATGGGTCGATTTCCTTTCTGTTTTCGGTAACACAAATACGTTTATATCAGTCCTGCGCCAACCGCGAGCGAGGTCACGGTCAGGCGGATATTGGCATTTCTGTGAAGCTGCTGATCCGCCTCCGATACCGCACGGCAGAGACGCAAAAGCTCGGGCGTGGTAAAGCGGTATGAAAGTGCGCAGGCTTCGTCGCGATCGGCGAAAAAGCAGAGCGGTGCCGATTCGGTCTGCTTGCAAAGCAACAGGTCGCGCAGGCACAGCAGGATCATCTGCAAGTGTTCGGAAAAGCTGTCCCGTTTTTGCCCGATCGTGTGTAGCAGGCGGAGCGCTTCCGCGGCACTTCGATGCTCGGCACAAAGACGCGCGAATTGCCGTGCGGCTTCTCTTTTTTCAAGGATAGGAGTGCGCATTTTCGGCTCCAGGAGTGCGATCGCCTGCCCAATGCTGCCGTTGGCGGCGGCAAGGAGCTCGGAAAATTCGGCGGGAGCAGACTGCTTCAGCGTTGCGGCGTCCTGCCGTGTGCGGCAAAGATACTCCCCGATCTGCTGTGGATCGATCGGCTCGGTGCGAAGCGTTGGCGCGCGGCTGCGAATGGTTTCGAGAAGCGCGGCGGCACTTTCGCACAATAGGAGAAACACCACGTAAGGCGGAGGCTCCTCCAGGGTGAGCAAAAAGGCATTTTGTGCCTGCGTTGTCATCAGGTGCGCGTCCTCAATGATAAAAACTCTTGCGTTGTCATCATTCGGTGCATAGCAGACGTCCTGACGCATTTCGCGGATCACGTCCACACCGAGCGTAGCTTTATCCTCGCGTCCCTTGAGAAAGACGTCTGTGGAATTTCCGCTCAGGATCCTGCGGCAGGAGCGGCAGGTACCGCACGGAAAATCCTGCGCGGCATCCTCTCGCCGCTCACAGGAGAGCGCGGCGGCGATCCGATACGCGATCGTGTGCTTCCCCGTACCGCGAGCTCCCTCAATAATATAGGCATGCGGAAAGCTGCCGTTCAGGATCTCGTCCGCCAGACGCGAGCACAGGCGTTTGTTTGCAACGATGTCGGGGAAAAATTTTTTCATTTCAAAACGCCTCCTTTTCAAGCCCGCAGACGACAATACCATACCAATCTACATTATATCAGTTTTTTTTCGTCTTGTCAAGAGACTAAGCCTCCGACTTGCATTTTTTGAAGCATTTTTTTGCAAAAAAAGTACTTGAGTGATTGACAGTTGCGGCTTTTTAGGGTATAATAAATATGCAGATAAAAATGCAAGCAAAACTTTACGGAAAGGGTGAATGAAACATGGTAGTAACGAAGGAATCCATCATTGGCGACGTTCTCGACTATGATCGCGAAACCGCGCAGTTCTTCTTCGCCATCGGCATGCATTGCCTCGGGTGCCCCGCGTCTCGCGGAGAGAGCATTGCCGACGCATGTGCGGTTCACGGAACCGATGCCGACGCGCTGGTTGATCAGCTCAACCGTTTTCTTGCTTCGAAGAAATAAGCGGTAAAAAGCCGAGGGGGAGGGTGTTTTTCGGTTGCGAACAGCACTCATCCCCCTTTTCCGTAAAAACACAAATGAGGTATGTACGATATGACGCAAAGCAACAATCCGATCTCGGCGCGGCTGGCAAGTGCCGTTCCTTATATCCGGCGCGGTGCGCGCGTGGTGGACGTTGGAACCGATCACGCCTATCTGCCGATCTATCTTTTGCGCGAGGGGCTTGCCGCGGCGGCATTGGCGGCTGATATCAACAAGGGCCCGATTGAGGTTGCCAGGGCAAACATTGCGGCGGCAGGTCTTGCCGACGTGATCGAAACGCTCTGTACCGATGGACTGCATGGCGCACAGGATTTTCAACCCGATCACATTTTGGTCTTCGGTATGGGGGGCGAGCTGATCGTGAAGATTTTATCGGAAGCACCGTGGGTGCGCGATCCGCGTATTCGCTTGATTCTCCAGCCTATGTCCCGTTCCGCAACGCTTCGCGCGTGGTTGCTGGAAAACGGTTTTTCGATCCTGGGGGAAACAATTACCTATGAGGAAAAGTACTATCAAACGCTTGCCGCCGTATGGAGCGGAGAAAAGGAATGCTACAACGAGGTCGAGCTGATGCTGGGGCGCTACAATATCAAACGGCGTCCGCCGCTGTTTGACGGTTTTTTGCGCCATGAAATACAAGTTTTGGAACATATCATCGCGGGAAAATCGCGCGGGCAAAATGTTGACCCGACCGAGGAGATCGGTATGAAAAATGCATTGGAGGCATTGCTATGAAGGTGATTGATTTATATTCGTTTCTAAATGAAAAGATCCCGCCGTCCCTGTCCTGCCCATGGGACAACGACGGTCTCCTTTGCTGTCCCGATACGGATGCGGAGGTGCATCGGGTGCTGATCGCGCTCGATATCACCGACCGTGTGATCGATGCGGCGATCGAGGGTGGTTACAACGTGATCGTGGCGCACCATCCGATGATCTTTTCGCCCCTGAAAGCACTTGATCCGCGTGATCACGTCGCGAAGAAAGCGATTCGGCTGATCACAGCGGGCATTACGGCAATGTGCTTCCACACCCGGCTCGACGCGGTACAGGGCGGTGTCAACGACACGCTGGCTGATCTGCTCGCCCTGCGGAATATCGCCCCCTTCGGCAACCCCGGTGAGGAGATCGGTCGGATCGGAGATCTGCCGCAGGCAATGCCGCTTGCCGACTTTTGCGCGTTGGTTCGCCGCGTAACGGGGGCTCCGTCGGTACAGGTGTCGGACGCCGGCAAAACGGTGCAGCGCGTGGCGGTATTGGGCGGTAGCGGATCGGATGACGTTTTTGCGGCGATCGCGGCGGGAGCGGACACGTTTCTGTCGGGAGAATTGAAGCACAACTATCTCACCGAAGCGCCCGAATGCGGCATCAATCTGGTGGCGGCAGGGCATTTTTATACCGAAAATCCGATCTGCAAAACGCTTGCCGCATGGATCGGCGAGGCATTTCCCGCGCTGACGGTTCAATTGACCGACAGCAACCCCGTGCGCGTTTGGTAACGCGAAAATTCTGATTTAAGATTAAAAAAGGAGAATTACGAACATGACCTATGTGATTTCCAATATACACGGCAACTACACCAAATTTCAGTCTCTGCTCTCGCAGATTTCCTTCCGCGACCGCGACACGCTCTACCTGCTGGGCGATCTGCTCGATTACGGCGAGGGCTCCATGGAGCTGATTGCCGATATCAGCGTGCGTCTTAACGTATTCGCCATTGCGGGCGAGCATGATTTTCTTGCGGCACGTATGCTCAAAGGCGTTGATAAAATGCTGACGAGCGGTGCGCGTCCCGACCCCGAATTTCTCACCGAAATGGCAGAATGGGTGCAGGATGGCGGACAACCGACACTTGATGCGTTCCGCGCGCTGGATGCCGATGAACGTGAGGGCGTGCTCGACTATCTGGAGGAAATGACGCTGTATGAGGAGGTTGAAGTCAAGGGGGAACGCTACGTGCTGGTTCACGCGGGCATTGCCGACTACAGCCCCGACGGAGAGCTGGACGACTACCTGCCCGAGGACTTCTTCTCGGAGCCGCTTGACGCGTCGCGCCGTTTGATTGCCGATGCCACCGTTGTGGTCGGTCACACCCCCACGGCGAGCGGACGGATCGAACGCGGAGAGGGCAGTATTTTCTTGGATTGCGGCGTGGCAGAGGGCGGTCGCCTTGCCTGCCTTTGCCTGGAGAGCGGCGAGGAGTTTTACGCGTGAGGAAAAACGACGTTTTTTTGCTTGAAATTGAGGAGATCAACAACCTCGGTTGCGGGGTGGGGCATCTGAAAAATGCCGACGGTACGAAGGGGCAGGTCGTTTTCGTGCGCGATGCCGTTACGGGGGACCGAATCGAGGCGCGCGCCATTAAGGTGAATAAAAGCTACACGGTTGCGCGGATCGAGCGGATCCTTGCGCCCTCCCCCTTGCGCTGTGAGGCGGACTGTTCCGCGAAGGGCTGCGGCGGCTGCGTTTACCGTCACGTCCGATACGAGCATGAATTGGAGCTCAAGCGGGCGTACGTGCAAAATGCCTTTCGTAAGGCAGGGCTTGCTG
>SVTW01000030.1 GCA_015063585.1 Oscillospiraceae bacterium
GTAATGTCCGTTGACCCCGACTGCTCGCCCGAGATCACCGCTATGATCGGTGCATCCACCGCGCTCGCAATTTCGGATATTCCGTGGAATGGTCCCATCGGCGGCGCATTCATGGGCTTGGTTGACGGCGAGATCGTTCTCAACCCCACCTATGAGCAGCAGAAGAAGAGCGATCTTCAGCTCACCGTTGCCGCTTCGATGAACAAGGTCGTTATGATCGAGGCAGGCGCAAATCAAGTAGATGATGACACCATGTACCGCGCGATCATGCAGGCTCATGAGGAGATCAAGGATCTGCTCGGCTTTATCAACGCGATCATCGACGAGGTTGGCAAGAAGAAGTTTGACTATCCCTCCTGCGAGCTCGACCACGATATGTTCGACGAGGTGTTCGCATTCTGCGAAAAGGACGTTATGGACGCGCTTGACACCGATGACAAGAACGTACGCGATGCTAAGATGGTTCCCATCAAGGACGCGATCGTTGCGCAGTTTGAGGAAAAATATCCCGAGCTTCCTTCCATGATGGAGGAGCTGGTTTATAAGATCCAGAAGAAGATCGTGCGCCGTTGGCTGCTCGTTGACAAAAAGCGTGTAGACGGCAGACGCATGGATCAGATCAGACCCCTCGGCAGCGAGGTTGGTGTTCTGCCCCGCACGCACGGCTCGGGTCTCTTCACCCGCGGACAAACGCAGGTCCTCACCGTTGCAACCCTCGGCACACTCTCCGAGGCACAGATGCTCGACGGTATCGATTCCGAAACCTCCAAGAGATATATGCACCACTACAACATGCCTGGCTTCTCCACCGGAGAGGCAAAGCCCGTAAGAAGCCCCGGACGCCGTGAGATCGGTCACGGTGCGCTCGCTGAGCGTTCGCTCGTTCCCGTTCTTCCCTCCGAGGAGGAGTTCCCCTACGCAATCCGCTTGGTATCCGACGTTGTTTCGTCGAACGGATCCACCTCGCAGGGTTCTGTTTGCGGCTCTACCCTCGCGCTTATGGACGCGGGTGTTCCGATCAAGGCTCCCGTAGCGGGTATCTCCTGCGGTCTGATCACCGCTGAGGACGGCTCTTGGGACACCATGCTCGACATTCAGGGTCTTGAGGACTTCTACGGCGACATGGACTTCAAGGTTGCAGGTACGCATGCAGGTATCACCTCGATTCAGATGGACCTCAAGATCGACGGTCTGACCCCTGAAATCATTAAGAAGGCACTTGAAATGACCCACATCGGTCGTGATTATATCATCGACGAAGTGATTCTCAAAGCTATCCCCGCGCCTCGCGCAGAGGTTTCCAAGTACGCTCCCAAGATGACCAGCATGAAGATCGATCCCGACAAGATCCGTGAGGTAATCGGTAAGGGCGGTGCTGTGATCCAGAAGATCGTTGCCGACACCGGCGCAAAGATCGATATTGAGGACGACGGAACCATTCACATCGCAGCTGTTAACGGCGAGCAGGCTGCCGCTGCCAAGGCTTGCATCGACGCGATCGTATTCGAGCCCGAAGTAGGCGCCATCTACACCGGAACCGTTACCGGAATTAAGGAATTCGGTTGCTTTGTTGAGTATGCGCCCGGCAAGGAAGGCATGGTTCACATTTCCAAGATCGCACCTCGCAGAATCGATAAAGTTGAGGACGTTCTTAAGCTTGGCGACGTTGTAAGAGTGAAGTATATCGGTCTGGACAAGAAGGGCCGTATGGACTTCTCGATCAAGGACGCTCTGGAAGGCTAATAAAAAGGTAAAATCATAAGGGACGGTTGTCACCGTGCAACCGCCCCGATTTTTAAAAGAAAGGAACGGGTATCTCGCATGGGCAATCGCAGCACTCCCTCTCGCAGCTTCAACACACTCAAACACAGCAACCGTGATCAGCGAATCAAACGCAACCGCCAGGCACGCCTGTCATTGCTTGCCATGATCTTTGTGGCGATCGCCATCGCGCTGACACTCTCGATCTTCCTGATCTGCTCATTGGTGGATCATTTCAGCACGGTAACGCCGCCCAATCTTGACGATACGGGCAGCGGATCGGGCGAGGAAAATAACGGCGAAATTCTATATGAGCAGATCACCAAAACCAAGGACGACGTTCACACGGGAATTCTTTTGATCGTAAATGAGGAATATGAATACGTGTTCCCCACCGATCAGTCGTACCTGATCAAAATAGCCGAAAACCGCACCAAGGTAGACGGCAAGAATCCCTATCAGCTCAACACGACCTATGCTAAGGAAATGCATCGCGAAGCCTTTGCATACATGGATAAGATGTTGCTCGATTATTTCCGCATTTCGGAAGGTGACGGTGCCGTGATGGTAAAATACGCTTACCGTTCCTACCAGGATCAGGAGGCTTTGAACTCCACGATCGGAGCGGGATTTTCCGACCATCACACCGGCTGCTGTATCGCACTTCATCAGGCAGATACCTCCAACTTCCCGCCCATTGAATCGACCCATTGGATCTATGAAAACGCATATCAATACGGTTTTGTGATGCGCTATCCCGTTGGCAAAGAAGACAAAACGCTCGTGAGTGATTATGAGCATTGCTTCCGCTACGTTGGGATTCCGCACGCGGCATACATCAATGCAAACGATCTTTGCCTGGAAGAATACGTGGATCTGCTCAAAAATCAGTATGCGGGCGATCAACACCTGAAAATTCAGGACAAAGACGGAAATGATTATGAGGTTTATTACGTTGCCGCAGGAGCCGATGAGTTAACGACCATCAAGGTCCCCAAAAATTACGCGTACACAATATCGGGGGATAACATCGGCGGTTTTATTGTAACCGTATGTTTGGATACTCCCAACGCATAAAACAACGCTTTTTGTATATACTAAAATCAGATAGACGGAGGAAACCGATTATGGAAGAAATGTTGACCATTGTAAATCCCGAAGATGAAACCGTGGAGGCTCAGGCCTGCTTTGAAGCAGAGGAAGAATCGGTTTGTAATTCCGAGGGAACCGAAACCGTGACCTTTTTTGAGGGGGAGGAAGACTTGATCGACTGGGAAGATGTGCCCAGCGCTGAAACCAAGCGTGAAATGCTCACCCGTAAATGCCGCGAGGCAAAAGAGGCTTGCCAATCCACCGCGAGCCGCTTGGTAAAGGATTGGAAGGAAACCAACGGAAATCCCTATATCAAGCAGACTTGCATCACGCAGGTTGATATTTACCGCAATCCCGATGATGCGGAACCCATTGACAGTTTCCGCACCGAGCACGTAAAGGGCTATTCTGCCCGCTCGCTCGCTGTGTTGGGTGCTGCCGCGATGGTGGTTGCCTGCACGGTGGACTGCATTATGAAAAAGGTTTTGAAATAACAAGCTTTGGGGCTGTCTCAAATTTGTAATTTGAGACAGCCCCAACTTCAAAAAAAGGCAATGATCGGATTTGGAGAGTCCATATTTTTGCGAATATGTCCTTTTAAACGGTAAAAAAACGAGAGGAGAGACGCATGCAGAATGCAATGGTCTCTCCCCTTTTTTTGATGTAAAAGAATTAGAGCGTATCAAAGAATTTCTTCAAATGCCCTGCCAACAGCACGTGTCCTGCATCGTTGAAATGCAAGCCGTCTTTGGTGTATTTTTCGCGCAGCTCAGCATCGTTGGGGTCGATCTCAAAGGTGTGGTAGAGGTCCAACACCGCAACACCAAGCTCCGCTCCGATCTCCTTGATGATCTCAACGTATCCGAGAACAGGCATTGCGTCGGGGCGCTTCATCGGACGTGTGGAGGCCTCGGTATCGGGAATTCCCTTGTAAAAGCAACGCGCAGGAGTCATAAAGACGACCGGCTTTCCTGCAAAGCGCGTTTTCAAAGTGTTCATCAAAAACCAAACGGCTCCGCGGAAGGTGGCGGGTGTGCGATCCCCCTTCTCCCCGATCGGCGCGTCACCGTGAAAATAGTCGTTGACACCGCCATAAACCACAACGGCATCGGCATCAAGCGGAATATTGAAGGCTCTGCCGCAGAAGCAGAGATCACGGCGCGGTTCCTCGGAGGGCACCCATTGATGCGCCAACCGCGAGCCGCCAATTCCATCGCTGTACGTCTCCCGCAAGCCGCAAAGGCGGGCAAATACGTTGTCGTACCGATTGCGGGCACAGTCAACCACCCCCGCGCCTTCGGTAATGCTATCTCCTAAAAAAGCAACCTTTTTTCCTGTCAGTTCCATGTTTTCTCCTCTTTTTTTCTTGTTTTACTTTATTTCATTTTTGTTTTATTCTTCCGTAATATCATTTTTCTCATTCAGCGCAACGAGGTATTCCTCCAGCGTCAGTTTTGCAAAATACATATCGGTTGCCGCCTCACGGCCAACAAAACGGTAGTGCCACGATTCGTAGCTGTACCCCGTTACGTCCACCTTATCGGAGGGATAGCGCAAGATAAACCCGAATTTATAAGCATTTTCGGAAAGCCACGAAAACGCCGCGGTATTCGCAAAAGCATTGGTCAGCCCTGACATCGAGTCGGTGATAAAATCCACGCAAAGTCCGGTTTGGTGCTCACTCGTACCGGGCAGCGCCGAATAGGACAGCACCACCTTGCGCGCGTCATCGGGATTCAGCCCCGTGAGTCCCTTGTCACGATAATGGGTTTGAATATAGGCATCTCCAAAATAATAGATCGCGTCCTCGGAAAGGTGCGTCAGCTCATATTGGTAATAGGTATTGTAAAGCGACTGTTGATAGGAATAATCGCGGTATCCGCTGGTGACCCAGACATTGGGGCCCCCCGTGTCCTTATCAACCACGAGCACACCGTCCGCACGCATTTCCTCCATCATCGCGCAGAGCGCATCAGCCGTACGCGACTCCAGCTGAAGCCCTGTCTTCTTGGTGTACGGGAGGGTGAGCGTTTTGAGCGAGGACGGCACGTAATCCCGTCCGAGCACGTTGGTCTTATTCGCAAGCAAAAGATAGGCGGGATCAAAACCCGTGAGCAGGAGATCCACGTCCACGTCCGATTGATACACGTAGACGGCATCGGGATAAAAATGTTGAAATGGATGGTTCATTTGAGAATTGCTCTCCGCGGTATCCGAGGGGTTCTCCCCTTCGGGCGGCAACTGAATACACCCCGTCAGCAGGCAGGTAAGCATCAGAAGCCAGACTAAAACACAGCTTTTTTTCTTCATCACGGTTTCGTTTCAATGACAATAAAATAGGGCGAGGTGGGTGAATTGAGAATGTTCACGCGCGTGGCGCAAACCTTGTGGCGGCTGATGCTTGCAAGATACTCACAGATCATCTTTCCCTCTGCGTCCCCTTCCGCATGTCCGGGATAGACCGCCACGTTCAGGATCGCGTCACGGTCGAGCAGATCGATCGCGGCGGCAATGGCGGGCATGGTCGTCTCGCGCAACGTGGTGATGGATTTATCGCCTCCCGGCAGCCAACCAAGGTTAAACATGCCGGCTTTGATCGGCGTTTTTACATAGTTTTTCACATTGTGGTGTGAATCATGTATCAGCGTATAATTTTCGGGACAGCCAACCTCACGCAAGCGCTTCGCGGTCGATTCCACCGCCTGCGCTTGAATATCAAAGGCGTAAACATGTCCGCTCTCACCCACCGTGCGGCAAAGGAACTCGGTATCGTATCCGTTTCCCATCGTAAAATCAACCGCAACGTCGCCCTCCTTGAGGTGGTTGAGAATAAAATACTTATGCAATTCCAAAAGGTCGATCATAATACTCCTCTAATTCTGCCGTCGTTCCACGGTGCTGTTATTTGTTATGCAGATCCGAGCGCAAAAACTTAAAGGCACGCTCCACGGCGTCCTTGGAGTTATACCACGGCTCCTGATCGTAGCGATAGTCGAATTTTTTGCAAAACCAACTCACGTCCTTTTGCAGCTCGTCGAAATAGGACTCCACAACCTTGGCGCAAGCCGCGGCAAACTCGGGCTGCTTCTTTTTGCCGAGTCGGCGTTGACCGTACCAAAGCAGCTTACGGTAGTGCGGCAGGCAAAAATAAGGCTGTGCCTTGAGCTTCGGCGCGAAGTCCTCGTCGGTTTGCCAAAGATAGACGGCGGTATCCACCATATTCTCAAAATTCACCGAGATCCGCCCGCAAACGTAACAGCTTTCCTCCAGGTCTCCGATCCGCTTGATCGGCTTATTGCCCTGTCCGCCGCCAAGTCCCCCGTCTCGGATCTCACGGCGGAGCTCATCAAGATGGCTCTCCAGCGTCAGCGCCATGCCAAGACGGTTCTTACGCACAAACATCATATCGTAATGCGTGCGGCAAAAGCCTGCCTTATTCGTTTTGATGCGGATATCGGGCTCCATCATCGATGCACCGAGGATCAGGTCCAGCTCGTCCTCCTCCAGCTTGCGATAAAGTGCGCAAAGCGCACATCCGCAGGAAGGATCGGCGGCAGATGCCTCAAATGCTTCGTTTACGGGAATGGTAAAATTCATATCCATATCAAAAAAACCTCATTTCGCCGTTGCTTTTTTCCAAAAAATCATGTATAATAAGTATAACACAAAACGCGAACACTTGCAATAGATTTTTTGTGAACTCCCAAAGAAAAAAAGGAATTTTGGATCATGCGCTACACACATTGCTTTTTTGACCTTGACGGAACTCTGATCGACTCATCGCCCGGGATCACGCACTCGGTGCAGTATGCGCTCCGCAAAAGCGGGATCGAACCGCCACCTGCGGACACGCTGACCTGCTTTATCGGGCCTCCCCTCCTCGATTCCTTTCGCAAATATTTCCACATGAGCCTTACGGATGCAACGCGTGCAGTCGCATTTTACCGTGAAAATTACCGCGCGGGCGGCATGCTGGAATGCCGTGTTTACGACGGGATCCGCCATTTACTCGACCGTCTGACCGAGAACGCGGTCGTTCCCGTGCTGGCAACCTGCAAGCCAACCTGCTTTGCCGAGCAGATCCTCGCGCATTTCGGTCTGCGTGATCTTTTTGCCTTCGTATCGGGACCCGAGCTCGACGGCACGCGCGGCGAAAAGCACGAGGTGATCGCTTACGCGATGGAAAAGCTAGGACTTTCCGATACGGACAGCATTCTCATGATCGGAGACCGCGACAATGACGTGCTCGGCGCCGCCGCTCATAGGATCGCATGCGCGGGGGTGCTTTGGGGATTCGGCTCCCGTGACGAGCTGGAGCGGGCAGGGGCTGCATTCCTTTGTGCCTCACCGTTGGATTTGGAAAAACAAATTTTCGACAGCGACGACACAAAATAAGTTTTTTTTGCTCAGGCATGTAAAAAAGCGGAAAACCTCTTGACGAAACCGATAAAATATTTTATAATAGTAGCAGTTCAAAAGCCCAAATCAAGAAAGGATTCGAATGATATGTACCGTATTGGAATTGACCTTGGCGGCACCAACATTGCTGCCGGAATCGTAAACGAAAAGTTTGAGATCGTGGCACAGGACAGCACGCCTACGCTTCCTTCCCGTCCCAATATCGAAATTGTGGACGACATTGCAATGCTTTGCAAAAAGCTCTGCGAAAAGATGAATCTGACTGTAGACGACATCGATTCGCTCGGCATTGCGTCCCCCGGAATTGTAGACGATGAAATCGGTCACGTTGTATATACCAACAACATCGCCTTCAAAAACTTCCCCATTCTCCCCCTTCTCCGTGAGCGGTTCCCCGTAAAGGAAATGCACATTGAAAACGATGCGAATGCCGCCGCTTGGGGTGAGGCAATTGCCGGTGCGGCAAAAGGAAGCAAATCCTCGGTTATGATCACGCTTGGAACCGGTGTGGGCGGCGGTATCGTTACCGACGGCAAGGTGTTCAAGGGCTTTAACTCGGCTGCGGGTGAGCTGGGTCACGTTGTAATTCATGTTGACGGCAGACAGTGCTCCTGCGGAAGACGCGGTTGTTGGGAAACCTATTCCTCGGCTACGGGTCTGATCAACACCACCAAGGAAAAGCTGGCTGAGTGTGAAGCGACCGGACGCAAAACGCTGATGACAGATATTGTAGCGCAAAAGGGCAAGGTAAACGGACGCACCTCGTTTGATGCTATGCGCATGGGCGATGAGGCGGCAAAAGAGGTTGTTGCGGAATACGTAAAATATCTTGCAAGCGGAATCGCAAGCATGATCAATATTTTCCAGCCCGAGGTCATTTCGCTCGGCGGCGGTATCTCCAACGAAGGACAGTCGCTCATCGATATGCTTGAGGCGTCTGTACGGGAGCAGCAATACGGCACTGAGCACGTTCCGCTCACCGATATCCGCATCGCAAAGCTTCGTAACGATGCCGGCATTATCGGCGCCGCAGTTTTGGGACTCTGATTCGTTTTTTACATAAAAGGAGTTGATTTGCAGCATTTGCAAACCAACTCCTTTTTGTCATTTCCCTATGTTTATAAATATATTTTTTGCCAATTTAGAAAAAGCTATTGACTTTATGCCTTGTGTTGTGGTATTGTTATGGTAGACAAGGAAGACCCATAGGTATATGCGGCTTTCCAAACCGAAACGCCCTTCCACAACCTTCCGCCGATGATTTTTAAAAGTCTCAGAGGTCATTGAAAGCCAATGGAAAATTTGAACAATTCGACAAAACCGGTTGATTCCGGATCTACCAAAAAAATATTAAAGCGGGGCGCAAAAACACAAAACGTTTTTGCGCTTTGCGACGACATCTATTTTACAGACGTCAATCTGCAAAAGGTAGGACAGGTCATTCATCCTGTAATGGCGGGCATTACGCACCCCGACCCGCGCTATTTTTGCAAGCGCGGAGAAAAGGACCCTTACGCCCCGCATCTCTACGTTTTGGAATACGTTGTAGCGGGAAAAGGTACGATTGAAGTAGAAGGAAAAAAGTATCATGTGCGGGCAGGTGACTTCTACATGCTCAACCGCTGCACAATTCCCTATTACTACTCGGATCAAAACGACCCAATGGAGAAAAAATGGGTGAATATTGCGGGACGTTTCCTCAACGCGCTCTGTTATACCTATGCAATCAATGAGCCGGTGCTGGTTGTACATATGGACGCAGAGCTTCACCTCGACCGTATTCATGAGATCCTTTCCTCCTACGATTTTCAAAATTCCGACGCTGACAATTATGAGCTGATGGAGGTTCTGCTCTCGCTTTTCGATATGATCCATATTTCCAGGCGTTCCTCGCCCGAAAAGCCCGAGCGCGCCGTGTTTGACCAGATTTTGGAATATATCACAAGCAACATCACATTTGACCGTCTCTCCCCGCCCATGATCAGCTCATATTTCTATATCAGCTACCGCACGCTCAACCGCATGTTTATTAAAAATCTCGGAATCCCGCCCGGAAAATACATTGCGGCGCAAAAGATCGAATATGCCAAGCAGCTTTTGCTCACAACGGGCAACACGATCGAACGCATTGCCGAGATCCTCAATTTTTCAAGTCCGCAACATTTCCGAACCGTATTTATCTCGTATTGCGGCATCTCGCCCACCAAATGGCGCCGAGAAAATCGAAAATAAAACATCAAAAAAGAGGGTGTCGACCAAATGCACAGTGCATTTGAGACACCCCCTTTTTCCTATTCCGTCAGTTCTTTTTTCCGAGCGCCTCGAAGGCTTCAGCGGCAATTTCAACCGTTTCATGAATGTCTTCATCGGTGAGAGAGGCATTGATGAAGTGGTTGTGGTGATTGGTAAAGAATACCCCGCGCTTGACGCATTCGGCGATCCATGCCTGATGGAGTTTGAGCGAGGGATCGTCGGCAATGCGGAGATAGAAAAGCGAGGGGACGCCCGTGACATGCAGATCATAGCCATAGCTCTTTGCGGCGTCGATCAACCCGTTTTTGAGCTTGGTTCCCTTCTCGATCAAGATCTGAGGACAATGGATGCGCTTCATTTTTTCAATGCATGCGATGCCCGCTGCAAACGGGACCGCGCTCATCCAATAGGAGCCCGTGTAGGACATTGAAGAAATGGTGTTTTTGAGGAATTCCTTTCCGCAAAGTGCCGACACGTTATAGCCGTTTGCGAGCGCCTTGCAGAAGCAGATCAGGTCCGCCTCGAATCCGAAATAGTGGTCCGATCCCGCAAGATCCAAACGGAAGCCCGCGCGCACGTCGTCCACCACCAGCACGGTCTCTTCTTCCGTACACTTTTTGCGAACCTTTTGCCAAAATCCCTCGGCGGGAAGCTGATTATCCATAAAGTTTCCATGCATATAGGGCTGTGCGATCACGGCTGCGATCTCTCCGCGGTAGGTCTCAAACACGGCTTCAAGCTGCTCGTAGTTGTTCCATTCCACGTAAATATTGTGCATCACATCCTCTTCGATCACACCCGCATAGTCGATCTTCTGAGTCCAGGGAGAAACACCGTGGTAATAGCCCTTGAAGAAAACGATCTTTTTGCGGTGTGTGTAAGCACGTGCCGCCATAACGGCCAGCGTGGTAACGTCGTTTCCGTTCTTTGCGAAAAATGCCCAATCGGCGCAAGCCACCGTATCCACCAACAGCTCGGCAAAATCGATCATCACGGTATTGGGTAACGTGGTGCAGTCCGAGATCGCGCGTTGCTTTGCAGCCGCCGCGTCAACGTCGGGATCGTGATAGCCGAGAATATTGGGGCCGTAAGCGCACATGTAGTCGATAAAGCGATTTCCGTCGGCATCCCACAGATAACTGCCCTGCGCGCGTGAGGAATAGAGCGGAAAAGCGTCAACGGGAACGTAACAGCCTTCGGCGGGGCCCTGATGCCCGTAAATACCCGAAGGAATCACCTTTACCGCGCGGGCAAATGCCTCACGGCTCTTTGTATAGTCGTTGATTTTATGCATGGTTCAGCCCTCCCTTTTTAAGCCAGATAAAGCGACACGCGGTCCAGGATACGGTTGATGTTGTCAACCTGCGAGATCATTCCCGCAATTCGGACCTTGCCCTCACCAACCGCCGCCACGGCGTTGATCTTACCGTCAAACAGATCGCGTGCGGTCTTCAGATCCACAAAGGACATTTCCGAAAAACTCTCCTCAGGTACACGGCGGCAAACCGAAAGCCGTCCGCCCTCGGCGCTGACAGCCACCGAGATGCGATCTCCAATGGAAAGCTTGATCACACCGTCCACAATATTGGATGCCGAAAAACGCCCTACCTTGTCCTCGTTTCCAACCGCGGCAACCGCGCCCGCGATCACGTGAAGCATCAGAACCGTTGAACGTTCAAAAAAGACCGGGTCTTCGAGCTTTTCAGGCTCGGGGCGCAAATAGGAGGAGAGAATGTCGGTCAGCTTTGTAAAGCCATTGAGCAAAAAGCCGACGTGCCAGAATCCACTGACCGGAATCGGCATGCCGTTTCCGTCAATCAAAGCGTTGAATTTATCACAGGAAGGAAACCAGAGCTTGATGCTGCAGGTGTCGGTCCCCTCTTTCATTGCCGCGCGCCCGTCCTTGATGCTCAGCGTTGCGTGCGGTCCGTCTTTTACGGCAAATCCGATCGAGATACGCGTATCCTTTACAAGTGCCGCCGCGTCGGGATCCAGCTCGAGAAGCTTGGGGATCGCGCCCAACACACCGAACAGATTGCAATATGCCAAAACTCTCGTGTCTATGTTCATATGTATGCCTCATTTCTTTCAAGATTATTTTCATTATAACAGAATCCGTTAAAAAATGCAAGACGTTTCGCTAAAAAAGCCGCTATCGGACACGAAACCTCTTGACTTTTCCGTATTTATGGTTTAAAATGATTACAACGCCTTACCAATGGAGGATCGCTTTCATGATTCAACAAACAGCACTTTGGCTTGACTTCCCTCCCGATGCCGCTGAGGAGCTTGACCGCGCCTGCGCAACGCTTTTATACGCACCGAACACATCGGAGTCGGTCACACTTGCCGTTAACCTTCTCATGAACGGCTCCAAGGAGCTGTTTCTCCTCCAGCTTGAAAGGATCGGAAACATGACCGACATACACCGCCATACGGTGGATATGGTCGTCCTTCTGCTTGCCATTGAGCCGCTCCGCGCACGCTACCGCAGTCGCGGACTTGACGATGCACTCTGCCGCGAGACTATGCGTGATCTAAGCTATAAGCTTGCCGAATGCCGAAACGTATACGGTACGTGCGGAACCTTTGTTACCTCCTGGTATTACGATTTTTACCAGTGCGAGCTTTTTGCGCTCGGACGCCTCCAATATGAACGCTATGCGTTTCCCTGCGATTCGTACGGCACACATCTGAAGCGCGGGGATCGGGTGTATAAGTGCCACATTCCCTCCTGCGGTCCCGTAACCGAGGAAAGCGTGCTTGATTCGCTTCGCCGTGCGCATGCTTTTTTTGGCGCAGAACTGCGCAACGGCATTCTGCCCGTTTTCTGTAGCTCCTGGATGCTCTATCCCCCGCATGCCGAGCAGGTTTTCCCGCCGCAATCCAATCTGCGCCGTTTCTACGACCTTTTTGAAACGCTGGAGGTCTTCCCGCTTCCCGACAACGACGATTATTGGCGCATTTTCAACACCCCCTATGATGCAAGCCGCCTCGCCGATGCCCCCGAGACCACCTCGCTTCAACGCGCCTTTAAGCATTTCTTGCAAAACGGAAATTGCATGGGAAAGGGCTGGGCAATCCTGCTCTTTGACGGTACGCGGATTCTGCCGAAAGAAAAACCTTGACAAAGATTCCCAAAAAAGGTATAATATAATTGTAATCGAAACTTTTATTGCAGAGGAGGTCTTTCCATGAATAAAATTATTACCATCGGACGCGAATTCGGAAGCGGTGGACGTGAGATCGGAAAACGGCTTGCGGAGCATCTCGGCATCGCGTATTACGACAAAGAGATCGTACAGGAGATCTCCAAGCGCACGCAATTGGCGGAAAGCTATGTACATCAGATCGTGGAACAAAAATCCGAGATCTTCTTCCCGATCACCGTTGGACGCACCTTGCACACAGGCGGATCGGACTACATGCTCCGCCACTATACCTCGGTTTACGCAGAACAGGCAAACGTGTTGCGCGACATGGCAGAACAATCCGACTGCGTGATCGTGGGTCGATGCGGCGACTACATTCTGAAGGACCAGAATCCTTTTCGGATCTTTGTTTATTCGGACATTGCTTCTAAAATGGCGCGTTGCCGTGAAAAGGCTGACGAGCATGAGCACCTGAGTGACCGCGAGCTGGAAAAAATGATTCGCAGAATTGACAAAAACCGTGCAAAATACTACCGTTACTATACGGGTCAGCGTTGGGGCGCACATGCCAATTACGATATGTGCATCAACACCTCCTCGCTTCCCATCAAGGAGCTTGCCGAGGCATTGGCACATCTCTTTAACAGCAAGCTCTGATACGCAAAAATCCCCTTCCCGATGCAAACCCATTCGGGAGGGGGATTTTCGGTTTCATTTTATTCCTTCGCCGCGCAAACGCGAATGGCAAGTGCCGAGCAATCGTCATGCTCCTCGTTTTTGGAAGCATGCAAACAGATGTGATAAACGATCTCCTCGGGTGTTAAACCTGCGGCATCGGTTAAAAAGCGGCTGATCCATTCACATTCGGGATCGTCCTGCAAAATGCCGTCGCTGATCAGTACAACCGTATCACCGACACGGAGCTGAAAGGGCGTGGACTGCACGTCGACCGCGCGAATGATCCCAATGGGGGCGGTTCCTGCCTGTAGACGCTGTACTACCCGATCACGCACCACAAAGCTTGGGGAAGCCCCGCTTTTGATAAAGACCGCTTCTGCCGTCATCAGATCAAGCTCCAAAAGATCAACCGTGGACGAACATTCCCGCGTGCTATCGGCGGAACGTGAGCGGATCATATTATTGAGCATCTGCAAAGAGGTTCCCGCACGGTTGCCCGCACGGAGCATCTTTTCAAGGAAGGTGGTGCATAGCCCCGAAGTAAACGCCGCCTCCTGGCCCGCCCCCATTCCATCACAGATCAGGGCATAAAAATAGTCCTTTTTGTTGGAGAAAAGGTTGACGCTGTCACCGCTCACCCCGCCGTCTGCCGAAAGATTGCTCTCGGCACTGATCACAGAGATGCGCTGTTTGGCACGAAAGGTCATCAAGCTGACGTTGTCCTCAATCTCAAAGATCGGGCATGCGAGCTCCAATCCGCACATCTCTCCAAGATCGGCTCGCATGGTTTCCACGCTTACCGTGGCATGCTCCACGTCCACGCCGCGCAAGAGGATCTGCCTCCGCCGTTTTCCGTAGACCGTAACGCTCTGCGCGCCGACTCCCGCATCGGTCAGATATTCCAGGATCCGTTGTTCGAGCGCATGGTCAAAGCGGTATTCCCCGTCGTCCTCCTCCAAGGCATCGTTGATGATCTCCGCCGCCGATTCATAATCCATCGCGAAAATCTCGGTGCGATTGTTCCGCAACAGCTCGCCCGTCAGCTTGGCACATTCCCCGTTGATCTGCTCAAGAATGCGGTCCGCCGACTCGCACCGACGCATCATCGCGGCGGGGATCTGCGCGCGTGTGACCCGCCCCTTCGTGTGCAACGCCGACACCAGACCGCTCACGGTATGGAGCGTATTGGCATACTCCAAGCCCCAGCAGATGCTTTTATTCGGGCAATCGGGACAAACACTGTCAAAGGACGAATCGCAAATACGGCGCAGGTCGAGCGTTCCGGGGCGACGAAAACGGTCGCTCAAGTTGTAAAACATCTCGGACAAAGAGGAAAACGCGTCGGAGATTCCACGAAAACGTTCGTTTGAATCCCGATAGCGCTCCCCCTCCACGCGGTGCCGATCACCGTTGTCGTCCACATCGGTTGCGGACATGGGAACCGTTGAAAAAAGAATGGTATAGAGCCGAAAAACACTGCCCGAAATGAGCAGGGACGGCAAAAGCAAAATCAGCGTGGAAAGGCCTTGTGCGTAGGAGCACCAAACGAGCGCCGCCAGCACCGCGATAAAAACACCGATATTCTCACGCTTCATACCGCGAAAAGCTGCGTAGACCAATGCGGCAAGCAAAAGCGCAGGCACATGCATGGGGTCATAGGCAAGCCCACAGATCAACGCAATGACAACCCCCGACAGATAGCCCTCCGTATGGGTAGCGGCAAGCGTGAAGAAAAACGCGAGGATCGCACAGAGCGGCAAACCCGACACGAACACACCGTCGGCCGACCAAATGAAGGCAAACAGCAAGCTCATCTGTGAAACACGGCGGATCCATTGCGTTTCGATCTTACTTCCAAGGCAGACAGACCAAACAAGAACCGCCGCCGGCGCAACCAAAAGCATAAAGATCGCCGCAAAGAGATCATAATAGCGGAATCCCCCGCCGATGATACGGTAGAGTGCCGTGATAAATCCGCAAACCGCGCAGCTTGCCATACGAAGCCGTACACTTTCCGAAAATAGCTTTTGAAAAGTCTCGCGAACGATTCCGGCCTGATCCGCGCCTTCCTCCACACGCAAGCAACGCTTTAAGCGGCGCAAATGCGTCTCGCCCGCATCGGATTCCTCAGCAACCGCTTCCATACCCTTTCGCAATTTGCGGCGCAAACCGTCCCCCCATTCATTCACCTCCGGAACATCGAGGATCAGCGCACTCAAGGCTCGTACCAACGCCGCCGCAAGGTAGGACACGATGTAAACGGCAGGCTCCTTGGATTGCCAAAAGGCAGACAGCACGCTGCCGATCAGAATGGGAAGCGTGTGATGTGCCGACGCGCAAAGGAGCGCAAGCCCTAAGGGGTAAGTACCGAAGAGCAAAGGGGCTTGTCCCAAAAGCCACGCGCCGCACCCCCATAATATAGAAACGGTAAGGGAACGGATCCGCACCAACCGACGCGCGCCCGCTATCGCTTTCCCTTTTATCTCCTCCGCATATTCCGAGTTCTTGACTTTTTCCTGCATTTTTTCATATCCTTTCTGGGGTCAAAACCGCATTTTTCTTCCTTCCCCACTATTTTACTCTTTTTCTTGTGCGGAAACGGTCGAAACGCGATACGGGAAATATTGTTTTTTGAGACGAGAGAAGGTGGAAAAGGTCTAAAATGTGCAAAAAAAACAGGGTTATCCAAAAAAGCCACTGTTTTTTTCTTGCATTCGGTCAAGTGTCGTCGGCTTTTGTCAAACGATTTTTTCCGATTTTTGCCTTTTTTTATAAAGCGTCTTTTCTTTTCTTCCAAAATGTGTTATAATATAGGCGGACGTTGAAGGTCAAGGGGGTGAAAATATGGGAGCGATCGTTTGCTTTACAGGGCACCGCGATATACCCGAGGAGGACTATCTTCGGTTGGCAAACACGCTGGAGGATATTTTGAGAAAATTGATCGAGGAGGGAGCAACCGAATTCCGCACCGGCGGAGCAAGAGGCTTTGATACACTTGCCGCACTCAAGGTCCTTCTCCTGCGTAAAAGCTACCCGCAGATCCGGTTGGAGCTGATCCTTCCCTGCCCCACGCAAACACGCGGGTGGTCGCAAAATGACACCGCACTCTACAAGCAGATCCTCGCGCAAGCCGATGCCTACCGATATATCGGCCCCTCCTATTATAACGGCGTTTTGCAGATGCGAAACCGCGCACTGGTGGCGGGAGCGGATATTTGCGTGGCGTATCTCCGTCATTCGCACGGCGGCGGAACGGCTTACACAGCCGCGCTGGCACTCCGAGAGGGACTTCGCCTCATCAACCCCAACGAATATTTGTGATCTCCCCTATCGCATTTCAAAATGCGACATAAATTGCTTGTTTTTGGATAGCTTTTGCTTTTTAAAAGATAAAGGTTGCTTTTTTAGAATATATATGTTAAAATACAGAAAAACGCCGACGATTGGCGCAATAAAGAAAAAAGCGAGGTTTATGAGAATGAAATACGGATTGCAGCTCTATAGCGTAAGAGACCTGACAGAAACCGATTATGAGGCAGCCTTGAAGGCGGTTGCCGAAATGGGCTACGACATGGTGGAGCCTGCCGGATTTTTCGGGCATGCGGCAACCGAGATTGCCGCGATGCTTAAGCATTACGGACTTACGGCATGCAGCACCCACACGCAACTGAAGCATTTGATCGATGACTATGAAAACACGGTTGCGTTCCATAAAACGATCGGCTGTACCGATCTCATTATCCCCAACGCGAAAATCAAAACCGCCGAGGAGGTTTCGATTTTGGTGGATCAGATCAACCGCTATCAGCCGATGCTCGAGGCGGAGGGAATCAAGTTGCACTATCATAATCATTCCAGAGAGTTCCGCCCCAATCTCGACGGCCTGATCGTAGAGGAAGAATTGGCGGCGCGCACAAACGTGAATTTCCAGATCGACACCTTCTGGGCATTCAACGCAGGGCTCCGCGCAGTTGACGTAATTGAAAAATATAAGGACCGTATTGACTTTATCCATCTCAAAGACGGCATTCCGCAGGATTGGTCCGACCCCGATTCCCTGCCACAGGGCAGATCGGTTGGCGAAGGTCAGGCACCCGTGCTTGAGGTTCGTCAAAAGGCGATTGATCTGGGACTGAAGATCGTAATTGAAAGTGAAGGTCTTGATCCCACCGGACTTGAAGAGGTAAAGCGTTGCATCGACTTCCTCCGCGCGGTGGACGCAAAGGACGGCAACTGATTGCTGACACGGAAAAACCGCATTTATTGATGTAATATTCCAAAACGCGACTGAGTGGCGGACGCAAAATTGCGCTTCACCACTCGGTTTCGTTTTTTGGAAAGGTAGATTTTTCAATTCATCTTGACAAACGTATATAAATGGCTTATAATATATGTGAGGTTAAAATGAAAATGAAAAATTTCTGGTTAAAATACAGGTCTTATCTGACGCTGTTCGTTGCACTCCTGTGCTATCTCCTCGTCATGCGGCTTCTCGGCATCACCTGTATCATCAAGCATATCACGGGTATCTCTTGCCCGGGCTGCGGTATGACCCGCGCGTTTATGAGTGCGCTTCGCTTGGATTGGCGTGCCGCATTCTACTATCATCCCCTATGGATCCTGCTCCCTCCATTTGCGGTCGGCTTGCTGTGGAGTAAGATTCAAAACAGACGGCGCGTATTTTCTGTTTTGGGTATATCCCTGCTCCTACTCCTATTTGTCGTCTATCTGATCCGCATGTTCCTGCCTAATGGCGGGATTGTGGTTTTTGAGCCGCAAAACAGTGCAATCGCGCAATTTTATCGCGCCATCCTCTCGGTATGAAGCCTCGGCATCATATAAAAAACATTGTGAAAGGAATCAATCGCCCATGCAACCCATGAAAACAAATCGCAGCCTCCTGACCTACATCCTGCTCTCGATCGTAACGTGTGGAATTTATGAACTCTACTTTCTCTGGAAAATGATTCAGGATACCAACGAGATCTGCCGTGAGGACGGACAGAACACAACCGGACTTCTCCTTTTCATCGTTTTCTCGCTTCTCACCTGCGGCATTTACAGCATCATTTGGTGGTATAAGCTTGCAGAGCGTTTACACAACACGGGTATCCGAAACAACGTTGAAACCGGCGTTTCGGGAAGCACCTTTTTGCTTTGGTACATCATTGGTATGGCAATTTGCGGCATCGCCTCCTTCTACGCCCTTTATTTGGTTATCAACGCACTGAATCTCCTTTCAGCCGACTATAACGCACGCCATTTCGGCACGCAGGAGTCCCCCATTCTCTAAAAGATCGCCTATATAAGATCCGCCCCGTTCCAATCAACAGGAACGGGGCGGTGCCGTTTTCGGTCATGCGGTTCAACTGCTTGAACGCTGCCAACCCTTCTCGGCACGGCTCGTTTTAACGCTTTATACGCCGTTCGTAAGGAATGGCGAAAAAGCCATCATGCGAGCACGGTTCACATCCGAAAATCGAATGTCTTTTTTGGGAAAGAACTCCGAAAAAAGCTTATTTCGTCTTCAGAGAGTTCTCGTAGGACTCGATCATCTTCTTCAAAGTGTGACCCGTACGACTTCTACTCCTTGCGCTAAGCTTTTTTAGCCACTTTTCGGTCGTTTTTTCGGTGAAAATCTTGATTTCGAGCTTCGCTGTATCATTTTCTTCGATCGTGACAAAAATTTTGTCAATATATTGTGCAACGAACTCATTTGTAATTACCCCCGAGCTTGCATCCCGAACAGCAGCATCCAACCGAGATTTAATCTCTCCAATGTGCTTTCGATATTCTTCACGAGTAAACAATTGCTTCTCCAGCTCAAGGATCGCGGCTTGTGCTTCCTCAATCTCGCGGTCACAAGTGGCGGTCATGGATTTGAAATTCGACGTTGTAATAGCACTTACCGTAACAAGCTCCAAAAGCTTGTTTTTCTTTTGTTCCGCAAGCTCGATGATCCGCTTTTGCTCCTCGATCTGTTTAGCGGTCTCATCATCGGTTTCCATCGACTGAAACATTTCTGTGTAGGTTTCAATCAATGCCTCCACATCTACATGAGTCTCGTTGAAAACTTCAAACAGAACAGGCTTGATCTCGTCCTCGTAGATCGGGAAAGAGGGGCAGGCATCTGCACCATTGTTGATCTTGTTTGAGCAGACCCACTTGGAGTTGACCTTGCCGTCCCTCCCCTTAGATTCTCTGCGATAATACGGAGCACCACAGTGTGTACAAAATAGCTTTCCCGTAAGCAGGTTCGCATGGTTACAGATACCTTGCCGATTCTTAACGTCCTCACTCCTACGTCGCAAAATCTCGTTTGCCTTATCCCATATCTCCTCGGACACGATCGCAGGAACGATCTCTCCTGTTTCATCCTTAAACATTACCCATTCTTCGGGAGGTAAAAATTTCTGCTTCTTGGTAAACATATCCACAATGCGCACCTTATTACCAACATAATACCCCTTATACTTGGGATTCGATATGATGCCCGACATCGTGGTGTGGGCTATCTTGTTGCCATTATAATTGCGGTAGCCCTGCTCGTAAAATAGCGTTTCAAGCTGTTTCATACTATACTCACCCGAAGCATACAAACGGAATAGTTCCCGCACCATCGGTGCTTGACTCTCATCTATAACAAGGCGTTTATCCTCTTTCTTATAACCGAAGATACGGCTGTTGCCAAGCACAACGCTTGATTTGATGGCTTGCTGATGACCGAATTTGACACGCGAGGAAAGCTTGCGAAGCTCGTCCTGTGCAATCGAGGACATGATCGTGAGGCGAAGCTCCGCATCCTCGTCAAGCGTGTTGATGTTGTCATTCTGAAAGAAAATACCGACACCGTGATTTAAAAGCTCTCTCGTATACTGCAGCGAGTCGAGGGTGTTTCTTGCAAAACGGGAGATCTCTTTCGTTATGATTAAATCAAACAAGCCTGCCTTTGCATCGGCAATCATCTCATTAAAATGCTTTCTCTTTTTTGTGGAGATTCCCGATAGACCTTCATCGATGTAGCCGCCTACAAACGTCCACGCCGGATTTCTCTTGATAAAATTTTCATAATATGCGATCTGATTATCCAACGAGTTCAACTGCTCGTCTGTCTCCGAAGAAACACGAGCATAATAGATGACTCGTAAAGGAATATCGTATATTGATTTTATTCTTAACATTGATCGAATCGTTAATATATCCATCTTTTTTCCTTTCATAAGTTCGTTTCATCATCATTGTTATATATATTATAGCATAAACGAATTTTCTTTGCAATGATAGTGTGTATCATATTGTGTGGAAGTATTTGGAGAATATGTAGCGGAAGAATCCTGATAACGGTTCTTCCAAGGCGAATACTCACCTTACCCTTGCGGGGAGTTTTTTGGATGCTCTCATAGCGATCAGTTCGGTCATTTTCAAATATTCCTTTTTGGATATTGTGCCGTGCTCAAAGAGATAGCGGTTGAAATAATTCAGCCATACATCCTCAGCCACGCGCTGTTCGCGTGCATCATCGGCAAGCACTTTGCTCATATTTACACCTCGCTTATTGGCCTTTCTATATATTTTCCTCCAAAGGAAGAATTCCATACCTAAGATTGAAGGTCTTAACGGCATCAAACCGTCTCATTCAACTTCAAGCTGTTTAATTATAGAAATCAATAAAACAAATTATTATTCAACAAAAAAGCCTTTTAAATTGAGGAATTTATCCACTTCAAACTGACTGCATTTGTGTCCCTCCGCTCTGTTTCCGCACAAATATTTACAATTTGTTCACGTTTCACACTCAAATTAGGGTTTCTTGAGCAAGAGTGCTGACGAGGCGGAATCTACAATTTAACGAGGCCACAAATTAGACCTCAAAAAAATTTTAAAAAAGGACAAATTTATGTTAAAAACCAAAGATCATGAAATCAACACAGAAACAACGGTTACATCGACCGATCCTAAGGGAGACGGTACCCCCATCTCCTACCGCCCAACCGACTTCACAGACGTGGGGCAAGCAACGCTTTTATCCGCGCTATATCACGAAAAGTTACGATACTCCTCAGCAACCGGCTTTTTAAAATACAACGGTCAGTATTGGGAAGAAGATAACCTGGGCGCGCAAGAGCTATCACAAGCATTAACAACAGCACAACTGAATCAAGCCACTGAACAACTTGTTACAGCCCGCGCCCTTCTTCAGAACACCGGAGCCGCGCTTTTGCTCGACGGTATGAGTCTAAAGATTGCCGAAGGGCGAATGAACGATGCTCAACGCGAAGCCTATCAAGCATGGCGCCAAGCCAAGGAATTCGAGCGCTTTGCGCTGAATAGACGCGCCTCAAAAAGCATCACTTCAACACTTCAAGAGGCACGTCCTTTATTACAGATTAATCCTCGTCTGCTTGACAAAAACGAATATTTGCTCTGCACACCGGCAGCAACATATGATCTCCGCTTAGGTCTTGATGGAGCACAACCTCATTCAGCGGAAGACTTCATTACCAAAATAACCGCTGTTAGCCCCGGAAAAACCGGATCTGAGATCTGGCAGAAGGCTTTAAATCAATTCTTTTGCGACGACCAGGAGCTCATTGAGTACGTTCAGCAGATTTGCGGACTCGCAACTATAGGTAAGATATTTGTAGAAGGCCTCATTGTCGCATATGGGTGTGGCAGAAATGGTAAATCCACATTTTGGAACACCATCTCAAAGGTGCTTGGAACCTATAGTGGAACCATTTCATCCGACGTGTTGACCTGTGGATGTCAAAGAAACGTTAAACACGATTTAGCGGAAATCAACGGTAAACGTTTTTTAATATCCGCGGAACTACAAGTGGAGGACCGGTTAAACGATTCAATGCTTAAGAAGCTCTGTTCGACAGATGATATTTCCGGAGAGAAAAAATACAAAGACCCGCTTCCTTTCACCCCGCAACACACATTGGTACTGTACACCAACCACTTGCCAAAGATATCTGCGTCTGACGATGGCACTTGGCGTAGGATGATCCTTATCCCTTTCAATGCACAGTTTGATGGTGCACGCGACGTTAAAAACTTTAGTGATTACTTATTTAGTAACGCTGGGGAAAGTATCTTGGCTTGGATTGTCGAAGGTGCAAAAAAAGTAATCGGGGCAAAATATCACTTGGCAATACCAAAGTGCGTTGAAAAGGCTATCGCTGAGTATCGCGAACAGAATGATTGGTTTAACCAGTTTGTGAGTGTTTGTTGCGACGTAGACACAGATTACCGAGTGTCCTCCAGTATCCTGTACAAAGCGTATCACAAATACTGCAACGAGAGCAACGAATATCCACGCTCTACTACAGATTTTTACAACACGCTCTTTAGTAAAGGTTTTGAAAAAATCAACTTGAGTGGACGAAAAATTATTAAGGGTTTGCGGCTAAAGCCCAACCAAGAGTGAAGCTAAGTGTAAATCGTTAACTAATTTTTAAAAAATATCATGATAGACAGAATGGTACATATCATTCTGTCTACTATATAATTAGGGCTGGTATTTTTTTGCATTACCACAAATTTGTTAAGCAACCCCAACTGTAATCGTTTCCTTTTTAGGCAATAATAAACTATCATCCGAAAGATCATTAAGAAGGCAGCACTTTGATGTTAATGTTGCAGTCAATCGCAGTCATTCTACAAACTTTTTAAGATAAAATTATATTTTTTTAGACCTATGATACTTTGCATAATGACCATTTTCGACCGCAACATTTTATGTGTCTCCTCAAAAAGAAGAGCACGTTGATGTACTCTGTATCCCATATAGTAGGCATCTCGTCAACCATAGATATCACTTCTTTTTAGGCAAAAACAATAGTAAACTTTTATCCGAAGGATCATTAAGAAGGCTGCGCTTTGATGTTAATGTTGCAGTCAATTGCGGTCATTCTGCAAACTTTTTAAGATAAAATTATATTTTTTTAAGTTATGAAACTTTTGCATAATGACCTCTTCCGACCGCAACATTAAAAGCCCCCCTCCCCTAAAGGGAGAGGGGCTGAGCACCCGAAAAGGTGATTATTTATTGGCAATCAAGTTAGCAAATTAGCGTTTCCGTTTTGGCCGCTCCTTTTTAAGGCTTCCCGAAACAACCGATACTCGCCGGGTTCTGTCACCTTGGCACGGCTCAGCCAAGCGATAGCCTGCTCCAGATTTCGCTCAACGCCGCGCCCCAACGCATAGCATCCTGCCAGATTGCACTGCGCCTCGATGTCATCCTGCACGGCGGACTCGGCATACCAGTTTGCTGCCTCAACATAGCTTTGCTCCACGCCGCGTCCCTCGAAAAAGCAATCCCCAAGACGCGTGCGAGCCTCTGCATTTCCCAACGTGGCTGCTTTGGCAAACGCGTCGGCAGCGAGGCAGTCATCCTTTGTGGTGCCCTCGCCTTCGCTATAGCAGTACCCAAGATAGAGCATGGCTAAGGTGTCTCCCTTTTCGGCAGCATGTTTATAGCAGTCAAAGGCTTTTTGGGCATTGTGCGGTACACCACGGCCAAGGGAGTATAGATCCCCCAGTGCCTGCAAAGCACCCGCGTGACCTTGCTCTGCAGCTCTCGTGTACCACTGCGCCGCCGCGCAATAGTCTTGTGGAGTGTCCTTGCCATACTGGTGGCACGCGCCCAGTCGGTATTGAGTATCGCCATTGCCTTGCGATGCGGAACGGTAAAGGTCGGTGATCATGAGGGATGTACCCTCGGGCTTTTTAGGTTGTGTCATGTTAAGAGTTCTCCTCAATAATTAATATTTGTGTGAATAAAGTAAATAGATTTCTTAAAAGTTTGACGTGTAAAACAACAAAAAGGGATAACATTCGCGCTCATTAGCGCACATTAAAAAGTTAGATCGCTAAATCTGCATTGCATAAGCCTCCTTATTATCAGTCTTTCCCGGGCAACATAATTATAGATTGCTTTTTGGAAAAACGAAGTAACAAAAACAAAATACTGTGAAAAAATTGCACAAAATATTGTGCGTCTTTCAAATAACAAAATATAGAGGTTTTTATAACCTTTTCAAAGCAATAGAAAAGGCATCGGATTGCGCCGATGCCTTTTGTTTCAATGTGTTGTTTTTGAATCAAAAAAGCTTCAAGTTTCTTGTAAAAAAATGAAAGAAAATAGTGACTTTGGAGGTGACCTCGAAAAGTTAAGATTATATAATATATATGTAGAAAATATTTCAAAAAACTCGCATAATCCCTAAGTTTTTGAAAAATTATTTGGGGACTGACTTTCAGACTTTGAAACATGTAAATGCAATCGTGGAGTCCGAGCACACCTTCGCTTGTGATGATAATGGTGAGCAGATTAGGTTTATGGTAAATCAAGCGAAAAAGCATTCCGTCATTACCGATGGAGGAAGCCATCGAAAGGTTGGCTTAACAAGTCTATCTTCCCTGCCCTCGTTTCAATATGAAGCGAGGGCTCTTGCTTTTATGAATTATAATGGATAACCATATGAACTTTACAGACATATCCAAAACTAAAGATGAATGGTAAAATATAATAGTATGAACTATCAGAGCAAAAAGGAAGGCAAAAGAAAGTATGAAACGATCGGAAACGCTTGACTTTACTGCTTTCGGAAAAGCCATAAAAGCTGCTCGAATGGCTAAAAAGGAATCTCGCAAAGACGTAAGCGACTCTATGAACATCTCCCCTCGGTATCTTGCTAACATTGAGAACAAGGGGCAACAGCCAAGCCTGCAAATCTTTTATAAGCTCGTTACCCGTTACGATATTTCCGTTGACCAATTTTTCTTTCCAAAGAAAAACATAGAAAAAACATCTCAACGCCTTCAGCTTGATTCCCTGCTGGATACATTGAGTGAAAGCGGTCTGCGGATTATCACGGCAACAGCGAAAGAGATTGCAGAGGTCGAAAAGGAACAATCAAATTAAATAGATAGTGCGGTAGGCTTTTTACAAACTGCTTACCGCACATCTTTTTTATTCATTCAACTTTATTCATTCAACGCTTTAATAGCATTTTCCTTTTGTGTCTTCCCAATCAGATAAAGGAACGCAAATGCGGGAATACGGTAGAGCTGAGTGCTTCCACGAGTTGTCAGCCCGAAATCCGTTGCGTTCTTGGCAATCACGTAACCGGGGGTATCTGCCATTCCGTAAATCACGATTCCGTTATCGTCCTTGACGGTGGAATTGTTGCGCATCTTTGCTTCGATATACTGAATCGGCTGACCTGCATACTGTACGGCAACGTCAATCTCTGCGCCGTTTCCGTCACGAACATAGCCGACCTGATAGAGCTTATTGATCGAAGTGAAGTAATCCTTAACATGCTTGAACACCGTGGTTTCCAAAGCATATCCCAGCTCGGTTGCCTTGGTGTAAATATCCGCATCCAAAACGACCGCACCGCGAATACCGCTATCAGAAATATAGATCTTGTTCTTACGCTTCAACACCTTCTTGCCTTGAATGTTCAACTGCTCACTGATGTTAATGAGGTTCGCATCCGCAAGATATTGGATATACTTTTCAATCGTGGGCTTTGATACCCCCTCAAACTCCTTGCACATAGCCTCAATATTGATGATGCTTGAGCTATTATAACAAAGATATATAAACACCTTTTCCAGCTCGTCAATGCTGCGAATCTCGTGAAGCATAGGCAAGTCGTGCTTGATGGCTCTGTCCATTACGTCCTCACGGATAAGGGATTGCGCGTACACCGTGTCCTCGGTCTTGACAAGCTCAGGGAAACCGCCAAGCTGCAAATAGCGCATTAGGTGCACCTGCAAATCGGAAAGTCCCATAATCAGACGTGTCTGCTCTTGCTGAGAGAGCGTATGGATCTTGAATACGTCCTCGCATTTGGCGTTCATTTCCACGCCCTTGATCTGACAATATTCGTAAAACGAAAGCGTGGGAATGCGGATAACAGTCCAACGTCCCGCACCGCTTTCGCGTACTCCTTCCTCAACGGCTGCACTTGCGGAGCCCGTAGCGATTGATCTCATTTCGGGATTCATATCATACGCCATCTTCAAATAGTGAGTCCAATTCTTATCGAACTGAATTTCATCTACGAACAGATAGAATTGCTCGTCGTTGGAAATGTTCTCCTTGTAGATAGAAAGCACTTGGTCGATACCTGCCGCGCGGATAACCGGGTGGTCAAAGGTAAAGAATAGAACATTATGAGGCTTAACTCCCTCTGCAAGTAAATCCGAAATGGTTTGATATATAATCGTTGTCTTTCCTGTACGTCTTGCACCGCTCATTACGACGATACGGCGAATGTCGCTCTTCAAGGTCTTGCGGCAGGAATAATAACCGCAGCGCTTGAAATCCTTTATGAACGTCTTAGGTACGATCCCACTCTGCCACCACGGGTTATAGCTTGTGAGGATAGAAAGTATATTTTCTCTGCTTACAACTGCCATAATAAATACCTCCATAATTATTTTCATTGATATTATAGCACAAGTTAGAATAAATGTCAAGATAATTCAAAGTATATTTTAAATTATATGCGCTTTTATTCGAATTATACATTGTTTTTTATTATGTTTTTTCAATTTCAAACTTATCAATACAGCAAATGAATCTATAGCAAAGCTCTTGATACAGGTCCTCGTCAAATAATCCCCCTACAATAGATTCTTTCATAAGCAAAGGACAGTACATTTCGAGCAACTTCTCCTGGGCGTTCTTCTCTCCTCTTTTCGCTCTGATCAACATTTTCTTAAATCCCATCATCATAACATACCGTTTGTTATTCTTGAATTTCTTATGTTTGAAATCCAAGGAACGGAGGTCCGCGGTTATGCGAATAAAATAAAAATACACATCTGTTGCACGTCAAAATTCGAGCAAAAGATGCGTATTTCAGTGTATTTGTATGTACTGTGGATTCATATACAGAACCGTAGGATTTCATTGTGTCAAAGCTGACACTGTTGATTATCCTACGATTTTCAATGTATCAATCAAGAAAGCATCAAGAAACTATAAGAACTTAATAAAAAAAGGCGGCAGGACTAATCACCTGTCGCCTTCTGCTTTATTGAAACGATAACCAACGCCCCAAACATTCTTTATGTATTCACAGTTTGATATCGATCGTTTTTGTTTGAGAGCACTGATATGCGTTCTAATTACACTATACTCACCTATACGCCAATCGGCATTGGATTCACCTTGCATTGTAAAACCAATGCCGTCATTTTATTTGCTGTAAACAGCAATTTCCTTTCTCTTATGCTCGCTTTGATGATGAAGCTTATCAATAATTTTTCTTTTTTCACTTGGAATTTCTTTACCGCAAAGAAACGCATCAAGCTCGGCGTAAGTCACACCCATTTCGCCCTCGTCGGTCTGACCGTCAAAAAGTGCCGCTGACGGAGCCTTTTCTATGATATGTTTTGGAGCATTCAGGTAGCGGAGAAATTCATAGATC
>SVTW01000031.1 GCA_015063585.1 Oscillospiraceae bacterium
GCAGAGGGTACGCGTTGCGCTCGGACTTGAACGCTTCACAAACGCCGCGTTTTGTGCCTCCGTTTCCCTGCTCTCTCCTGCGCGGCGTTCCGGGCGGCTTGCGAGCAAACCGCGCGTGAAGAACCGTGAGCGATTATCAGCACCAAAAAGAGACGGTCAAGCGCTTGCTTGACCGTCTCTTTTTGGTGCGGGTAAAAGGACTTGAACCTTCACGAAGTTGCCCCCACTAGAACCTGAATCTAGCGCGTCTGCCAATTCCGCCATACCCGCATATAAATCCCTTTTATTTTTACACGGAGTGTGGTCTCCGAGGCGGTGCTTTTTACAGCATGCTCCGCTTTGTTCCGAACGGAACGTATAAGATTATACCATAGTCCTTTGCTTTTGTCAAGTGCTTTTTGAAATTTTTTTCATTTTTCTTTGCGCCTATTTTCGATCACGGTTCTTTTCCCCTTTTTCGCCGCAAAACAGAGACCCCCTCAACTGAATTGAGAGAGTCTCCGATGAATGCTTATAAAAGCGGAATCAAGCCCAAGCCATGGAGGTAGGCTTTTCCTCGGCAATGATAATATCCTGCAGGAATCCAACAGCCTTGCGCAGCCCCTCGTCGATCGACATCAGGCTATCCTCATGCTCGATGGAAAGCACACGGTCGTAACCGCACAGGCGCAGATTGGAAACCAGATCACGCCAATAGGTCTCACCGTTGCCGTAGCCAACCGTGCGGAATACCCATGCGCGGTGAAGCTCGTCGCCGTAATGCTTGGTATCGAGAACACCGTTCTTTGCGGTGTTGTAATGATCGATCTTGGTATCCTTTGCATGCACGTGGTAGATCGCGCCCGCAAGCTCGCGGATCGCCGCAACGGGATCCATTCCCTGCCAGATCAGGTGAGAGGGGTCAAAGTTCGCGCCGATCACGGGGCCAACTGCCGCACGGAGACGGAGCAGGGTCTCGGGATTGTAAACGCAGAAGCCGGGGTGCATCTCAAACGCGATGTGAGGAACGTGATGTGCCTCTGCGAACGCGCCTGCTTCCTTCCAATAAGGAATCAGCTTTTCATTCCACTGCCAATCGAGAATGGCAAGGAAATCCTCGGGCCAAGGGCAAGTAACCCAGTTGGGGTATTTAGCACCTTCATGGTCGCCGGGGCAACCCGAGAAGGTGATCACGGTATCAACGCCCATCTTTTCTGCCAAAAGAACTGCGTTGCGGAAATCAACGTCAAACTGCTTTGCCACAGCCGCATCGGGGTGCAGTGCGTTTCCATGCGTTGCCAATGCGCATACGGTAACATCGTATTTCTTCAGTGTTGCCATGAATGCGTCGTATTTTTTCTCGTCTGCCAAAAGCTCCTCGGGGTTGCAGTGCGCTTTTCCCGGGTAGCCGCCTGCGCCCAGCTCAACGGTATGAACGCCGAGAGACGTCAGAATCTGCAGGGTTTCTTCCAGGGTCTTTGTGCCGTACAAATTGGCAAGAACACTCAATTTCATAATTCAAAAATCCTCTCTTTATAATCCGGAATCATTCGGTACTTATATCATACCATTTTTTGTTTCGAAATGCAAGTCCTTTTTTGCTTTTTTTCCGCAAAGGACTTGTAAAAATGTGTGAATTATGATAGAATAAATAGAAAGCAATGAAGAAAGGAGCGCATTTTTACATGTATATCGACCGATATGGTAAAACGCGGTATAAAATCAATCTTCACACGCATACGACTCTGACCGACGGCAGAGCCACCCCCGCCGAGGTTGTAAAACGCTACCGTTCCATGGGCTATGACGCGATTGCGCTGACCGATCATTGGTTTTTCGGTGCGGAGGACGAAACGCCCGATTTTACGGTCCTTTCCGGTGCCGAATATAACATCAACGGAAATGACTGCCGCGACGGCGTATACCATATTCTTTGCATCGGTGCCAAAGCGGCACCGGCAGTCAAGAAAGCTATGCCCCCGCAAAAGATCATCGACGAGATCCACCGTGTGGGCGGGCTTGTGGTGCTGGCGCACCCCGCTTGGTCGCTCAACGAACCGGAGGCGATCGCAAAGCTTCGCGGCATTGACGCCATCGAGATCTACAACTCGGTTTCGGGCGTACAGATGTCACGCCGCCCCGACTCCTCGCTGATTGTTGATATGCTTGGTGCGCGCGGCATCTTCTACCCGCTCCTCGCGGCAGATGACGCACACTACTACGACGGGAGCGACGACTGTGTCTCCTGGATCATGGTAGAGGCGGACGATTGCTCGCGTGAACGCCTCCTGCCCGCAATTCGGGAAGGAAAATTCTATGCCACGCAGGGGCCCGAGATCCACCTTTTCCACGAGGGCGACACCTTTGTGGTAAAATGCTCACCCGTGAGTGAAATCGTTTTCATTTCCAATGCCACATGGACCCCTCGCGCCTTCAAAGGAGAAAACCTCACCGAGGCGCGCTACAAGCCGGCAGATTATGAGTGCTTTATTCGCGCAGAGGTCATGGACCGCGACGGAAAACGCGCATGGTCCAATATCATTCCCATTCCGAACCGTTAAGAAAGGTAAAATTTGATGAAAATAGGATTTGTTTCACTCGGTTGTCCGAAAAACCAGCTTGACACCGAGGTTATGCTCCACGAGGTTTTGCAGGCGGGCTATGAGATCACCCCCGAGGACATTGATGCCGACGTGATCATTGTAAACACCTGCGCCTTTATTGAGAGCGCCAAAAAAGAAGCCATTGAGAACATTCTCGACGTGGCTTGGCTGAAAAAGAACCGCCACCTGAAGGCGATCATCGTCACGGGCTGTCTTGCGGAACGCTACGGCGAGGAGATCTTTCAGGAGCTCCCCGAGGTTGACGCGGTGCTCGGCGTGGGCAGTATCCACAACATTGTGGAAGCCATTGAGGCGGTGACGACCAAGAAAAAGAAGGGCTCGAAGGTCAAGTATTTCTCACATGAGGATAAAAACACCGTTCGGCTTGGCGGCGACCGCGTGCTCACCACCCCCGAATACACCGCTTACCTTAAAATTGCCGAGGGCTGCGACAACCGCTGTGCCTACTGCGCGATCCCCGCGATCCGCGGAAACTTCCGCAGCCGTCCGATGGAGGATCTCATTGCGGAAGCGAAGCAGCTGGAGTCTCTTGGTGTGAAGGAGCTTGTAGTGGTAGCGCAGGATATTACGCGGTACGGGCTTGATCTGTACGGCAAATACGCACTTGCCGAGCTTTTGCGCAAGCTGACCGACGCAACCTCAATTTCGTGGGTGCGTCTGCTTTATTGCTACCCAGACAAGATCACGGACGAGCTGATTGCCGAAATGCGCGATAATCCCCGTATCCTCAAATACATCGATCTTCCGCTTCAGCACATCAGCGATCACATGCTCACCGCCATGAACCGCCACGGCGACGGCGCAATGATCCGCGAAGTGCTCTCCAAGCTTCGCCGCGAGATTCCCGAGATCGTGATCCGCACCACCTTTATCGTCGGGTTCCCCGGTGAGACCGAGCAGGATTTTGAGGAGCTCTGCGAATTTGTGAAGGCACAACGCTTTGACCATGCGGGCGTATTCCCCTATTCACGTGAAGAGGACACCCCCGCCTACGACTTTCCCGATCAGATCGACGAGCAGATCAAGCAGGATCGCATGGATCTTCTGATGCGCATGCAAATGGAGATCAACGAGGACCTCAACCGCGAAAAGATCGGAAAAACGGTTGACGTGATCTGCGAGGACTACGACCCTGTTGCCGAGGTCCACTTTGGCAGAAGCGCTGCCGACGCACCCGAGATTGACGGAAAGGTTTATTTCCGTGCCGAGCAACGCATTGCCCCCGGCTCTTTTGTACGTGTCAAGGTTCGCCGTGTGGTGGATTATGACCTCTACGGCAATCTGGTTACAAAATAAGACATAAAACAAAGAAAGGTTTTTGATCATGAAAATGAATCTTCCCAATAAGCTGACCGTTTTGCGCATGTGCATGGTTCCGCTTTTCGTTGTCATCATGATGGTATCCGACGCGCTCTGGGCAAGCCTGACTGGGCTGATCCTCTTTATCGCCGCCTCACTCACCGATATGCTCGACGGTAAAATTGCCCGCAAATACGGGCTTGTAACCGATTTTGGAAAATTTATGGATCCGCTTGCCGATAAATTTATGGTCATCGGTGCCATGTTTGTGATCCTCTACCGCTCCCTGATCTCCTACAATGACATTCTGTTCGCAAACGTATTTTTCTGGGCATTCCTGCTCGTGATCTTCCGCGAGCTTGCCGTTACTTCGATCCGTCTGATCGTGTCGGGCTCAAAGGGCATCGTTGTTCCCGCAAATATGCTTGGAAAGATCAAGACCTGCACCCAGATCGCTTGCGTGATCTGCTGCATCGCCGAGCCGATGATCTACAAGGCAATTGAACGCCCCACCGATTTCCTGCCCGTGTCGCTTGGAACCGCCGCGCTCATGCTGGTGTTCACGATCTGGTCGGGACTCAACTATATCGTCTCTCTTTGGAAATACCTTGATCCGCAAAAATAAAAGAAAAGCGAGGCGTCCTCGATGAAACTCTCTCAAATCAGCCCCGAGGCACTCCCCGGTCTTTCCGAAACCGATATTCGCACCATTCTCTATGATGGCACGATCGCCGACACCGGTGAATCGGCTGACGCGGCGCTCCTGCTCGGAACCCGTCCGCCCGCGAGTGCGGTCCGCGCACAAGGTGCGGCATTGCTCTACAACAGCGGACGTGTTCCCTGCATTGTCGCATCGGGCGGCGTTGCGTGGGATTACGACGGAAAAATTCTGACCGAAGCCGAGTTCATGGCAGAAATTCTCGAACAGAACGGGGTCCCACAGGACGCAATCATTTTGGAAAACGAAGCACTCACAACGAAAGAAAATATGATCTACGGGACACTGCAACTCAACCGAAAACGCAAGATTAAAAACGTCAGCTCGGTATGCATTGTCACTTCCGCCGAGCATATGCGCCGCAGTCTCGCACTGGCGCATCTTCTGCTCCCGCGCACCGTTCGCATTTGCGCCGCGCCCGCCACAAAGCCGCGCATGTGTTTTGAAACGCAGGAGGAACACGATCTCGCACTGCGCGAGGTGATGCTGCTCCGAGGCTTGATCGGTGACCGCCTGATGGACGATATCCTGTTTTGATGCAAAAAACAAGAGGCTGCGTCATTGGCGCAGCCTCTGCTCAAAAAAGCCGACGGTAGGCTTTTTTGTAGCGCGGAAATTTCGGTTTTCGACTGCAAAGCAGTCGAAAATTGCGGTGTTTCGCCGCAAAGCAAAAACGTCGGGGGTGAGTACCAAATGCATTTTTGCATTTGACTCACCCCCTTTTATAATACGCGTGAAAGGTCTCTTATTTCAAATGCTTAGACTTCTTTCCCGCAGATGCCTTGTTGAGTACGACCGTGGTTACAACAATCAGTCCGATCACCACAAAAATACCCAGCATCCCCGCTCCCATATAGCGGAGATTGTTGACAAAATTCATAGGCTCAAAAATAATATTATCCATTGTTACGTCTCCTTTTCCGTTATTATGGCAGGCTCAGAGGAAGAAGTTCAGAATCATACCGCCCGCAATTACCGAGGCGATTTGTCCCGAAACGTTGACACCGATGGAGTGCATCAGCAAGAAGTTTTGCGGATCCTCTTCAAGTCCCATCTTATGCACAATACGACCCGACATCGGGAACGCTGAAATACCCGCCGCACCGATCATGGGGTTGATCTTCTTTTTGGAGAACAGGTTGATCAGCTTTGCCACCAGGATACCGCCCATGGTATCGAAAATGAAGGCAAACAGACCGAGCGCGAGAATTACGAAGGTCTCAATCGCAACGAACTTCTCTGCCGTCATCTGGAACGCAATCGAGATACCGAGGAAAATGGTGATCAGATTTGCCAGAACCTTTTGCGCGGTTTCGGAAAGCGAATCCAATACACCGCACTCACGGATCAGGTTACCGAACATCAAAAATCCGACAAGCGATACGGCAGAGGGGGCAAACAGACCCGCGATCAGCGTGATCACGATCGGAAACAGGATTCGTGTCGTCTTGGATACGCTCTGCGGAGCATACGGCATACGAATGCGGCGCTCCTTTTTGGTTGTCATCAGTTTGATAACAGGAGGCTGGATAATCGGAACCAGCGCCATGTAGGAATATGCCGCCACCATGATAGCACCCTGATAGCGCGAGCCGAGCGCTTGCGAAACGGCAATTGCCGTGGGGCCGTCAGCGGCACCGATGATCGCGATCGATGCGGCATCGTTGATGTTGGGGAAAATAACAGAAGCAAGACACAGCGTAAAGAAGATACCAAACTGTGCCGCCGCACCGAAGATCATCAGCTTCGGATTGGAGAGCAGGGGTCCGAAATCGATCATTGCGCCAATACCGATAAACAGGAGGAGGGGAAAGAGCTCGTTGGCGATACCTGCATTATAAAGCGTGGTGATCGGGCCATGATCCAAAACCGCGTCTGCCATAGGGATATTGACCAGAATTGCGCCAAAGCCCATGGGCAAAAGGAGCGTGGGCTCCATCTGCTTTTTGATCGCGAGGAAGATCAAAAGTCCTCCAATCAACCACATAAGCAGGTTTTTCCAACCGTCATTATCAATCAGCCATTCAAAGCTGCTGTACAAAAAACTCAATTCTTCCATTTGTCTGCACTTCCTTTGTTTTTTGTTTTGATATTCTGAACCGCACGTTAAACGCGCGCGTCGGTTCCGTTGTCGTTGTCTGCCAAAGCGGCGGTTGCCTCGTCTTCATCGCGCAAAGCCAACTCCACCTCGGTCATTTCAATTCTTTTTTCCGTGAGCTGCGTTACACGAACCGTCAGATTCTGATAGATAACAGTTGGAGTTTCACCGTCCTGCGGAATATATCCGAGGTTTGCGATCACAAATCCGCCAAAGGTATCAAAAGAGGCTTCCTCGTCTCGCAACGTAATTCCAATCGTTTCTTCAACGTCCCCAACGGGCGTTCCGCCCGCGATATACCAGCGATTCTCCTCGATCTGCACAATATCGGGGCTTTCGGGGGCATCGGTCTCATCATAGATGTTTCCAACGATCTCCTCAAGAAGGTCCTCCATCGTAACAAGTCCCGCCGTTTGACCGTATTCGTCAACCACGATCGCCATATGGACCTTGCTCTCACGCATATCGCGGAAGAGACGGTTCGCGGGAAGCGTATCGGGAACGAACTTGACCTGTTGGATCAGATCGGAAAGCTTACAGTCGGGGTCGCGTTTCGCCGCAAAGAGGTATTCCTTCGCAAGAATGATACCCTTGATGTCGTCGGTATCCTCACCGCAAACGGGAAAGCGTGAAAAGCCGCTCTCAAGCATCGTATCAATGATCTCGTCCACGCTGTCGGTTTCGTACAAAACCGTCATATCCGAGCGACGAACCATGATATCCGAGATCGCCGTGTTATCAAATTCAAACACGTTTTCGATCATTTCCTTGGTATCGTTGTCGATCTCTCCCTGCTCCTCAACCGCGTCCACAAGATCGAGGATATCCTCCTCGGATACCTCCTCATTGCTCTCATTGGGGTTGATCCCAAAAAGACGAAGCATGCCGTTTGTGCTTGCCGAGAGCAACCACACAACGGGACGGAGAACCGTGGACATACCTGAGATCACACCGCATACACGGCGCGCAAGTGCCTCGGGGTTCCGCATTGCGACGCGCTTGGGAACAAGCTCGCCGAGCACCAACGTGAAGAATGATAGGATGAGGGTGATCACGATGACCGAAAGGGTGTCGAGCACCGATGCGGGGATCGCCGTGATCTTGCAGGTGTTTACCAACCAATCTACGAGATATTCCGAAAAGCTATCGGCAGCAAATGCCGAGCCGAGGAAGCCCGCAAGGGTGATTCCAACCTGAATTGTGGAAAGAAAGCCCGTGGGCTCCTCCACCATACGTAACATTTTTTGTGCTTTTTTGTCGCCCGATTCGGCAAGGCGGCGAAGCTTTACCTCATTGAGCGAGATCACCGCGATTTCCGACGCGGCAAAGAAGGCGTTGAGCGCGATCAGCACAACTTGGATCACGATCTGCCATATAACGGTACTCATCTTTCTAAAAATCTCCTTTTCCGATTCATAATGTTTTTTGAATAATTCACAGACACAAAAACAAGACTTGAAGCCTTTTTTGCTGACAAGTCATGAACATCCTATATTTGAATCGGTTCCGGAGGCGTGGTTCGGTCAGGCACAGGGTCGGCGCCGTCGGGTTTCATAGAAAAATGCATCTCCTTTCTTCTAAACCGATCGGGGAAAAGCAAGAACACTTATAAAAAAGCCATTCTCCCCGATTTTACTTTATACCTATTATACAACAAAAGCGCTTCAAAGTCTATATACAAATTGTTAACAAATTATTTTTTATCTTTTTTTTGAAAAAGCAGGCTTTTTATACGAAAGTATGATATAATAGGTAAAGAAAGAACACTCCTTTTCGGCGTTCTTTTTGCAATCCTACTCGAAAGGGGTATAAAACCGACCTTGAAAGACCTGATCAAACTCAAACTTCACGAATCGATCACTTCGATCCTGCCGATCGGCGCGATCGTGCTGCTTCTGAGCATTACGCTGACCCCCATGCACACCGGAACCTTTATGCTCTTTCTGCTTGGGGTGCTTTGCCTGATCGCGGGACTTGCCATCTTTACCATGGGTGCCGAAATGTCCATGCAACCCTTGGGCAGTAAGATCGGTGCATCGCTTGCAAAATCCGGCAAGCTTTGGCTGATTGCGGGGATCAGTTTTATTATTGGTATTCTCGTCACAATTTCCGAGCCTGACCTGCAAATTCTTGCCGATCAAGTATCGGGAGTGGAAAATATGGTTCTCATTCTCACGGTTTCGGTAGGTGTTGGAATCTTCCTCGCCATTGCCATGCTGAAGATCATGTTTCGCATCAACCTTGCTCTGCTTCTGATGATCTTCTACATCATTGCTTTTGCGCTCTGTCTTTTTATCTCGCCTAACTTCTGGTCGGTCGCCTTTGACTCGGGCGGAGTTACCACGGGTCCTATGACGGTTCCCTTCATCATGGCAATCGGTGCCGGTGTTTCGGGTATCCGTTCGGGCAAGAACGGCCATGACGACGCGTTCGGTCTTGTCGCGCTTTGCAGCATCGGTCCGATCCTTGCCGTGCTGATCCTCGGCATCTGCTTCAGCCTCAACGGCGGCGATTACGATATGTCCGAAATGATCCCGATCGTGGAAAACACGCGTTCGGGCATGCAGCTTTACCTGCATAGCTTCGCAACCCACGCAAAGGACGTTGCCATTGCCCTCCTCCCCACCATCGCATTTGCATTTCTGTTCCAGCTTGTTACCCGCGCCTTCAGCCTCAAAAAGCTGATTCGAATCGGCGTTGGTATCGTTTACACGTTTGTTGGACTCGTGATCTTCCTCACGGGTGCAAACGAAGGCTTCCGCCCCGCAGGCGCTTCAATCGGTCAAGCGCTCGCCGGACTCGGAAACGGCTACATTCTCATTCCCATCAGCATGCTGATCGGCTTTTTCATTGTCAATGCCGAGCCTGCGGTTTACGTTTTGAACAAGCAGGTTGAGCAGATCACCGCGGGCGCGATCTCGGCGGGAACCATGCGCATCACACTCTCAATCGGTGTGTCGGCGGCATTGGGACTTTCGATGCTGAGAATCCTGACGGGAATCTCGATTCTTTGGATCCTGATCCCCGGATATATCATTGCCCTCGGGCTCTCGCTTTTCGTCCCTCGCTTCTTTACGGGTATCGCCTTTGACTCGGGTGGCGTTGCGAGCGGTGTCATGATGAGCGCGTTCGTGCTTCCGCTTTCGATCGGCGCATGCTCCACGGTTGGCGGAAATATTATGACACAGGCATTCGGTTGTGTTTCCTTTGTAGCTCTTACACCAATTATCTCGATCCAGATTTGCGGTCTGGTCTATCAGATCAAAGCAAAGCGTGCAATCAGCCGCTTCACCTCCGAGACCGAGACCTTCCTGGATTACAGTGATTCCTTTTCTTCCGACTCCACCTCAAAAACAAAGAAGGAGGTACACTCCTGATGGCAAAGAAAACAGGACTATCGGAAAAGCGCGCCAAGCTATTGGTCTGCATCATTCGCAAGGGTGAGGAGATCGCGCTGACACAGGCATGCAACGAATGCTGTGTTTCCCTGCATTTTTCGGGGATCGGCTACGGTACCGCGCAATCCAACTATCTTTCCTATCTCGGACTTGACGAGATTGAAAAAAGAATCGTCTTCTCGCTGATCCCCAATTATTGTGAAACACGCGTCCTGCGCGCGATCAACCGCCGCTTGCGGCTCTACCTTCCCGGAAACGGAATCGCATTCACCGTACCGCTTTCCGGCATTTCCAGCATCATCAGCAATGCGATTCTCACCACGCCTTTGCGTGATGATTCCAATGATACTCAAAAAAACACCCCCGAAAAGGAGCGTAATGCCATGCATGAATTGATCGTTGCCGTGGTCAACCAAAATTTCACCGAAAAAGTGCTTGATTGCAGCCGTGCCGCGGGCGCAACCGGCGCAACCGTATTCCATACGCACAGTGTCAACAACAAGCAAGCCGAGCAATTGATCGGTACCTCCTTCCAGCAGGAGACCGATACCATTGCTGTTATCACAACACATGAATACAAGGCGGGTATTATGGAAGCCATTCGCGAAGCGGCCGGTTTAAAGACAGAGGGCGGCGCGGTGATCTTCTCGCTCCCCGTTGACTCGTTGATCGGAATCGGTCGTTTTGAGGACATCGAGGACTGAGTGAAAATAGAATTTTGATACGGAATATAGGAGGCTGCGTCATTGGCGCAGCCTCTGCTCAAAAAAGCCGACGGTAGGCTTTTTTGTAGCGCGGAATTTGCGGTTTTCGACTGCAAAGCAGTCGAAAATTGCGGTGTTTAGCCGCAAAGCAAAAAAACGTGGAGGTGTCGAACAAGTGCACAATTGCACTTGAGACACCTCCATATTTTATTGATTTGACGTGCCGTCGGTAGGATTCTCACCGTTGGTATCGGTGTTCTCCTCGGCATTGTTCGCGTTGGCAGCGTTCGCATTTTCAGCGGCAGCTTCCTCCTCGGTGCGCTTTTGCGCCTCGCGTCTTGCCTCATTGTCGCGGCGGCTGCGCTCTGCCTTCTCGACAGCAATGGCATCAAGCTCTTCTTCGGTGGCGCCGTCCTTCATTGCGGCAATAAATTGGTCACCGTCCATCGTTTCATGCTTGAGCAGATAGCCCGCTACAAAATGCAGCTTATCAATATGCTCGGAAAGGATCGCTTTTGCGTCTGTATAGCAATCCCCGATAATACGCTGGATCTCCGTGTCGATCAATGCGGCGGTCTGCTCGGAATAATCCTTACCCGATCCGTAGTCGCGGCCAAGGAACACCTCGGAGTGACCCGAACCGTAGAGCACCGTACCGAGTTTGTCGCTCATACCGTACTGCGTGACCATGTTGCGCGCCATCTTGGTTGCCTGCTGAATATCGCCCGACGCACCGGTGGAAATATCGTCCATGATCAATTCCTCTGCCACACGTCCACCAAGTGACATGCGGATGTCGTCCACCATCTCACCCTTGGTTGCATAGTGGCGATCCTCCTCCGGACGGCTGACCGTTACACCGCCGGCTCTGCCCGCGGGAATAATGGTGATCAGCTTGACGGGGTCGGTCTCCTTGCAGAAATACGAAACCACCGCGTGACCTGCCTCGTGATAAGCGGTCAGCTTGTTTTCCTTCTCGGTTCTCACGCGCGCCTTTTTCTGCGGCCCGAGAATTGCCTTCATATAAGCCTCGTCGATATCGTCCATACCGATCAGGGTCTTGTTCTTTTTCGCCGCCAGCAATGCCGCCTCATTGAGCAGGTTTGCAAGATCCGCGCCCGTGAATCCAACCGTGGACTGCGCCACACGGCGGAAATCTACATCCGATTCAAGCGGTTTATTGCGCGCGTGAACCTTCAGGATCTCCTCTCTGCCCTTCATATCGGGATAGTTGACCGTGATCTGACGGTCAAAGCGGCCCGGACGAAGCAGTGCGGGGTCAAGGATATCGGGGCGGTTGGTTGCCGCCATTACAATAATGCCATCATGTGAGCCAAAACCATCCATCTCCACAAGGAGCTGGTTAAGGGTCTGCTCTCTCTCGTCGTGTCCACCGCCAAGGCCTGCGCCTCTGTGGCGTCCTACGGCGTCGATCTCGTCGATAAAGATGATCGATGCGGGCGATTTTCTCGCGGTTTCAAAGAGATCGCGCACACGCGACGCACCGACACCAACGTACATTTCCACAAAATCCGATCCCGAGATCGAATAGAACGGAACCCCTGCCTCGCCTGCAACAGCCTTGGCAAGCAGGGTCTTACCCGTACCGGGAGGGCCCATCAAAAGCACACCGTGCGGAATCTTTGCACCAAGCTTGGTAAATTTCGCGGGATCCTTCAAAAAATCCACAATCTCCTCAAGCTCTGCCTTTTCCTCATCGGCACCCGCCACGTCACGGAACAGCACCCGGCTCTTTTCGCTTCCGCTCGGAACCTTCACGCGCGCCTTGCCAAAGGAGTTGATTTTTCCATTCTTTCCGCTGATCTGCTTGAAAGAAATGAAATACAGTACAACGACAAAGACAATTACCAAAATCAAAGGTAGCCACGACACCCAGATTGGGATCTCGGTTGCGGGCTGGGGCTGATAATACGTGATCACGCCCTCCGATACCTTTTGCTCGATCAATGCCGCGAGATTGCCGTCCATATCAAAGCTGCGAAGCTTATAGGTGAAGCTCTTCTCTACCCCGTTTTCGGTTACAAGCAGATGCATCACATTCTTCTCAGTGATAACGATTTTCGTTACCTGATCGTTTTCGATCAGCGACAGCACCTGATCGTAGGACTCAATGGGTTCCCCTTTCGATCGATTGGAAAAGATCATGGAAACCACCAAAATGATAACCACGAAAAAGAGTCCGTAATACAACAGGTCCTGCCAAACACTGCGTTTCTTCATGTAGTTCCTCCGTATGTTTTGTTTGTTTCTTTATTTACTGTAAATTTCGGGCTTCAGCACACCAACATAGGGCAGATTACGGTATTTCTCGTTATAGTCCAATCCGTAACCAACCACAAATTCATCGGGAATCTCCATTCCAACAAAATCGGCATTCAGCTCCACCACGCGGCGGTCGGGCTTATCAAGCAGCGTGCAGCAACGAACGCTGTGCGCACCGCGGTCGGCAAGCAAATGCGAAAGCTTTTCAAGGGTTTTTCCGCTATCGATGATATCCTCGATGATCACAATGTCCTCACCCGTGATATCGCGTTTGAGATCCAGATGTACCTGAATGAAGCCGGATGTAGAGGTCCCTGCGCCGTAAGAGGATACCTTCATAAATTCAAGCTCACATTTCATGGGAATGCGGCGGATCAGATCGGTTGCAAAAAATACCGATCCCTTGAGCACGGTTACAAAAATAAGATCGCGTCCCGAGTCCTTGTAGGTCTCGGTAATTTCCTGCGCCAAGCGGTCACAGATCTCGGCAAGCTTTTTTTCATCGGCAAGCAAATACTGAATATCGTTTTCAAATGAATACATAAGCCGTCCTTCTCTTTCTATTTCATTTTTCACTTTTTATTTTGAAAACATCTTTACAACGATCTCCACGGCTCCCCCCTGTGCAGAAATGCCATCGCGCATGCCCGCATAGGGTGCCCAAACAATGCCCTCCGCATCACACAAGATCGGCAAGGCGGCGCGTAGGCGCGGCGGAACCGATGCCGTGTTCCAAAGCTTGCGGAGTTTTTTATGCATACCTCCTTGCAGGATGCGGTCTCCCTCTCGGTAAGAACGCCAATATGCACTGTTCTTTATTATATCAAATACCGATGATGAAATTATACAAGTCTGTGTATACAAATTGTGAACTTTTCTCTCATCGGGTTGTTTTTCCACCGTAATTTCGCAGTCACCAAGGACCGTGCGCCCAAACGTAAGCGGGATCGGCTCACTCGGCAAAACAGCGGGAAGACGTGAAAGGATCCGTAAATTCCCAAACCACCGCACGGCAATGTGGTCGCGCGGCAGCGCCGTTTCAACCGTATCCTCGCAGTCGGGCGCGAGCATTGCCGACAGGGAATCCAAATGGATACGCTCCAACTGAATATCCGCGCTTTTTTGCGCCCATAAACGCAACACGCGTGTTTGGATCGCGCACGGCTGATTTACCAATGCGGCGCACGGAAGTTGCTCCGCATCCACCGTTTCCGCATAGATCCGCTCAGCCGCCTCGGATAAAAAAGCCTCATCCGCCCGCAAAGTGTCTGTCAGCTCCGCTACGCGTTTTTGAGGGGCATCAAAAAGGGACGACAACACCGGAATGACCTCTGCACGAATGCGATTGCGCGCATAGGTTGGGTCTGCGTTGGTCGCATCGGTAACATATGCCAAGCTCCGCGCCTTGCAAAAGGCATCGATCTCGGCCTTGGCTACCGCGAGCAGGGGGCGCACCAGATACCCGTCACCAAACCGACGGCAGGGAGCGATCCCGCACAGTCCTCGCAATCCGCTCCCGCGGCAAAGTCGGAACAAAACCGTTTCCAGTTGATCGTCGGCATGGTGTGCGGTTGCAAGGATCGGAATTTTGCGTTCGCGCATCACACGCTCAAAAAACGCGTAGCGCACCTCTCTTGCCGTTTCCTCAATTCCCGTCCCGCGCGCGGCGGCAATGGCGGGAACGTCGGCATCCAGAACGCAGATCTCCAAGCCGTATGCCTTTGCCATCTCACAGCAAAATGCGCGATCGCGGATCGCATCCGCTCCCCGGATCCCATGATTGACGTGTGCCAAAGTGAGCGAAAAGCCGTCCTGCTTTGCCTGCTCCGCAAGAAGTGCAAGCAGAACACCGGAATCCATACCGCCCGAAAACGCCAGCAAAACCGCTGTGTCCGACGGCAGACCTGCCAGAGCGGCGGGCGGCTGATAGGCGGTGAGATCTGTGAGCAGTTGCTTTGCCATCAGGGTGCCTCATGCTCCTTATCAATCGTGACGAATTTGGTAAACTGTCCGTTCCAACCCATGTTGACCGATCCCGTTGAACCGTGTCGGTTTTTCGCGATGATGATCTCGGCAACACTTGTATCGTTGGAATTTGCCTCGTCGGTTTTATAGTATTCGCTTCTGTAAAGAAAAATAACCGTATCGGCGTCCTGCTCAATGGCACCCGAATCTCGAAGGTCGGAAAGCATGGGCTTGTTGCCCTGTCGGCTTTCGGGTCCACGCGAGAGCTGTGCACAGCAAACCACCGGAACCATCAGCTCTTTTGCCATGATCTTAAGGGAGCGCGAAATCTCCGAAACCTCTTGCACGCGGTTATCCTTGTGCCCGTCGCCCTGCATCAGACCGAGATAGTCGATCACGACCAGACCGAGATTTTTCACACGGCGAAGCTTTGCCTTCATCGCGGTTACCGTAATACCCGGCGTGTCGTCGATCAGAATATCGCAGCCTGCAAGCTCGCCCGACGCAACGGCAAGATGCTCCCAATCCTCGGGGGAAAGCTCGCCCGTTCGGAGCGCGTAGCTGTTTACAAGCGCCTCGCTGGAGAGCACACGGTTGACAAGCTGCTCCGCCGACATTTCAAGCGAAAAAATACAAACCGTTTTTTTGGTCTGCTTCGCGACATTGGTTGCGATATTGAGCGCAAAGGAGGTCTTACCCATACCCGGACGCGCGCCGACCAAAACAAGGTCGCTTTTTCCCATACCCGCCAACACGCGGTCAAGTGCCGAGAAGCCCGTTTGCGTTCCCTGCGTTGCCTCCTTGTTGGTGTTGAGCTCATGCAGATGATTATAGACTTCACCCAAAACTTCCCGAATATGTCGGAAGTTCTTGGTATCGCGGCCCTGCGCAATATTGAAGATCAGGGACTCGGCATGATCCAAAATGCCTGTTACCGATTCCTGCTCGGAATACGCCGCCTCGGAAATTTCGCCGCACGCGGCAATGAGCTGGCGCAGCAGACTTTTTTCCTTTACGATTCGCGCGTAGTCCTTAATATTCAACGCGTCGGGAACCGCCTCGGTCAGCGTGCGGATATAATCCTCTCCGCCCGATTTGTCATAAATCCCCTTCGTGACGAGCATGTCGATCAGCGTCACTACGTCGATCTCGCTGTTCGCGAGGAAAAGCTCGCGCATCGCAAGATAAATTTGCTTATGCTCGGACAGATAAAAATCCTCATACGCAAGGATATCTGCCACCTCATTGAGCGATGCCGGATCAATCAGCACCGATCCGAGCAGGGATTGCTCGGCGGGCATCGAAAACGGCAGTCGCCGGATCAATTCCTCCTGCATGGCTTACTTCTCACAAACCAGCACGAAGATCTTGCCGCTCACCTCGGGATAGAGCTTGACCTCCACCTCATATTTTCCGTATGCCTTGATCGGATCGCCCATCACGAGCTTTCTTTTATCAATTGCGATCGAAAAATCCGCCTGCAGCTTTTCCACAATATCTTTGGACGTGATCGACCCGTAAAGCCGTCCGTCAGCGCCCGAGGAGGCAGGGATCTTAACCAGAATGCCCTTGAGCTTTTCGGCGAGTGCCTGTGCTTCCTTTTTCTCGGTTTCAATGCGGTAAACTCTTGCCGCTTCCTTCACCTTCACGTCGTTGAGCGACTGCGCGTCGGCAATCTTCGCGAGCTTGCGGGGAATCAGAAAGTTCTTTCCGTATCCGTCGGATACCTCGATCACGTCGTTCTTCTTTCCCTGTCCCTTAACGTCTGCAAGTAAAATAACCTTCATTGTCTTTTTCTCCGTTTCTCTCTGTTTCTGTAGTCGGGAATACCAAAGCTTATCGCTTCATTCCCTTTTCGGTTTCGTATTCGTTATCCAAATAATCGTCAAGCACGTCCTTCAGCTTGCGGCACGCCTCCTCAAGCGTTGTATCATTGAGGCGCGCACCCGCCATATCGTAATGCCCTCCGCCGCCAAGACGCTGCATGATGATCTGCACGTTGATCTTGTCGTGTGAGCGAGCCGAGATAGCCACTGTGTTGTCGGCACGCAGGATCGCAAACGATGCCTCGATTCCCGCGATCGTCATGAGCTTGTCTGCCGCCTTGGCAACCGCGATGTTGTCATCCTCGGTTGCGGCACGGTCAACACTCAGCCACGTCAACGCGATCTTATCACGGTAGGTACGCGTGCGGCTATCAATATCGCATGCTGTGAACAGGTTGGACATGGTTTCGGCGAAGAACGCGCGCACCGAATTGGCATGAGCGCCGCGCTCATAGAGGTAATGTACCGCGGAGAAGGTTTGCATACCTGCTCCCTGTGTAAAGTTCTTGGTATCAAGCATCAATCCCGCCAGCATCAGATTCGCCTCCTCCTTGAGAAGCGCGTCGCGGTGCGGGCTGTATTCGAGCATTTCGCTCACAAGCTCGCTCGCCGCCGCCACGGAAGGACGGATATAGGTCATGAGCGGCTTGAATTCGTAGAGCTGATCCTGTCTGCGGTGGTGGTCAACGATCACAATGTTTTTCACGCACTTGAGCAGACGCGGCGTTTCGGTGTTGTAGACGTTGTTTACGTCACTCATTACAAGAAGCGTATCCGAACGCACCGCATCAAGCGCGGTGTCGCCGCTGATAAACATGGAGCGATATTCGGGCAGATGCGCCAGCATATCGTAGCAAATGCGGAAATTCACGTGATCGCGGTTGACAACAACGCGAATGCGAGAGGCATCGCCGCCGCGCGCGCTGATGGCAAGCCGTGCAAGACCCACGCAGGAGCCGATCGAATCGTAATCGGGGGAACGGTGTCCCATGATCAGCACGTTGCCGGCCTCGCGGAAGAGCTTGCAGAGGTGGGTGGAATTGACACGCGAGGTAATGGTGGTGGAGCCGTACATGGTGTTCACGCGACCGCCGTAGGGGGTCACCGACTTTCCGTCGTTGACTGCCGCCTGGTCGCCGCCCTTTTGAAGCGCGATGTCGAGCGCGTCGCTCGCGGCTCTCGCCTTGTCCTCAAAGCTTCCCTCGATCGCGCCAACACCGATCGAAACGGTTACGGGAAAGCTGTTATCCCCAAGCTGGATCCCGCGGATCGTATCGAGGATGCGGAATTTATTTTTGATGCACTTATCGAGCGCGGCTCTTGTAAACACCAAAATATATTTTTCCCGCTCGTATTCACGCAGCATGCCGCCAAAGCTTGCCGCCCACTCCTTGAGCTTATTCTCAATTTCATTCACTGCCGTTCGGTAGCTGACGCGGATATACTGCGCAAGCTCCTGCAGGCTGTCGATTACAATATACGCCACAACGGGTTCGGTTTCGTATTGCGTGCGTTTGATCGCGGTCAGCTCGGTAACGTCGTTGAATACAACAAAGTAATAGTCCTTTCCCCGTGAACGCATGATATAACAGCGCAATTCGTATTTCTTGCCGTCAAGCTCGGTCACCATCGGTTTTGTACGGTCGATCGGAACGCCGTCCTCATTCACCGTGATATCGCGCACCTGCTCGCCGTTTTGCGCGTAGGCGATGATCTCCTTCATGGGAACCGTGCAAAACTGTGTCAGCGGCAGATTGCACACGGGAGAACGAAGCTGCAAAATATCCTGCAACGCACCGCTGACCACCTTAACAACACCGTCCTCGCTGATGATGGCATACGGAATGTCAACCACATAGCGGAACATGTCGCTGATCTCGGTTGACATCAGATCGGCGGCATCGTTTGCGCGTGTGATCCGACGGAAGCGAAGCAGATAAGGCGGCAGAATTGCCCCTATCACAACCAAATACAAGCCACAGAGCGCGGCACCGTACAGCGGGAGCTCCTCTCGCTCAACAAAAAACACGATCACGGTAAACGCCGCCAATAAAACCAAGCCAATGATCGCCAAAGCGATCAACGGCGGACGCAGGTCCGTGCGAAAAGCCGACTTCTTCTTTTTTTGCATATGTCAAATCTCCTTCTATCGAATTCGAAATCGCATGTTTCTTTTTCTCGGATCGGAAATGCCTGCTCCGAACATTGCATACCTACCCTATTATAACAGTATAACACATTTTTTTCTTTTTGTAAACACTTCCATATATATTTTAATAATTTTTTATGATTTTTTGGTGACAGCCGCGTGAAAATAAAAAGAATGGGTGAAACGAACGCGTCTCCGCAATCGTTTCACCCACTCCGGATGGGTTCGGATCGTCAGTCAATATCCTCGATCACCTGATCGGGCTTTTTATCAAGCAGCTCAGGATTCTCCACGCAACGCTTCACGATCTTGAACGCGGATGCGTAATAGTAGCCGTCGCAGATACGCTCGTCGGTTACAGCCTTGAGCTCGATGTACTTTTTGGTGCTCGCGCGTCCGTCGCGGTCACAGGTCACCACGCTGCGTCTTCCGCCGTAGGCAAGGAAAACAGGCAGGTTTCCAAAGTTGTAGATGTGGTGGTAGATTGGGCGAATACCGAGCGATCCCATACTCGTGATGATCATACTGCCGTGGAAGGGGCTGAGCCAAAGAAGTGACTTGGGAAGCAAGCCGAAATAGTCCAGGAAATTCAAAAGCTTTACAGTCCAACGGCAAAACAGACCCGGAATGAGCGAGAGTACCTTGTTCAGCTTATCAAAGGAGGTTTTGTCCTCGGGCTGATTCTGCACGTCGGTTACAGCCTTGTTAAATTTTTCATACACCTCGTCCACCGTATCGTCGGCGTTGAAGCGCACCTTGATGCAGGTATCGGGAGAATCGAGCGACAGCGTCTTTTTGATCGTCATAACGATCTGAATGTCATTTCTCGCAAAGATCTTTTGTCCGCTGACAAAGCGGTTGATGCCGGGACGCTGAGAGATCGCGCGCAGATAAGCCGCGATCATCACGTGCAAAAATCCGAAATTCGTCATGCCCGCCTTTACCTTTTCGCGGCAGAATTTATCGGTTTTGGTCACGTCAAACATATCGGCATAGGTGTTGCAGGCATCGCAGCGCATCGGCATCACGTAGGGCATGAACTTATTCATTGGGTTGATGGTGCGCAGCTTTCTGCCGTCGGAGCGGTCGCCAAAGCGACGGCGACGCTTCTTTTTCGCGGGCGTTTCGGGCTCGGCGTTTGTTTGCGCGGGATCGGGCGTGCTTTCCTTTTCGTCGGCAGGCACCTCGGTCTCGGTGGCATTTGTCAGGGTCTTTTCGTCCGTCATATAATTTTTCCTTTCTGCAATGCAGCGTATCAGCCGACACAAATCGTCTTTTTCTGCATCTCCGCTTACTATTATAAACAAAAGTTAACAATTAATCAAGTGATTTTATAAAAAAATATTATTTTTTTTTGCGTAACAGAGCTTCTATGATCCAAAAATCCACTCGGTCCGCACAAAAAAAGCCCTCCGTGACAGACGGAACGCACAAGCAAGCCTCTTACGCGTCGCACAGCCTTGCCTTTTCCCACTTGTCTTAAAATTCGTGGTTAGGGGGCAAAAATGCCGCCCCCGACGCATTTGATTTTGACCGATTTCAGGGTAAGATCCACCACTTGAGGGCAAAAAACAACGCTGTGAAAAATCTTCTCCCCACCCTATTGACAAGCCTTTTTTTATATGCTATACTGACCTTAAATGAACCGTGAAAGAAAGGAAGCTCCCTATGAAAAAACGCCTGTTCGCCTGGCTTTTGTCCGCTTTGATTTTAACCCATGCAACCGCCTGCTTTCCCCTCTCAAAAGACGAGGGTGAGAGCTCGTTTGAAAATACTTCCGATACGGAAGAAAGTCTGCTCGACGAGCCTATGACAGACTCCGACGTAAAGTTTGGTACGTATGAGGAAGGCATGGCAGCCTTTGCGGAGCTGTCTTATCTGTACAAATCGGTTTTAAACGGAACAAGGTTGCTCTACCACGTCGGCACGTCGCAAGAAATGTATCTGGAGGACTGTCGGTTTCCGTATTTCCAAACGCAGCTTTCCGAAGCATCCAAGCTCTATTTTTCGGTGGTTGAGGCGGAGGGCGACGGCGCGGACATGGCGGTTGTGGTTACCGACGGCGATGACAGCATTGTCTTACATGCCTATGAGGGATGCGTTTACGCCTATGATTTTACCTTTCGAGGCATGTATCATCTTCGGGAAAACGGTGTCTATCATTGGACTGCCAACGCAGGCTTGACCTACGGATCCAATAAGCTCTGCTTTGTTGGCAAAAGCATGGTCAACCGCGAACTGACGCGCGTGGAGCACGACAAAGAAAACACCAACCTTTTTTCCTGTTATATCAATCAGAATCCCGCCACGCACGAGGAGCTTTTGGCATACGAGGATCAAACCGACTCCGAACGCGCGGTCCGATACCCGATGATCCTTGAAAACAGCGAGCTGTGGGACAATACGGTAGAATCCATTTTGCCATCGGATATCCCCGCGAATGCCGAACTGATAGAAATCGGCACCTGCTACCGCATATGGCGCGGCAGTGGAGACTTCTATTTTTACTATCACGTTTTCGATACAAACGGCAACACGGTTCTCTGCGGTCGCACACAACGTCCGCTCAAAATTGCGGTGATCGAGCAATCGATCCTTGATATTACGGTAAGTTTTGGCACGGGGAACAGCACTCTTCTGCATCGATTTTACGATTCCGACACCAACCGCCTCTCCCAAATCTACAATAACGTAGAAGCGATATTTGGCGAGCTTGTTGTATTTTCCTCTCAAAGCATACTCAAAAAGAATCTTTTGAATATCAAACCGATCTTTGATCCGTCACCGAACCATAAGACCTACGAATTTGATTTTGCATCGGTGGATCCCGCCTCCGAATCACCGATCAAAAGCATGGAGCTGTGCGAGAACGGCAAAGCAATTTTGCTCTCCTACCTTGCGGGTGAGGAAAGCAGGCTGACCTACAGCCGCATTCCGCTCGAACAGGAGACCTACATTCCCGATGAGAAGATCTCCGCGGACTTTGCAAGCTATGATTCGATCATTCACATGTACCAAAAGATGGTGGAGACCACTCCGCTTTTCTACTATTCCACCTGGGGAAAGAGCGGTATCCTTGACTACGACAGTCTCTTTGAAATTCCAAACGAAACGGCAAAAGAATGGTATACAACCGTATTGAACGCGGTCCTTTCCCACGACATTCAGGACGATCACTTCTACCAATACGGTTACACCGTCACAGACCTGAATAACGACGGCATTGACGAGCTGATCCTGCGCCAATATAACCACCGCGTGCTGGCGGTCTTCTCCATGGCGGACGGCAAGCCTGTGTTGCTCGGCGGTTATCGCGCACGTTACTCTTGTTGGATCGACCCCAACGGACTTTTGCGTGTACACGGGAGTAGCGGCGCGGCATACTTTCATTCGTGCGTCTACCAAGTGGCAAACGGCGGAGGCGAGCTGATCTTGTTGGAGGAGCACGGCTGCGACGGCTACGATGAAAGCACGGGAACACTTCTCTATTATAAAGTTGTGGACGGTGAAAAGGTGCCTCTCACCGAGGCGGAAAATCAGGAAATGCTCGCAAACAGTCCTTACACACCTTATAAGGACGAATACGAGATCCCCGATTATTTGGAGTTCGTCCCCTTGTTTGATAAAAACACCCCCGCACCGGCGCCCTATATTCCCTTTGATTCCGGAGACAAAGGCTAAAAAATCCCCTTGGCAACAACGCGGCGGGCTGTCTCATGTGGTGCAGAACATTTTGGCACTCGGCCCAGACAGCCCGCAAAAAATTTGTAAAAGGTCTTGAAAATACAAATAAAAGATGGTAAAATAATAGTATGTATTCGAACGCTGTTATTTTTGTATTCCGAAAGGACCTGTTCAATGTATGAAGCACGTTGATATCTACACCGACGGCGCCTGCCGCGGAAACCCCGGTCCGGGTGGCTGGGGAGCGGTTTTGGTTTACGCGGGAGTGGAAAAGGAGCTCTCCGGCGGAGAGAATCCCACCACAAACAACCGCATGGAGTTGACCGCCGCAATTGAAGCACTCGCTGCCCTGCGCGAGCCCTGCGAGGTAACGCTCACGTCCGACTCAAAATATCTCGTTGACGGCATTTCACGCGGTTGGGCGGTCTCGTGGCGCGCAAATGGATGGAAAAAAAGTGACCGCTCCCCCGCCCTCAACTCCGACCTTTGGGAACACCTGCTCCAACTTTTGGAACGGCATAAGGTCTCCCTCGTATGGGTAAAAGGACACGACGGGCACCCCTATAACGAACGTTGCGACCGCTTGGCAACCGCGTTTGCCGACCAATTTACAAAAGAGGAAGGAGCTCCAATATGAAAAAAAGAACACTTCAACTGCTTTGCCTTGCCCTGACCCTTCTGCTCCTCGCACTTCCGCTGTTTGGCTGTGATGACGCAACCCCGCCCACAGACACCTCCGACTCCGAAAGCGCCTCCGATTCTACCGATACAACCGATACGCAAAAATCCGAGGACAGCAGCGATGAGCAACCCACAGAGGAAAGTGAAACCGACGACGGATACCTGTATGAAACACACACCTACTCTACGCTGACCTGTTCCGATCAGATCAAGGTCATTGGCAGAAGCACGAAGACCGACAAGGGGATCACCGCCGATTGGACAGGTTCGGGCATTGCCTTCAACGCGCGCTGCCATGGCGAGATCCGTATTACCATTTCCTCTTCCCTTGCATGCAAATTTAAAGTTTTCGTAGATGACAAAAATCCCGTTACCGTGTCGGTTTCAAGCGGAACACGCTCGTACCGCGTTGCGGGGGATCTTCAAAAAGGCGAGCATTCCATTCGACTTCTCAAGCAATCGGCGGTAGAATCCTCCAACAACGGTATACTCTGCTCAATCGATTCGATTGAAATGACAGGCGATCTGCTCGCACCGCCCGCGAACGCCCCCTATCTGGTGGAGATCATCGGCGATTCGATCACCTGCGGTGTTGGCTCCATGGTTGAAAACGAGCCCAACGCCTTCGGCTCCTATGCCTACCTTTTTGCCGAGCAGATGCAGGTGGACTACTCCATCGTGTCAATCTCGGGCATCGGATTGCTCAAAAGCACCGGACGCCACAATGGGCTGACCATGCTAAAGGCGTATTCCTACCTCAATTACTATCGCAGCAAGACCGAAAAATACACCCCCACACGACAGGCGGACGCGGTTGTGATCAACCTCAACACCAATGACAAAGGCAGTATGACCGCCGCAATGGAGGACGACTATAAAGCCGCCGCGAAACAATTGATCCAAGAAATTCGCGCAATCCACGGTGCGGACGTGAAGATCATTTGGGTGTACGGCATGATGCGTGGCTACAACGACGGCTATTGCGACATCTGGGCAGACGAGGTATTGGCAGAGCTTGGCGGTGAGGCGGCAGGCTACTATTCGAAAAAGCTCCCCCTCAACACACAAGGTGTGGCAAGTCACCCGAATACCAAGGGACATCAAAAAGCCGCCGCGGTTTTAGCAGACTTTTTCAAAACAAAAGAACTTCTCCCCACCGTTACAGAAAAATAACAGCAAGGGGCGGTCTCAAATTTGCAATTTGAGACCGCCCCTTATTCGATTTAATCATAAAGCTTTGCCCAACGGCGTTTTTTCAACACCTGATAGACAACCAGAACCGTTAGTGCGGCAAGGATCACACCGCAGCCAACGTAAATTCCCGCTCCAATGCTGCTCTCAACCTTCAACTCTTCCCAAAGACCGTTGAGCATGCTCAGTCGGTCTGGGGTAAGGTTCAGATATGCCTGTGTGGGAACCGACGATGCCTTCTCGCCATATAGGATCTCCATTGCGTCGGGATGCACCTCTGCCATGTATTCCTGATAGTCCGCATTTTCAATCACGGTTGTCAACGGAGACGCGTAATAGGTGTATTCGGCATTTGCCACCGCAACCTCTTCACTGCACATAAAATTGATATATTCCGATGCCAGATCGAATTTTTTGGAGTTTTTCGGAATACACATCGCGTCGATGTAAAAGTTGGTTCCCTCCTGCGGATAGAAGAAGGAAAGGTCATTGTTATCCTCATACATGGTCAGGTAATCGCCCGCGTAGTATGCCGCGATCGCCGCCGAGCCGCTCTTCATTTTGTTGAAGATCTCGTCCATCACGTAGCCCTGCACAACGGCCTTTTGCTCCTTGAGCAGCTCCAGCGCCTCGCGCCACTCGGCATCGGTCGCCTCGTTAACGTCATAGCCGAGATAGTAGAGCGCGGTTCCAAACGCGTCACGGCTGTTGTTGAATTGCAGGATATCGCCGCGATATTCCTCGTCCCACATCAATGCCCAGCTTCCGATCTCGGTGTCCTCCTCGGACACGATCGACGTGTTGTGAATGATGCCGATCATTCCGTAAAAATACGGCACCGAGTAAGTGGTTGCGGGGTCATCGTCCTCATAATAAACGTTCTCGCCCTTGAACTCGGGTGCGATATCCGCATAGTTGGGGATCTTGGACAGATCAAGCGGTGCCAAAAGATCCTCCGCCACCATGCGCTGGATCATGTAATCCGACGGAATGATCACGTCGTAGCTTGCGGATCCGCTGCTGATCTTGGCATACATGTCCTCATTGCTCGAAAAGGTCGAATAATTCACGGTTACGTTCATGCCCAGCGTTTCACGGCAATAGTCTTCAAACGCGGCATTGACGTCAAGCGAATCCTCCGAGCCGTCGGAAATATACTCTCCCCAATTGTAAACGTAGAGCGTCACGCTGTTCCCCTCCGATTGACAAGAGGAGAGCGCCGCACACGAAACGGCAAGCAGGAGGATCAAAAGCAGAAACGGTATCAGTGCTTTTTTCATCTCTTATTCACCCCCACCGTTCTTTTCGGCTTACGCGCCGTGCGGCTCTCGCCCGCCGAGCCCGCGAAGTTGACCGCGATCAGGAGCGCGAGGATCACAACGATCAGAAGCGTGCAGAGCGCATACATGCTAAACTTTACCTCATGCGCGGTCTGGTTGTAGATATAGAGCGGAAGTGTCTTAAAATCGGGAGACGATACGAAATGGCTGATTACAAAGTCGTCCAGCGAGAGCGTGAAGCTCATCATCAGACCCGATACGATACCCGGCAAAATACAAGGCATTTCCACACGCAAAAAGGTTTGCGCGGGGGTGCAACCGAGATCCAACGCCGCCTCGGTCAGATTTTTGTCCATCTGACGGAATTTCGGCAGAACCGACAGGATCACGTAGGGCAGGTTGAAGGTGGTGTGCGCGATCAGCATCGTCCAAAAGCCGAGCATATCGGTCAACCCAAGAATGGTGCCAACTCCAACAAACAGCAGCATCATCGAAACACCCGTTACGATATCGGGGTTCATCATCGGTATATTCGACACGCTTTCCACCGCACGGCGATAATATTTACTGCGCGCGCGGGAAATGTTGAACGCGGCAAGTGTTCCGATCAGCGTGGCAAGCAAGGACGACAGCGTTGCGAGCAGGAGCGAGTTTTTCAGTGCCTCCAATGCCTCTCCGTCGCGGAACAGCTCGGTGTACCAATAGGTGGAAAAGCCCGAAAAATGGCTCAGGCTCCCCGACGCGTTGAAGGAAAACAGGATCACCACCAGGATCGGCGCGTAGAGGATCAGAAAGATCAATCCAATATAGCATTTTGAAAGAAATTTCATACGACAATATCCTCCCCGCTATCCGAGAATCGGTTCATCACCGCGATGGAGATCAGGATCAGAATCATCATTACCAAGGAGATCGCCGCACCCGTGTGATAGGTAACGGCATTTTTGAACTGCCGCTCAATGGTGTCACCGATGAGATCAAAGGAACCGCCGCCAAGCTTTTGGGAGATGTAGAAGGTGCTGATGGAAGGCACGAATACCATCGTAACCCCCGAGATCACGCCCGGCATAGTCAGGGGCAGGATCACGCGGAGAAGCGTTTGGCGGTTATTGCAGCCGAGATCGGCGGCAGCCTCCAGATAGCGTCTGTCAAGCTTGGTCATCGAGGTATAGATCGGCAGGACCATGTAAGGGAGAAAATCGTAGATCATACCCAAGATCACGGCACCGTCGGTTCCGATAAAGGTGAGCTTCGGCAATCCGAGCGACACGAACAGGCTGCTCACCAGTCCGCCGTTATC
>SVTW01000032.1 GCA_015063585.1 Oscillospiraceae bacterium
GCGCGGAGGAAAAGAAACGGTTCCCGCATGCGGGTTTTGTTTCTCCCGCATGAGCGGTTGCGCCGCGAGATCGTAGTTCAGTCCGCCCGTCATCGAGAAAAGATGACGTACGGTCATCACGGTCTGCGCGGGCTCGGGCTTTCCTTTCGCGTTTTTTACGTTGAGATAGGTGTAAGCGGGCAGATACTTGGAAACGGGATCGTCCAAGCCGATCACACCCTGCTCGACAAGCCGCATGGCGGCAACGCAGGTGGTGATTTTTGAGATCGAGAACACGTAGTAAATATCGTCGTAGGAAACCCGATGCGTCAGGTCAAAGTCGGCATAGCCCGCGTTGCCGCGATATACGATCTTACCCTTATAGGAGATTGCGAGCGCGCAACCGGGGATCCCGCAGGCGGGGAGCTTTGCAAGATATTGGTCCAATTTGGAAAAATTCATGTCAATCCTATCCTTTCAAAATCGGGTTTCTACCTATTTCTTAATATTATAACACAGTCTTTTGCCAAAGTCAACAAAAAAGGGAAATGAAAAAGTGATTTTGAAAAAGAAAAGTAAGATTTTTTTTATAAAAAATGGAAAAAAGGCTTGACAAATCGCAAAAGATATGCTAAAATAGTAAACTGCATTATAATCGCTCGTACTGCGGGCTCTCTGTCAAAAAGCGACAAATTGGACAGCAGCAATTTGCACAAAAGCCGCATGGACACAGAATCCGCGGCGGTACTTGAGAAGCTTCCGGAGCGTTACCAATATTTTGAATGGAGTGATTGATTTAATGATCCATGTAAAAGATCAGAAGCTTGGACAGAACATCATCAGAAAGAGTTTCTCCAGATCGCGCTTTGATTATCCTCTGCCGAATCTGGTTGAAATTCAAACCAAGTCCTACGAATGGTTTAAGGAAGAGGGACTGATGGAGGTCCTGCGCGATGCCTCGCCGATTACCGACTATTCGGGAAATTTGGTGATTGAGTTCATCTCCTATACACTGGACGATCAGCATCCGAAGTATCCCGTTGAGGAATGCAAGGAGCGCGACGTCAACTATGCCGCACCGCTCAAGGTGAATGTTCGTTTGACCAATAAGCAAACGGGTGAGGTGAAGCAGGCGGACATCTTTATGGGAGATTTCCCGTTGATGACCGAAAACGGAACCTTTGTAATCAACGGTGCGGAGCGCGTGATCGTTTCGCAGATCATTCGTTCTCCGGGTATGTACTATGCTTCCGAAATTGATAAGGCGGGTAAGAAGACCTACGCAACCACGGTCATTCCTTATCGCGGCGCATGGCTTGAATATGAGATCGACGCGACCGGCGTTATGTACGTGCGCATCGATAAAAACCGCAAGCTGCCTCTGACAATGCTGCTCCGTGCCCTTGGTGTGGAGAGCCGTGAGGATATCTATGCAATGTTCGGTGAGGACGAGCATCTGACGCTCACCCTCGATCGCGACGAATCCGAGCAGCTTGCCGAAATGAACCGTTCCACCGTTGGTGTGGAATCGCTCAAGGAGATCTATAAAAAGCTCCGTCCCGGCGAGCCCCCCATTGAGGAGGCTGCACGCACTCTGCTGCATAACTACTTCTTCGACGCAAAGCGCTACGACATCGCTCCCGTCGGACGTTATAAATATGATAAGAAAATGTCGATCCGCAGCCGTATCGTCAACCACCGTCTCGCAGAGGACGCCGTAAGCCCGATCACGGGTGAGGTCGTTCTGACAGCGGGAGAGGTGATCACGCGCGAGCTGGCAAAGGCAATCGAGGCTGCTTGCATCAACGAGGTCAAGATCTCGCTGGATAACGGCGACGTGATCAAGGTGATGGGCAACAACACGGTTGAGCCCGAATGCCTGCTCGGATTTGATCTGAAGGATTGCGGCGTGCGCGAAAAGGCGCGCATTCCCGTTCTGCTTGAGATCATGGAGGCTTGCGAGGGCGACGTTGACGCGATCCGTGCAATGGCAAAGGAGAGAATTGCTGATCTCTGCCCCAAGCATATCACGGTAGACGATATCTTCGCGTCTGTAAACTATCTGCTGAACCTGACCCACGACGTGGGCAGTGTGGATGATATCGACCATCTGGGCAACCGCCGTATCCGTTCGGTTGGCGAACAGCTCCAGAATCAGCTCCGCATCGGCTTTACCCGTATGGATAAGATCATCAAGGAGCGCATGACCACACAGGATAACGAAAAGCTGACCGTTCAGGCGCTGATCAATATCCGCCCCGTTACCACGGCAATCCGCGAGTTCTTTGGCTCCAGCCAGCTCTCGCAGTTCATGGATCAGAACAACCCGCTTGCCGAGCTGACGCACAAGCGCCGTCTTTCGGCGCTCGGTCCCGGCGGTCTTTCCCGTGACCGCGCGTCCTTCGACGTGCGTGACGTTCACTACACGCAGTACGGCCGTATGTGCCCGATCGAGACGCCTGAAGGACCGAACATCGGTCTGATCTCCTATCTCACCACCTACGCGCGCATTTCGGAATACGGCTTTATCGAGGCTCCCTACCGCAAGGTGAAGCATATCACCGATGCGGACGGCAACGTGAAGCATCTCGTAACCGACGAGGTGGAATATATGACCGCTGACATTGAGGACCGCTATATCGTTGCGCAGGCAAACGAGCCGCTCGACGAGGAAGGCTATTTCATCAATCAGAAGGTCACCGCGCGCGATAAATCCGAGATCGTGGAAGCAGACGCTTCGCTGGTCGACTATATGGACGTTGCACCGAAGATGCTGGTTTCGGTTGCAACCGCAATGATCCCCTTCCTGGAAAACGACGACAACACCCGTGCGCTCATGGGTTCGAACATGCAGAAGCAGGCTGTGCCGCTGATGGTGACCGATTCGCCGATCGTTGGTACGGGTATGGAGTACAAGGCGGCAATCGACTCGGGCGTTCTTGTGATCGCGCAGAGAGCCGGCGTTGTAGAACGCGTACAGGCTGACCGCATCGTAATCGCTTGCGAGGGCGGGATCAAGGACGTTTACAATCTCATTAAGTTCAAGAGAACCAACCAGGGCACCTGCTTCAATCAGCGTCCGATCGTAAAGAAGGGCGAATACGTGGAAGCGGGACAGGTGATCGCGGACGGACCTGCAACCTCCAAGGGTGAGGTTTCGTTGGGTAAGAACGCGCTCATCGGCTTCATGACCTGGGAAGGCTATAACTACGAGGACGCCGTTCTCCTCAACGAGCGTCTGGTTCGCGATGACGTGTACACGTCGTTGCACATCGAGGAATATACGCACGAGGCAAGAGACACCAAGCTCGGGCCGGAGGAAATTACCCGCGAGATCCCGAACGTGGGCGAGGACGCGCTGCGCGACCTGAACGCCGAGGGTATCGTTAAGAAGGGTACCGAGGTTCGCTCGGGCGACATTCTGGTTGGTAAGATCACGCCCAAGGGCGAGACCGAGCTGACCGCGGAGGAAAGACTTTTGCGCGCGATCTTCGGTGAGAAGTCGCGTGAGGTGCGTGACACCTCCTTGCGTCTGGCACACGGTGAAGCGGGAATCGTTGTGGACGTTCGCGTCTTCTCGCATGAGCAGGGCGATGAGCTTCCCACCGGTGTCAATAAGGTCGTTAAGGTTTATATCGCGCAAAAGCGTAAGATCTCGGTCGGAGATAAGATGGCAGGCCGCCACGGTAACAAGGGTGTCGTATCCCGCATCCTGCCGCCTGAGGATATGCCGTTCCTTCCCGACGGAACCCCGCTTGATATCGTACTCAACCCTCTGGGCGTACCTTCGCGTATGAACATCGGTCAGGTGCTTGAGGTTCACCTCGGTATCGCCGCAAGAAAGCTTGGATGGAAGATCATGACCCCCGTATTTGACGGCGCGAACGAGAAGGACATTCTCGAGTGCCTCAAGGCGGCAGGCATGCAGAGAGATCTGTTCCCGCTTGAAAATCCCGAGGGCAAGGATCTTTATGAGGAAACGACCGACGAGGAGACGGGCGAAAAGGTATTGCGCACGCTTTCGATGGAGGAGCGCGCAAACGAGGCGTTCATGAATCAGCTTCGCGCCGAAAAGCGCTTGAAGGTGATGGACGGTAAGACCATTCTCTACGATGGCCGTACCGGTGAGCCCTTTGACAACCCCGTAACCGTTGGTATCATGTACTATCTGAAGCTGCACCATCTGGTTGACGATAAGATCCACGCACGTTCCAACGGTCCGTACTCTCTTGTAACGCAGCAGCCTCTGGGCGGTAAAGCGCAGTTCGGCGGTCAGCGTTTCGGAGAAATGGAGGTTTGGGCACTCGAGGCATACGGCGCCGCATATACGTTGCAGGAGATCCTGACTGTGAAGTCGGACGATATCAACGGACGCCGCCGCGCTTACGAGGCGATCATCAAGGGTCAGAATATCCCCACTCCTGGCATTCCCGAATCCTTCAAGGTGCTGGTCAAGGAGCTGCAGTCGCTGGCTCTTGACGTGCGCGTTCAGGACCGAGACGGAAACGACATGGAGCTTTCCGAGCTTTGCCGCGAGGAGGAGTCTTCGCCGCTGAGCCGTGCAGATGCTTCCGCAATTGATGACGTTCTCAGCCACAGTGTGGATGATGGGGATCTGCGCAAGTCCTTCCTGTTTGAGGATGAGGACGGCAACGCGATCGACGACGAGGACGAAGACGAAGAATACTACGAGGACTCCGAGGAAGAAGAGGACTACGGTTTGGACTTCTCCGACGAGGATGATAACGAATAAATTGGAAAGGATTCATGGTTAAAACTGTGGAGCGTAACGAATTTTATTCTATTAAAATCGGTCTGGCATCGCCGGATATGATTCGTGAATGGTCGTACGGCGAGGTATCCAAGCCCGAAACGATCAACTACAGAACCCTCAAAGCCGAGATCGGCGGATTGTTCTGCGAGCGTATCTTTGGCCCGACCAAGGACGGAGCTTGTATGTGCGGCAAGTATAAGAACTCGCACAGCAAGGAGATCATCCGTTGCGAAAAATGCGGTGTTGACGTAACCACCAAAAAGGTTCGCCGCGAGAGAATGGGACATGTTGAGCTGGCGGCTCCCGTTTCCCATATCTGGTATTTCAAAGCCGTGCCGTCCCGTATGGCACTTGTATTGGATATGTCCCCGAAGGCTCTGGAGCAGGTGCTCTACTTCGCGGAGAACGTTGTGCTCGATCCCGGCAACACGCCGCTTGAGCGCGGTACGGTTCTCTCCGAGAAGCAGTACGCCGAGGCACGTGAGCTTTACGGTGACGAATTCCGCGCAGGCATGGGTGCTGAGGCAATCAAGGAATTGCTGGAGGGAATCGACGTTCCCGCACTTGCCGCTTCGCTCAAAGAAGATCTGGCAAATGCGTCGGGACAGAAAAAGACGCGTATCATCAAGCGTCTTGAGGTAATCGAGGCATTCCGCAAGTCGGGCAACCGCTTGGAGTGGATGATTCTGGATACCATTCCCGTGATCCCGCCCGATATCCGTCCCATGGTTCAGCTCGACGGCGGTCGTTTTGCAACCTCGGATATCAATGAGCTCTATCGCCGTATCATCAGCCGCAACAACCGTTTGCGTAAGCTGATGGAGATCCGTACCCCCGAGATCGTGATCCGCAACGAGAAGAGAATGCTGCAGGAGGCAGTTGACGCGCTGATCGACAACGGCAAGCGCGGCAAGCCCGTAACAGGTGCTTCCAACCGTCCTCTCAAGTCGCTCTCCGAGATGCTGCGCGGTAAGCAGGGACGCTTCCGTCAGAACCTGCTCGGTAAGCGTGTTGACTATTCGGGACGTTCGGTTATCGTGGTTGGTCCGAACCTTAAGATCTACCAGTGCGGTCTGCCTAAGGAAATGGCGATCGAGCTGTTCAAGCCCTTTGTAATCAAGAGACTTGTGGAAATGGGCAAGGCAACCAACGTCAAGGACGCGCAGAAGAAGATCGACCGCGCGTACGATCCGCTCAACGCTTGCGTTTGGGACGCGCTTGAGAACGTGATCAAGGAGCACCCCGTTCTGCTCAACCGTGCGCCCACCCTGCACCGTCTGTCCATTCAGGCATTCGAGCCTGTGCTCGTTGAGGGCCGCGCAATTAAGCTTCACCCGCTGGTATGTACCGCGTTCAACGCCGATTTTGACGGTGACCAGATGCCTGTACACGTGCCGCTGTCGGCAGAGGCACAGGCAGAGGCGCGCTTCCTGATGCTGTCAGCAAACAACCTGCTCAAGCCCATGGACGGTAAAGCCGTTGCGGTTCCTTCGCAGGATATGATCCTCGGCTCCTACTATCTGACGATGGAGAAAGAGGGCGAGCCCGGTGAGGGCAATTGCTACCGTGATTTCAACGAGGCAATGTGCGCTTATCGCAACGGTGTGCTGGGTCTGCACGCAAAGATCCGCGTGCGCGTGTTCAAGGAGATCGACGGTGAGACCAAGTCTGCCGTGATCGAAACCACGCTCGGCCGCCTGATCTACAACCAGCCCCTGCCGCAGAACCTCGGCTTTGTTGACAGAAGCAAGCCCGAGAACCTCTTTAAGCTTGAGGTTGAGTTCGTGATCAAGAAAAAGCAGCTCGGTCAGATCATCGACCGCTGCATCAAATACAACGGTTTTGCTGTTTGCGCAACCATGCTTGACGAGATCAAGTCGATGGGCTATCAGTATTCCACCAGAGCATCCTTCTCGATCTCGGTTTACGATATGACGATCCCGAACGAAAAGCCCGCTCTCATCGAGGCGGCACAGAAGCAGGTGGACGTTCTCAACGACTACTACCGTCAGGGCTTCTACTCCAATGAGGAGCGCTACAATGCCGTGATCAAGCTGTGGGATAAGACCACGAACGACGTAACCGCCGCCCTGCAAAACAGCTTCAGCCAATTCAACCCGATCAAGATCATGTCGGATTCGGGAGCCCGTGGTTCGGTGGCGCAGATGCGTCAGCTCGCGGGTATGCGCGGACTGATGTTTGCAACCAACGGCCGTACCATCGAAATCCCGATCAAATCGAACTTCCGCGAGGGTCTGAACATTCTGGAGTACTTCATGGGTGCAAAGGGATCGCGTAAGTCGCTGTCGGATACCGCATTGCGTACGGCAGACTCGGGTTACCTGACCCGCCGTCTGGTTGACGTATCGCAGGAGGTTATCGTGCGCGAGGTCAAGTGCGATACCACGAAGGGCGCATGGGTCAATGACGTCATTGACGAAAAAGATAAGAACGTGCTGGAGCCTTTGGCAGACCGTATCATCGGACGCTTCACAATGGGACCCATCGTGCATCCCGAAACCGGTGAGGTCATTCTTGAGGATGACCGGATGATCACCGAGGAAACGGTTGATGCCATTGAAAAGGCAGGCATTAAGAGCGTACACATCCGTACGGTTATCCAGTGCCACGCAAAGCAAGGTATCTGTGCGCACTGCTACGGTGCCGACCTTGCAAACGGTAAGCTGGTTCAGGTTGGTGAGGCAGTTGGTATCATCGCGGCACAGTCGATCGGTGAACCGGGTACTCAGCTGACCATGAGAACCTTCCACTCGGGCGGTGTCGCAGGTTCAGATATTACGCAGGGTCTGCCTCGTGTCGAGGAACTTTTCGAGGCACGTCAGCCTAAGAAGTCCGCGATCATGAACGAGGTCAGAGGAACGGCACACATCGGTATGGCGGAGAACTCCAACATCCACGTTGTTACCGTTCATCCCGATGTTCAGCAGCCTGAGGGCGTTGTTCCCGAGGTAAAGGAATATCAAATTCCTTACGGAACAAAGCTTGCCATTATCGAGGGTCAGCATCTGGAGGTTGGCGAAGCCATGACCGAAGGAAGCAAGGCACCTGCCGATATCATGAGAATTCTCGGACTCGATGCCGTTTATGAATATCTGATCAAGGAAATCCAAAAGGTTTACCGTTCGCAGTCCTGTAACGTAAACGACAAGCACGTTGAAATCATTGCGCGTCAGATGACCCGCAAGATGCGTGTAGAGGAGAGCGGCGACACCGATCTGTTGGTTGGTTCTGTGGTCGATATGTATGAGTTTGAGGAAGCAAACAGTGCTGTAGAAGCGCGTATTGCCGCAGGTGAGGAGGGCTTGACCCTTGCACGTGCAAGCACGGTACTGCTTGGTATTACCAAGGCATCGCTTCAAACCGAATCCTTCCTCTCCGCCGCTTCCTTCCAGGAGACCACCAAGGTTCTCACCGAGGCAGCGATCCGCGGAAAGGTTGACCGCCTGCTCGGTCTTAAGGAGAACGTTATCATCGGTAAGCTGATCCCTGCCGGAACGGGCATGGATTGCTACCGCGGCGTTGGCGTAAAGCATAACGAGGTCGAGGTAACGGAAGAAACCTTGGCTGAGGACGCTGTGGGTTGATTTAATAAATGGGGCAACTCAAGTGCAAAATGCATTTGACTTGCCCCGTTTTTCCTTTTGGTAAAAATATATGACAAAATAAAATAAGGGTTCGGAAAAATTCGTTTGATTTTTTGCTGCCTTTGCGAGAAAAAATGCGACAAAGGACTTGAAATCCGGCGCAAATTTTGTTATAATAAAATATATTTTAATTTCCCAATATCGGGATTCAAAAACGGGAGGATATTGTATATGCAGATCACGAAACGCCCCGAAAACATGGAGCGCATTACCACAAAGGCATTGGCGGATGCGTTTATTGAAGAACAGGTAAAAGAGGTTCGCGCGCAGGTTGGTGACAAAAAGGTGCTGCTGGCACTGTCGGGCGGAGTGGATTCGTCGGTTGTTGCCGCACTTTTGATCAAAGCGATCGGAAAGCAGCTTGTTTGCGTGCACGTTAACCACGGTTTGATGCGGAAAAATGAGTCCGAGAACGTTGTGGAGATCTTCCGCAACCAACTCGACGCAAACCTGATCTACGTTGACGCCACCGATCGTTTTCTCAACCTTTTAGCAGGCGTTTCGGACCCCGAGCGCAAGAGAAAGATCATCGGTGAGGAGTTTATCAACGTGTTTGCTGACGAGGCACGCGGGCTTGACGGCGTTTCCTACCTCGCGCAGGGAACGATCTATCCCGATATTTTGGAGAGCATTAAGCAAGCAGAGGGCAAGAAGGCTGTTAAGTCGCACCACAACGTTGGAGGACTTCCCGAGGATCTGCAGTTTGAACTGGTTGAGCCCATCAAGTTGCTTTTCAAGGACGAGGTGCGCGTGGTAGGCGAGGCACTCGGACTGCCGCATGCGATGGTGTACCGTCAGCCGTTCCCCGGTCCCGGACTTGGCGTTCGTTGCCTTGGCGCGATCACACGTGACCGTCTGCATGCGCTTCGCGAGGCAGACGCGATCCTGCGTGACGAGTTTGACAAGAACGGTCTTGCCGAGAAGGTTTGGCAGTATTTTGTGGTGATTCCCGACATCAAGAGCGTTGGTGTGAAAGAGGAGAGCCGCTACGAGGGTTGGCCCGCGATCATCCGCGCCGTGAATACCACCGATGCCATGACCGCCACCATTGAGGAGATTCCTTACGCGATCCTGCACCACATTACCGCGCGCATCACCGCCGAGGTAGAGGGTATCAACCGCGTACTCATGGACCTTACTCCGAAGCCTGTTGGAACCATTGAGTGGGAATAAAATTCAATTGGTTTGGTGGTTGCAAATGAAAAACTACTTTGTAAACGATTCGTTGCGTTGATGGCAATCGCATCATTAACCGGATGGAATAGAAAAAAGAGGAGGATAGTACCATGCAGTTTCATTTTGAATCGCTTGATTTTTCCGAATATAGCGGGGGATCTTATTTAATGGATTTTGGTGAAATTTCCTCGCAAGAAGAGGCTGCTATCATTGAAGGGAAATTGCTTACCGCCTTTGGAAATCCGGCAGAAACCTCTGAAAACTATGAGAATTCATTTAATTATGTGATTCGCGCTACTGCAAACGATGGACGTAGTATTGTGTTAAACGTTTATGGTATGGGGGTTGTTCACATAGGTGCTTCTCAAAGCGATGAAATTACTATGCAAGCAGCAAAGGCACTTGTGGAATATGTAAATGCATTCCAACCGACCGATTATGAGCGCACCGTTTATTATTTGGATTTCATGATGCAGCTCGATATTCAGGTAAAGGCCGGAAAGGTAACCTTCGGTCAATTTCCAATATCGGAAGAAAAGGCTGGCGAGCTATTCAGCAAATGGTATAAATAAATTTTAGCGATATCATTTTTTTCGCAAACATGATCGAAAGGGTTGACAATTTTTGCAATAGGAAAGGAGCGATCACCTTGGAAAATCAATTTCAAACGGTTTCATCCTCTGCGAGGAATATGAAAACGCTCTTTATTACTTGGGGAGTCATGGCGGCGGTTGCCCTTTTGGGGCTTGCCGTTTCGGTTCCGGCTTTCATTTTCTTTGAAGCAATTATATCAATTGCCTGTATCATCATGCTGTTTACGGTATCAAAAGTCAAATGGGTGCTTGATTTTGAGGGCACGACCTTGATCATTACAAATGCAGCAAATCATAGACAATATTGCTTTGATGATCTGAAGCGCACCGATTTTATATTCACGCAAAATCAGTCCCAAAAAGACAAGAATTGTGGGCATCTTAAAATCGTTGGCTCGTCGGCGGTATTCCATGACGTGCAAAGCTTTGCAGAATTGAAAGCCTATATAGACCGGAATTTTTCAGCATAATTTTGGATATTATCAAGAGGGGGCGCTCATGCGGCGCCCCTCTTTTCTGTAAGGACTTTTTACAAAAGCTTTTGCACGCCTTGCCTTTTTCCAAAATTTGTGTTATAATATCCTTATCAAATGCGTATCTGCAATAAGGAGGATCTTATGAACGTAAAACCGAACATTACAGGTGTCCATCACATTGCTCTGAAATGCCGTGGCATTGCAGAATTTGAAAAGACGTTGGCTTTTTATCATGAAATTTTGGGTCTGCCGATCGTGCGCACCTGGGGCAGTGCAGGGAACTCTGCCGCGATGCTCGACACGGGCGCGGGTCTTTTTGAGATCTTTGCAAACGGTGAGGACCGCCTTGGCGCGGGTGCGCTTCGTCATTTGGCACTTGCCACGACCGATACCGATGCATGTGTTGCCGCCGTTCGTGCGGCGGGCTATGAGATCACCATGGAGCCTACCGATATCGTGATTGACTCCGATCCGCCCTATCCCGCACGTATCGCTTTTTGCATTGGCCCCGTGGGTGAGGAGCTGGAGTTTTTTCAGGAAAAGTAAAGTGTGTCCCGCTGAGGTGCCGTCCTTTAACTGAAATGACAGATTTCGGTGAATTTGCGGAAAAGATGTCTGTGTGCAACTTCCCGTTGCGCTTTGTAAAGCGGCGGTTGGTTGCCGATCGGCAATCCTTCTGATATACTGAGTGCATCCGTGGCCGGTCGGATAAACACATCAATCATCAGGAGGTTTTTATGGAACCAATGACAATCGGACAACGTATTGCGTCAAGGCGCAAGTTGGTCAATTTATCACAGGAGGGGCTTGGGGAACAGCTGGGTGTTTCCCGTCAATCCATCAGCAAGTGGGAATCGGATGCGGGCTTGCCCGATATCGACAATCTGATCGCTCTAAGCAAAATTTTTGAGGTGAGCGTTGGTTGGCTGCTCGGCACAGAGCGCGATCCGAATTTTGATCCTTCCACAGGGCTCAGCGATGCGCAATTGCGTATGGTTGAGACAATTGTAGCGAAAAGAGGCCCAAAACGGTGGCACAGATGGCTCAATGCCATGGTTGCAATCTGTATTTTATTGCAATGTGTATGCTTTTCTTGGCAAATTATCGACATCAAGCGCGAGGCGGCAATGGGGCAGGCGCAGATTTCGGTATTGAAACAGCAAGTTGACAGTGCCAATATGCTGCTTTCACAGCAGAAATACGAAAACGCGCTTCTGCTCAACGTTGGGGTCAAGGCATATTTGAGTGACGACGAGCAAACTGTGACCGTAGATTTTTATTTGACGCCCAAGCTCTATCAGGAAAACGCCCGTGCCTATATCGTAATTCAAAACGATCGCTTTCAGAACCGTCGCATTCAATTGGAGTGCCGTCACGAGGGCTCGCTGTATTATTGTCGCGCGGAGCTTCCCGTGCAAAACGGTTACTCTTATTCCTTTGTTCTCGCAGGGGAGAGCGGCTTTCAAGAACAACCCTTGCAGCACGAGGGCTTTGTCAGGTATCTTCAGGATCTGTATGATGCTACGCGATATCATTTAGATGAATCCGCCGTGATACGCACGCAATGGGATTTGGAAGAGACCCTTTATACTTTCAACCTGCCGATCGCCTCGCCCTTTGTGGGCTTTCGGGGCCCTTACGTGGGATATGAGGAGATTGAAGCGGTGCTTTATCGGAACGGTGTTCCCGTTCACACACAGTCGCTACGGCAGGCATTTTACGATCACGGCGGCGCGTATATGAGAAGTGAAGAGCCGCTGATTCCCAATATCCGTGCGGAGCTTCCGGACTTGTCGGCGGGGGATCGGCTGAGACTCGAAATATCCGCCAAGTGCTACAACGGAAAAATACTGACAAGCGTGTTGGAGGAGTTGGAGGTTGTAACGCCCCAACCGTGAGCCGATTTCGCAAGTATGGGGCGAGGTGGTTGGGACTTTTCCGTATCGGATTGTTGCCGCGTGTACGTGGGGAAGCAGGAGGACCGAGAGCGATCTTTTGCGCGGCTTTTCTGCAATGGCAAAAATCAAGAGGGCTTTTTGCACAATTATTTGGAAAATAATGTTGACTTTTTTGTTTTTGTGTGTTATAATGAGAAAAAAATGGGAGGAGATTTCTTATGAATCTTTTTGAAATTGACTTTTTGGCAAAAATGAAAACACTCTTGCAAGAAGCGTTCAAGTTTAAGAAATACAAGGCGATGCCTCGTGTTCTTGCCGTATTTACGGGTATTTTGATGCTTCCGATCGTAGCTGCAAGCTTTTCGGTAGCGGCAGCACTCGCAATCCTTAGCTACCTCTTCGGCATTCTCTCGGCACCGGTGAAATACCTGCATGAGATCGTGAGAACCGAGGGCGGCGTTGTAATGCATGCTACGCAGTTTATTGTGTATTTCATTTCTTGGCCCACAGTTTTCGCGCTGTATTTGGCAATGTCCTTCCTGCTTGTTCTTATTCTGCCTACATACGCGCTTCTGTCCTTCTTGCTCTACGTATGGTCGCTCGGCGGCTTCAAGTTCCATCTGTTCCTCAACAAGGTGGACGATATTTCCATCACGGTTGAAGGAACTTATCGTTTCCTGCCGATCGTTTACGTGATCATCGGTGCGTTGGTTGTATTCCTGATCCCGCTGATCCACGGTATTATTCATTACGTTGATTTGTATCAGGATTACATTGAGCGTATCTTCTTTTCCTCCTTCTTTGGCGGCATTTATCCCGTTTACCTCGAAATTCATACTGCATTCTCGGTTCTTTATTCGTTGCTGGGCTTTGCGCGTCATCCTCGCCGCAATTAATCCGTGCAATTCAATGGGGCTGCCTCAAATGAGAAAATTTGGGGCAGCCCTTCTGTTTCTGTCGGAATGTTGCGATTCACCGAGAAGCAGACGTAAGGCTTTTCATTCGACGTAAGGAGTTTTTTATGAAAAAATGCAAGTTTTATATAGACGGGAAAAGCCCGTTTTCCATCGTGGCGGTTGTTTTGATGGGGCTTTGTGCCGCCCTTCGTGTTCTTTATTATTGGGGACGCCCAACCCCGCCGATCGAATTTTGGATCTGCTATGTCAATGTGCTTGCCGCATGTGTTCTTTTTGGCATCGCAGTCCTTGCGTTCGGACAGCGGTTGCCGCAGTTGATCTGCCTTCCGGTTGCAATGGGGGTGGTGTTTTTTGCGGTGAAGGCATTTTGGTTTGAAAGCTGGTTGCAAACGGTGCTTTGTCTGATTCTTTACACGGGGGTATTGGTGCTCTTTTGCCTGACACTTTTTGGCGTCATTCCAACCAAGCGTCTGCTGTACCCGCTGTTCGGACTGCCGTTTCTTTATCACATTTTTGTTGAGGATATGCAAATTTATATTCTTGCCGACCCACCCGTTCCGTTTCATGAGTGGTTGCCGGAGTTGTCGGTTCTTTGTATCATGGCGGCTTTGTTTTTTCTCAGTATAGGCATGAAAAAAGAGAAAAACGCGCCCGAATGCGGTTGACATTCTCTGCGGTTTGTGATACAATTACATTATATATAGAACCGAAATCGTGAAATGATACAAAAAGGAGAAGCAAAAATGAATAAGTTTAAAAAGTCAATTGCTCTTTTGATTTGTTTCGCTATGCTTACAACGTTGCTTGCGTCCTGCCATCGCTCGAATGAGGACTCTCTCGGCAGCGAAAGCATCACGGGCGAGCAAGGCATTCAAGGCGAAAAGGGCGACAAAGGCGACAAAGGCGACAAGGGTGACCCCGGAAAAGACGGCAAAGACGGAAAAGACGGGAAAGACGGCGTTACGCCAACGATCGAGATCAGTACCGACGGTTATTGGGTCATCAACGGGACCAAAACCACCTTCCGCGCTTTGGGTAAGGACGGTACAAACGGCACAAACGGTACAAACGGTACAAATGGCGTCAACGGAGTTACTCCCACGGTCACCATTGATAGCGACGGGTATTGGGTGATTAACGGTGAGCGTTCCGAGTACCGCGCGGCCGGAGTGGACGGTGTCAGCCCCACGGTTGAGATCAACGATGACGGCTACTGGGTTTTGAACGGTCAAGTAACAACCTTCAAGGCAACGGGCGCGGACGGTGTAAACGGCGACAACGGCATTACGCCTCAGCTCCGCATTCACGAGGAGACGAAGGAATGGGAAGTATCCTATGACGGCGGCAACACGTGGAATACGCTCGGCATCAAGGCAACGGGCGCGGACGGTGTAAACGGCGATAACGGCATCACGCCTCAGCTCCGCATTCACGAGGAGACGAAGGAATGGGAAGTATCCTATGACGGCGGCAACACGTGGAATACGCTCGGCATCAAAGCAACGGGCGCGGACGGTGTAAACGGCGATAACGGCATTACACCTCAGCTCCGCATTAATAGTGCCACCAACGAATGGGAGGTCTCTTATGACAATGGGAATTCTTGGACCTCACTTGGTGTGCAAGCAACCGGCTCCGCGGGAGACGGTTCCTCCGGAAGCTCGGCAAACGCGCTGATTCGCATGCGCATCCATGAGACCACGGGTGAGTGGGAGGTATCCTACGATGACGGACTCTCCTGGACCTCGCTTGCGGTAAAGGCAACGGGTGCCACAATTGAAAAGGTTGAATTTGACGAGCAGGGCAGAATGGTGATCACCTTGACCGACGGCACCGTGCTGGATCCCATTGAAATGCCTCGTGAGCACGTGCATACGTGGGGCGACCGCTGCGATTTTGGTGACAACAGTAAATTGGATTGCGATAAGCGGATCTACTATTTTGTTTGCGATGAATGCTATGAAATGAAGTGGGTTTACGGCAAGCCTGCCGATCACAATTTTGTAACCGAATACTCCAACAACGGTTTTTACCATTGGTTTGCCTGCCAAAACTGCGCTGCCAAGGGTTCTTACGCAGAGCATACGGTTGGTGACGACGGCTATTGCACGGTTTGCGATCAGTCGATCACCCCCACCGCGGGCGTGGAATATGAGGTGGCGGCAAACGGTACCTATGCCGAGGTCATCAATTACGCGGGCAGCGCGCAAAGAGTTATGATCGCGAGCGAGTACAACGGCGTTCCCGTAAAGGTGATTGCCGCATCGGCTTTCAAGGAAACCGCAATTACATCGGTTGTCATTCCCAATGGCGTGGAAACAATTGAAGACTATGCTTTTAATTACTGTTATTCGCTGACGAGCGTGACACTGCCCGATAGCGTGAAAACCATCGGCAATGGTGCGTTTCAAAGTTGTAGTAGCCTACGCAGTGTGATGCTTGGCAATGGGCTGGAAACGATAGGGTGGTATGCTTTTGCATATTGTTCTTCTTTGGCGGAATTGTCCATTCCCGATAGCGTAAAAACGATTGGATCTTATGCATTTGATGGTGACGATCAGCTATCGGAAGTTGAAAATCACGTTGCTTACGTGGACGGGTGGGCAGTTTACTTTGACGGCGGTGCAACTTCGGTTACCCTGCGGGATGGCACGGTTGGCATTGCCACCGGAGTTTTTGGATCATCTGAAAAGTTGCGCACGGTCTCGCTTCCCGATAGCGTTAAATGGATCAATCAGAGTGCTTTTTCGGATTGCCGTGCCTTGTCCACCGTAACGCTTGGCAATACTTTGGAAACAATTGGCACAAATTCGTTTAATAACTGCGATGCACTTACGGAAATTGCAATTCCCGACAGTGTAAAAACGGTGGGTATTGGTGCTTTCTATGACTGCGCCCTCCTTGCGCGCGTAACGCTCGGCAACGCGGTGGAAACAATTGGCGAAAATGCATTTTACAATTGCGATGCACTTACGGAAATTGCAATTCCCGACAGTGTAAAAACGGTGGGTATTGGTGCTTTCTATGACTGCGCCCTCCTTGCGCGCGTAACGCTCGGCAACGCGGTGGAAACAATTGGCGAAAATGCATTTTACAATTGCGATGCACTTACGGAAATTGAAATTCCCGACAGTGTAAAAACGGTGGGTAGTGGTGCTTTCTATGACTGCGACCTCCTTGCGCGCGTAACGCTCGGCAACGCGGTGGAAACAATTGGCACAAATTCGTTTAATAACTGCAATGCACTTACGGAAATAGTAATTCCCGACAGTGTAAAAACGGTGGGTAGTGGTGCTTTCTATGACTGCGACCTCCTTGCGCGCGTAACGCTCGGCAACGCGGTGGAAACAATTGGTGAATTTGCATTTTCTGAGTGCGTTGTACTTACGGAAATTGTGATTCCCGATAGCGTAACAACCCTTGGCACATGGAGCTTTGGTGGCTGCAATGGTTTGCAGAAGATTGTGATGGGAAGCGGTGTTACCACCGTTGAGGCACATGCGTTTGCAAATATTGTCACCTCAAACGTTACACTTTATTATAACGGAACCGAAGCGATGTGGAACGCGATCAATATGGGAGACAGTAATTACACCCTGACCAACTTTTCACGCTATTATTACAGCGAGACCCAGCCCGAGGGTGAGGGAAACTATTGGAGATACGTGGACGGTGTTCCAACTGCTTGGAGTTCGGCGGAATAAACGCGCATCTCAAAAATCAATAAACATAGGGAGGCTGCGTCATTGGCGTAGCCTCTGCTCCAAAAAGCCGACGGTAGGCTTTTTTGTAGCGCGGAATTTGCGGTTTTCGACTGCAAAGCAGGCGAAAATTGCGGTGTTTAGCCGCAAAGCAAAAACGTTGGGGGTGAGTACCAAATGCATTTTTGCATTTGACTCCCCCCCCTCTTTCCGCATGCGTTTGCTTTTTGTCGGTACCGCCCCTGTTTTGCGTTGCGGGAGACCCGTAAATCCCTTCGCACTCGCAAAAATCGTTTGCGCGGCACCCACGATAGAGGGTCTAAAAGCCTTTGCAAAGAAAAAAATTTTGAATCTCTTTCGATTTTTCTTGACATTTGCATAAGATAGGGGTATAATATATAGGTGATATGAAAGTTCACAGTTTGAAACTTGCAATGCGTTGGGCACGGGGGATCCCGTTACCGAACGTATGCGGAAAGAAAGGGTTTGAAAACAATGGACAAAAAAGAACGTAGAGTTGGTACGGTTTCGCGCGGAATCCGTTGCCCCATTATTCGACAGGGTGACGATCTTGCCGCAATTGTAACCGATAGTGTGCTGGAGGCGGCAGAGTCTGAGGGCTTTGAAATTCGTGACCGCGACGTGATTTCGATTACCGAATCGATCGTTGCGCGCGCACAGGGCAACTATGCATCGGTAGATGCCATTGCCGAGGACGTACGCAACAAGCTTGGCGGCGAGACCATCGGTGTCTTGTTCCCGATCTTCTCGCGCAACCGTTTCGCAATCTGCCTGCGCGGAATCGCAAAGGGCGTGAAAAAGATCGTGCTGATGTTCAGCTATCCCTCCGACGAGGTTGGAAACTCGATGATCACGCTCGATCAGATCGACGAGGCGGGTGTTAATCCTTATAGTGACGTTCTTTCTTTGGAGCGCTACCGCGAGCTCTTCGGCTATGACACCAAGCTGGAGTTTACGGGCGTTGACTACGTGGAATATTATGCCGACCTCATTCGCTCCTGCGGCACTGAGGTTGAGATCGTGTTTGCAAATCAGGCAAAGGCGATTCTGAACTATACCGATTGCATTCTGACCTGCGACATTCACACCCGCGAGCGCACCAAGCGGATCCTCCGTGCGGCAGGCGCTAAGGCGGTTTGCGGACTCGACGATATCCTCAACGCGCCCGTAAACGGAAGCGGATGCAACGAAAAGTACGGTCTGCTCGGCTCGAATAAATCCACCGAGGATACGGTTAAGCTTTTCCCGCGCGAATGCACCCAGCTTGTATACGACATTCAGGCTCGCGTGCTCCAGGCAACGGGCAAGCACGTGGAGGTTATGGTCTACGGTGACGGCGCGTTCAAGGATCCCAAGGGGAAAATTTGGGAGCTTGCCGATCCGGTGGTTTCCCCTGCGTTTACCGACGGCTTGGTGGGGACACCTAATGAGCTCAAGCTGAAGTATCTTGCCGATAACGACTACAAGGATCTGAGCGGCGAGGCATTGAAGAAGGCAATTTCCGAAAGCATTCGCGCAAAGAGCGGTTCGTTGGTTGGCAACATGGCGGCACAGGGCACCACCCCGCGTCAGCTCACCGACCTGATCGGTTCTCTTTGCGACCTCACCAGCGGCTCGGGTGACAAGGGTACTCCCGTTGTTTTGGTGCAGGGATATTTCGATAACTATACGAACTGATCCATATAAAAATGCGAAACGGCTTGGCACGTGCGTTTGTACGTGCCGAGCCGCTTTTTTGTTATTTTTTTAACGGAATTTCAGACTTTTTTTGCATAATGACTTGATTTTTTGAAGAAAATATATTAAAATAGTAATGTTAATAAAAAATGGAGAAATTTTCTTCCTCGGAAGAAAGAGAAAGGATGTTTGAAATGGCAAAATTCAGAAAAATCGGTATTTTGACATCGGGTGGAGATGCGCCCGGAATGAACGTTTGCGTAAAGGCTGTTGTGAATAAGGCGGAGTCGCTCGGCATTGACGTGATTGGTGTTGTGGGCGGTTATGCCGGCTTGATCAAGGGCGACCTGATCGACTTGACGCACAAGAGCGTTGCCAATGTGATCAGCCAGAGCGGTACAATGCTTTATTCGAGCCGCTGCCCTGAATTCGCAACCGAAGAGGGTATGCAACGCGCGGTTGAAACCTGTCAGAAAAACAACATTGACGCAATGGTCTGCATCGGCGGTGACGGAACCTTCCGCGGTGCCACCGACCTGACCTTCCACGGCATTCCCTCGATCGGTCTGCCCGGAACGATCGACAACGATATCACTGCAACCGACTATACCATCGGTCTCGATACATCGATCAACACTACTGTGCGCATGATCGACAATCTGCGCGACACCTGCGAGTCTCACGAAAGATTGGTTGTGGTCGAGGTTATGGGACGCGACTGCGGACAGATCGCGCTCTATTCCGCCATCGCATCGGGTGCGGTTGCCGTAGTGGTTCCCGAGGTCCCCTTTGACGAAGCCGCAGCGATCCAAAAGATCAAGGATCTGCGTGAGGCAGGCAAGAGAGGCATGATCGTTGTGGTATCCGAGGGCGTATTCAATCCCGACGGTACCCCCTATTCCGAAACGCTCACCCAGCGCATCAAGGAGCAGACCGGTGTGGAGGCAAAGTTCTACCGTCCCGCACACACGGTACGCGGCGGTGTCCCCACAATGAAGGACCGCACCATCGCGGCTGAAATGGCAACCAAGGCAGTTGACCTGCTCGTGGAGGGCAAGAGCAACCGTGTGATGTGCCAGATCGACGGCAAGGTCGTTGATATGGACATCGCGTTCGCACTCATCGCCGACCGTATGTATAAGAACAAGCTTAAGGATGGCGACCTCGATAAGTTCACACCCGAGCAGATCGAGGAGATGAAGGCACTCAAGGCAAAGAGAGAAGAGGAGATCCTCAACCTCTACAAGGTTGCCTCTGAGATCGGATTTTGATTGAAACGATATAATGCAGGGGGAGGGAGAACTTCTTTCAAGAAGTTCTCCCTCCCCCTGCACCCCCACCCTTTCAAGAACTTTTCCAAAGGTGGATAAAGGCGTTAAGCGGACGTCTTTTGACTCAAGGTGCAGATACTGCCGGCGCTACCGGGTAAGAGGCTTTTGCGCTTCTCGTCACAGCATATTTCCCCTTTCCCATTTCCTTCTCGGGTCATTCTGAGCCGCGTGAGCGTGCGAAGAATCTGCTAACCTGTTGTAGACTTTTTAGAAAAAGTCAGAAGACTAAAGCACGCTCAGAATGACTCGAAAAAAGGACAGAGCGAAAAATGCAAGACGGGGTGGGAGCCAATGCCGTTCAGTTAAGCGATTTTGAAAAGGGACTGCCTCATTCGGTATCCTTCATATCAAATTCCAAGCTGCCGCCAAGGATCACTGCTTCGTGTGAGATCGCGGGGCGGGTCAGTGGCATGCCGTTGCAGCGTGCCTCGTTCCAAAAGGAGCGGTCGGGGGTGTTTTTTGGTGCGAGGATTTCAAAGTCGGTTCCGTTTCCCGTATGAATTACGGCACGGGTGACCGAAGGGCTGCCGAGCGTGTATTCGGGCTTTCCGGGACAGAAGGGATAAATGCCGAGAACCGAGAAGATGTACCACGCCGCCATACTGCCCGTATCCTCATCTCCGGGGAATCCGTCGACCGTAGGGGAGAATAGCTCGCGTACGGCGCGTCTGACCCAATAAGCGGTTTTATCGGGGCGGTTCATGACCGAATAGATATAGGGAATGTGGAAAGAGGGCTGATTGGAGAGTGCGCACTGCCCGAAATCCACAGCCGCCATTTCGGTCATTTCGTGAATTTCAGTGCCGTACCCGCTGCAATCGTAGATTGGCGGCAGGGCAAACAGACGGTCAATCATTGCGATCAGTTGTTCCGCGCCGCCCATCAGTTTGGCAAGCCCCTCTACGTCATGTGGAACGGCAAAGCTGTTCTGCCATGCACTGCCCTCGGTGTAGTCGAGTCCCCAGCGAAATTCGGTCCAATCGGCGCGTTGCTTGCCGTCGCGGTCGCACGCCTTCATCAGATTGGAGGCGGCGTCAAAGAGATTTTCGTAATTTTTGGAGCGGCGTAAAAGATCGTCTGCAAGCGCGTCGTGACCGAGCAGCTTGGCGATCTGTGCAATACAAAAGTCTCCGTAGGCATAATCAAGCGTTTTGTTCACGCTTTCCCGATGCGCGAGCGAGACGTAGCCGAGAGTCAGATAATCCTCAATTCCGTCGCGTCCGCCCCAATGCTTGTTTTCACTTGGTTTTTCGGCGTGCTTGCAAAGTGCCTCGAGCATTTCCTCCAGCATCGCGCGATCCGAAATTACCCCCTTGACCGCTGCATCGGCAAGAATCGCGTCGATCGCGGTTCCCGGCATACAGTCAATGGGGCAGGGCGCCATGCATCGCGGCAACCATCCGCATTCGCGGTAGAAATTGAGAAAGCCCTCGCAAATCTCGGCGTAGCGATCGGGAATCAGAATCGAGTAAAGTGGGAACAGGGTCCGATAGGTGTCCCAGAGTGCGCTGTCGGTGTAGAGTGGACCGCGGCAGATTTCTCCGCTTGTGGGACTGTAATGGAGCATTTCTCCGTCGGCGGAGATTTCATGGAAAGTTCGCGGAAACAGGAAAGCTCGGTACATGCAGGTGTAGAAGGTACGTACCTGTTCGGCATTTGCGGTTTCAATGTCGATCTTTGAGAGGTAGGATTCCCAAAGCTCGCCTGCCGTGCAGCAGAGCAAATCAAAATCATTACACGCGCTCTCATTCAAATTCAGGAGCGCCTGCTCGGGACTGATATAGGAGGTTGCAAAGCGGAAGGTGACGTGATCCGCGGCAAATCCGAGTGCCAGAGCCGCGTGCTCACCGTGCGTAAAATCACCCGATTGTACGCATGCATCCTCTCCCGAAACAAAACGTGTGGTATCGCGGTCGGGGGGGCTGTCAAAGCGAAAAACGAAGTACATTTTGAAATTTTCGGGTAGCTTGGTGTGGTGATCTGTGGTGTAGCCTGACACGGTTCGGTTCTCGTAATCCACCCGAATTTCGGTTTCGCGCTTACCGAACCGAAGCAGCAGGCGGTGTGTGTCAACCGAGGAATCCCATGACACCCGCCCCATGCCGCCGCGCAGGGTGGGCGTGATCTCGAGCGAGGTGCGGTAACGCAAAAAACGGAGTGCCACGCGCTCGGGCGATACGGTTGCTTCTTCGGGACGGTAGCCGCTTCGTCTCTCTTCGGACACCTGCAATCCCTCTCCCGAGGTGGGGAGCAGGGTGAGGGTGGCATAGTCAGGGAGCCACGGGCTGAACGAATGGGTCAGACGGATGCCCGTTGTGGTACGGTCGGAAGGATGATAAACCAAAAAACCGCTGTCAGCCCGCGTTTCGGGCGTGAAGCTGACCATTCCGAAGGGAAGGGAGGTGAGTGGAAGCAGGTTACCATTGGAATAGGAACGGGTCGATGCGGTTCCCATGAGCGGATTGACAAAGGGTAAGCGTTTCATACAGCACCTCTTTTGGCAGGGATTTTCGTTGACTTGATTATAGCATACGGGGGATCAAAAAGCAAGCGATTTTTTCGCCGGCGCGCGCTTTTGTTCTGCTTGCCCGAAGAAAACAGAAAAAAAGATAAAATTTTTGGAAACTTTTTTTCAAAAAACACTTGCAATTTGGATCGATCTGTGATAAACTATATTGGTATATGGATGGAAGCCGTGCGCACCCTCTCAGGCGCCGCTTTTCAAGTATCATTTCTTTAAAATCTTAAGGGAGGTGAACAAACATGCCGAATATCAAATCCGCAAAAAAGAGAGTTCGTGTAATCGAAACCAAAACGATGCAGAACAAGATGCACCGTACCGCACTCAGAACCGAGATGAAGAAGTACGAAGCAGCTCTGGCTTCGGGCGATATGGCAGCCGCACAGGCAGCTTACAAAGCAGCTGTGAAGAAGGTTGACCAGGCAGCCGCTTACGGAATCATCCACAAGAACGCCGCTGCGCATAAGAAGAGCCAGTTTACCAAGAAGCTCAACGCACTGGGCAAGTAATCAAACAACAAATGCTCCGCGCGGAATAACCCACCGAGCGGAATAGAAAATACGCAACGGCATCTGTCGTTGCGTTTTTTCTTTTTGTATCCTGAAAACCACCAGCAGTGCTGGTGGTTCCAAAAAGCTTTCGCTTTGCCCAGTTTATTTATCCGAGCGAAGCGAGGAACCCGCCCCTTTGCAAATAATAAATTTAAGCTATCAAAACGGCTATAGATACTTACTATTTCAATAGTGGTAGGGCGACTACCGCAAGTGGCGGATTTTTCGACGAGCCTATAGGCTCAGCGTGTGAAATGCCCCAAGGGGGCTATCGCAAGCCACCAGCACGGCTGGTGGTCATGACTTCGAAGCGAGCGTATCAGGATTCCAACCGATATCCCAAGAATATCGGCTTGACAAAAAGTCTTTTTTATGATACCATATAGGTACAGAGATCAAAACACGGGAGGATCGCATATGAAGATCGCATTGATCGCGCATGACAAAAAGAAAACCGACATTATTGAGATCGCTAAGAAATACAAGGATGTTCTTGCCGCTCACGAGCTTTACGCAACCGGAACCACGGGAACGCTGATCATGGGTGAGACGGGGCTTTCGATCCACCGAATGAAAAGCGGACCGATGGGCGGAGATCAGCAGATCGGCGCCATGCTTGCCAATGGGGAACTGCACTTGATCATTTTTTTGCGGGATCCGCTCACCGCGCAACCGCATGAGCCCGACGTTTCGGCGTTGCTTCGACTTTGTGACGTGCAGTCTATTCCGCTCGCCACCAACGTTAGCAGTGCCGTGATCATGCTGGAATCGCTCCAAAACGGTATTTATTTCAACGCGTGACAAAAGATAGGGGGTGTCTCAAATGCAAGGTGCATTTGCTTGACACCCCCAAGCTTTTGTATTGGCTGCAAAACACTATGAATCTCGCTTTTTTGCGGCAAAAATCGCATGCATACAGGTTTTCAAAAGTTTGCCGTCTACCCGCGCTTTTTTGTTTTGAAAATGTTACTTTTTTTCAATTTTATTGACAGAGAGAAAAAAGCATGGTATAATTTTAAAAGTATAAATATCGTAGGTATATTGTTTTAGATGCAATCGGAAAGGAGTCGGTGTCATGATTTACCGTAATATTGCAGAGCTGATTGGGAGAACCCCGCTGATCGAGCCCGAACGCTACAACCGCCGGTATTGTCAATTCGGACGGGTGCTTTGCAAAACCGAATCCTTCAATCCGGCAGGGAGCGCAAAGGATCGCGTGGCTTTGCAGATGCTCAACGATGCCGAGGCACGCGGATTGCTGGCACCGGGCTCCACCGTGATCGAGCCCACAAGCGGAAACACGGGTATTGGACTCGCCGCCCTTGCCGCGGCAAGAGGCTATCGCTTGATCCTGACCATGCCCGATACCATGAGCGTAGAGCGCCGTCAGCTTCTCGCGGCTTACGGTGCCGAGATCGTGCTCACGCCGGGTGCGGAGGGCATGCAGGGCGCAGTGGCGAAGGCGGAGAGGCTTGCGGGAGAGATCGAGGGGAGCTTTATTCCATCACAGTTTGACAATCCTGCCAATCCCGACGCGCATTATCGCACCACGGGTCCCGAAATATGGGCGGATACCGACGGGGCGGTGGACCTGTTTGTGGCAGGTGTTGGAACGGGCGGAACGCTCTCGGGCGTGGGTCGCTATCTGAAGGAGCAAAAGCCCGATTGCCGCATCGTTGCCGTGGAGCCCGCATCGTCGCCGTTGCTTTCAAAGGGGTACGCGGGTGCGCATGGACTTCAGGGAATCGGCGCGAATTTTGTGCCCGCAAATTTTGACCGAACTGTTTGCGACGCGATCATAACCGTTACCGAGGAGGAGGCATATACCGCGGCGCGCAGACTTGCACGGCTGGAGGGCTTTCTTTGCGGCATTACATCGGGCGCCGCTTTGCATGCGGCAACCGTGCTGGCAAACCGTGCGGAAAACAAGGACCGTGTGATCGTGGTGCTTTTGCCCGACACGGGGGACCGTTATCTTACCACGCCGCTTTTCAACTGACGGTGTTCGGTTGAGAAAGGAGAAAATTTTGGAACAATCATTGGAACAGATCATCGCCGCCAATCTGACCGAATTGCGTCGGGCAAAGCAATGGACGCAAGCGGAGTTGGCGGAGAAGATCAATTATTCGGATAAGTCGGTTTCCAAATGGGAACGCGGCGACGGAATGCCCGACATCAAGGTTTTGATGCAACTGTCGGAGCTGTTTGGAGTTACGCTGGATTTTTTTGTCAAGGAGCACACTCCCGAGGCGTTTGTTGCCGTCAAGCCCCCGCGTGATCGGGTCGGTTTCCGTGTGGTTTTTGAGCTGTTGGCGGTATCCATCGTCTTTTTGGTGGCAACCGTTCTGTACGTGTTGCTCGCAACCTACCTGCACACGTATTTTTGGATGAGCTTTATCTGGGCGATTCCCGTGTCGGCTTTTTTGCTCATGTTCTACAATGCCCGTTGGAACTATCGCGTTTGCGCCATTGTATTTCGGTCGATCTTTTGCTGGTCCTTGCTAACCGCGGTTTATTTGCAAACGCTCCCGCTGAATTTGTGGATGCTGTTTTTGGTTGGCATACCCGCACAGGCGGCAATTATTCTGTGGGCGCAGATTCGAAGAAAGCTGTACGATAAAAACGCAGAAAAGAGAGGAAACAAATCGTGAGCAATCAAAAAGTACGTTTGGATCAGATCGACCGCAATCTCGCGGTGGAAACCAAGCTCAACGAGCCTGACATGCACTTTTATGACGTGCGTCAAGCACCGTTCGAGGTCTATGGGCTTTACAACTATCGCACCGAGCCGCAGTTCAAACGCTTGCCCGATGCGATCGGAAAAAACGTCAATCCGGGCGTTGCAAGTCTCTATTTGAACACGGCGGGCGGTCGCGTGCGCTTTTCCACCGATTCGCAATACGTGGCGATCCACACCAAAATGTCGAATATCTGCCGCATGCCGCAGATATTCGACATTTTGG
>SVTW01000033.1 GCA_015063585.1 Oscillospiraceae bacterium
CGAGTCGAAGTTTTGCGTAGGTGAGGCATGCCGAACGGAGCAAAACCAACGAAAACAACCAAAGGTTGTTTGAGGCAGGGATCTACTTAAAATCGCCATTGGCTTGCCGTATGAGAGTTGCCTTTTTGAAAAAGGCAAAGCCTTTAAAAGAATGTTTCAAGATTCTTCGCACGCTTGCGCGGCTTAGAATGACCCGAAAGGGAATTTTCGAAAACATAAACCGCACCGGCACTCGCGGAAAAGAAAGAATAGCCCTTGTCTTGTAGGGACCGGCGTAGCGAAGCGGCGTGAGCGAAATGAATGACACCACGGTGTGGTGTCAGAACGCGAGCGTGACCGAGCCGCAGTGAGAACTCGACGGTCCAAATGCAATAATATTAAACCCTGCCGGCACTCGCGGAAAAGCGAGTTTTCCCATAGCCTCCCTCCGGGAGGGCGGTGGGTTTTGCGTAGCAAAAGCCGGAAGGAGCCGGCGATGGCTATGCCTTACAATTCCCAAAAACGGTAACGAAGTCACTCATACGCATGCTCTTTCCGTCACGACTTCGTCGTGCCACCTTCCTCCCAGAGGAAGGCTTTGGGGACCCTGTCACAGAACAAGGAGACCCTGCCGGCACTACCGATAAAGAAAAACACACGTGTATGCGTTTTTGTAATTCCCCTTGTGGGTCATCCGGAGCGAAGGGGCGAAGCCCCGAGTCGAAGTTTTGCGTAGGTGAGGCATGCCGAACGGAGCAAAACCAACGAAAACAACCATGGGTTGTTTGAGGCAGGGATCTACTTAAAATCGCCATTGGCTTGCCGTATGAGAGTTGCTTTTTCGAAAAAGGCAACGCCTTTAAAAGAATGTTTCAAGATTCTTCGCACGCTCACGCCCGACAACGCTTTGCGTGTCGCTAAAGTGCTTTGCACTTTTCTGCTCAAGAATGACCCCAATAAAGAAAACGGTTTCCTATCGGCAGTGCCGGCAGGGGTTGTTATATGGATGGTTCCCCTTGTTTTTTGAAACAAGGTTGGCAGCGAGGCAAAGGAGATAAAAACACATAAAATTTGTATAGAATGTTATTGCTATTGCAAAAAAAGTGTGTTAAAATGGAAAAGGAAACAGTTGGTTTGAATCGGAGGATCGAAATGCGTGGGGATAAGCAGAAAATAAAACAACAGATCATTGAGTCCGCCATGCAAGCCAAGCGGAGAAATGAAGAGAAGATTAAGACCTTGAAGGATCAGACTTCTCTGTCTGCCTATGCCGAGCTTGTGCACCAAGGAGTGCATGGAGCTGTTTGGACAGAAGCGTTACAGAGGGCACTGAACGAGCACGAGGTGGTGGTCATTCCTCCTTCCGCGGAAGTGTACTGGTTGGACAGTACGGTGGTCATTCCCTCCAACCGACGGATCGAGGCGGTGGGTGCGACGGTTCGCCTGACCCCCGAATATCCTTATATCATGCTTCGTAACGAGCATGTAGGGGATGGGACCTATGCGCCGATCGGTGGGAAGGATCGGGATGTGAACATTTCGATTCACGGAGGACGCTGGGAGGAATGCGCCGAGAAAAGGGGAAAGCGACGGTATCATGGCAGAACCGATTCCTTTTTTGGGGTGCAGACCTGTATGCTGTTCAATAACATTGAGCATTTGACTATGACCGATGTGACCTTTGCCCACGCTTTGGCATTTTGTGTGCAGGTGGGAGACCTGATCGACGGGGTATTTGAAAACTTTTTCTTTGAGTCCTGCTTTGCCGACGGACTCCATGTGAACGGAAACAGTGAGAATCTGTATATTCGAAATTTCAGGGGACATGTGGGAGACGATCTGGTCGCCATGAATATGTATGATTGGTTGGGCTCCTCTGTCAATTTCGGACCCGCGAAAAATGTCTTTTGCGAGGAGATCCATTCCGCCCACGACAGCCGCGCCAAGGCGATGCGTTTGCAACCCGGCATGTTTGTGTATCGGGACGGAACAACAATCGACTGCTCACTTTCTCAAATGGTGTTTCAGCATTTGAGCGGCATCTATGAATACAAGCTGTATTTTCAATCTCCGCCTTATCGCTTTGGCGAAAAGCCTGAGGGGGCAGGAGCGGGCTCGGCGGACGATCTGTTTTTTGAGGATGTCCACGTGATTTCCAATCGGGAGCGTTATCCATCGGATCAACCGGGAACAGGGGACTTTGGTATGTTTTTTGTCAATTCCAATGTGGGATATCTTTCCTTAAAGGATATTTTTTATACCAAGCCGGAGGGGGACAGCCCGAGAAATCACTTGGTGGCGGTGGGACCTATGACCTGGAACCGGAAGGACAAGGAAGGGATCAATACCGAGGTGTTCGACCCTTATATTAGCGGAACCCTCGATGTGTTGGAGATGGAGAATATCCGCATCAACGGCGAGCGTGCCACAAGCATGGATCAAGTGGTGAAGATCATTGCCTTTGATGACGTGAACCGAGATGGCTTTTCCTCGGGAAAGGGAACGCTGAATCATGTATTTTTGGATGGAAAACAAATCAAGTAACGAAAAGAGGAAACATATGGATCGATTGAAATGGTTTCAAGAAGCAAAGTATGGTCTTTTTATCCATTGGGGCATTTATGCGATCCCCGGCGGAGAATGGGCGGGAAAGCCCTCACCCCACGGCAGCGAGTGGATTATGCGCAATATGCGGATCCCTCTTGCGGAATACCGAAAACTGGCGGAGCGGTTTCATCCTCAACAGTTTGATCCCTATTTCTATGTAAGAAACGCGAAAAAATGGGGCATGAAGTATCTGGTATTTACCGCCAAGCATCACGATGGCTTTGCCATGTTTGATACGAAGGTGTCGGACTATTCCGTGATGAATACGCCATATGGAAAGGATATTGTCAAGCAGTTTGCGGATGCCTGTGAGGCGGAGGGCTTGACCTTCTGTCTGTACTATTCTCAAATGCAGGACTGGGAGGATCCGAACGGGGACGGAAACAACTGGGACTTTGACCCGAAGCAGAAGGATTTTAAAACCTATTTTTACAACAAGTGTCTGCCCCAGGTAAGAGAACTTTTGACCAACTACGGCAAGATCGGTCTTATGTGGTTTGATACGCCGTATGACATGCCGAAGGAACTTTGCAAGGAATTGGCTCGGACGGTTCGCGCCTGTCAGCCGGACTGTTTGATCAACGGGCGGATCGGATATGGGCTTGGGGACTACCGTCAAGCGGCGGACAACGCGATCCCCGTTCTTTCCAAGGCGGATGCTTGGGAGACCCCCATGACCATGAACAGCTCCTGGGGCTATATCAAGCGGGATAAGTCTTCCAAGTCCCCCTCGACCGTCATTGAAAATCTGGTCCGAGTGGTTGGAAAGGGGGGCAATCTGTTGCTCAATCTCGGCCCGGATGAAAACGGTCTTTCCCCCACTGTCTGCACCGACGCGTTGGATCGGGTGGGCGCTTGGTTGGAGCAATATGGAGAGAGTATTTTCGGAACCACCAACATCCCGAACTTTCCCTATTTGTTGCCTTGGGGCGAGCTGACCTATAACGAGACCGACGAGGTCCTGTATTTTCATGTCAAGAAATATCCGGAATTTCCGTACCGTGTCCTACTGACGGGGCTTGAGACTAAGGTAAAGTCGGTGAACCTGATGAAGGACGGAACACCCTTGAAATATTCACAATCCTATGAGCCTGCTCGGGACGAGCACCGCCTGTATGTCTTTTTGCCCGAGATCTGCCCCGACGCGGAGGATACCGTGGTGGCGGTTTCGTTGGAGGGCAAGGCAACGGCACAGACCGTATGAGGAGGGAACATGATTCAATTAAAAACGCCTCATGAGGGCGAGACCGTCACGCTTTTGCGGGACGAGCATTTGGATTATATTGCGCGGCCGTCCGCCTTTCCCGCCGAAAAGGTGGACTGGCTCAATCTTCGGGAGGGGAAGACCGATACGGCATTTCCCCGTCCGGTTCGGTTTTCCTTTCTGCCAACGGTGGATGGAGAGATCACCGTCAGACAAAAGGGAACTGACGAGAGGTATACCGTCAAGGCGGTCCGAGGGGAAGCCGAACTTTACAACTTGTGGGCGGGCGTTGAGTATGAATGGTTTGTCAAGGTAGGGGAGGAGCGCTCTGAGACAAGGAGCTTCCATACCGACTCCCAGCCGCCTCGCATGCTTTTGGTGGATGGCATCTGCAATGTCCGTGATTTTGGCGGCTGGGCCACCATGGACGGCAAGCGGATCCGGCAGGGCTTGTTGTACCGAACCTCGGAGATGGATACCCATTGTGAGCTGACGCCTGCGGGCGCGGAGATCTTGTACGGTCTTGGCATCCGAACCGATCTGGATATCCGAGGAATTAAGGACGAATACCGAGGACCGGTATTGGACCAAGAGCGAGTTCGATGGGTGAATTTGCCTCTGGCGGCATATGGAGCCATCGATACCGAGGAGCAACGGTCGCGGTATCGCGAGAGCTACGACCTTCTGTTGAACCCCGAAAGCTATCCCCTCATGTGCCATTGCTGGGGGGGGATTGACCGCACCGGATGTTGGTTCTACATTTTAGGTGCCATGCTGGGTGTATCCAAGGACGATTTGGATCTGGATTATGAGCTATCCTCTTTTTGCCGATGGAATCGCCGTTCCCGTTATTCCGAGCAGTTCGGTGAGTTTTTGGAGGTGCTTCTTCGCTATGGCAAGACGGTGCATGAGGGGGCTGTTGGGTTTTTGAAATCTTGCGGTGTCTCTGAGGCGGAGATGGAGGATCTTCGTAATTTCCTTCTGGAAGACGAAAAGATGAAATGAGCTTTTATTGTGGCGTGAACGGACGAAGGATATGAGGAGCCATTTCGCTAAAGAGGAAGAAACTGACTTGACAGAAACATATAAGATATGGGTTATTTTTTCTTTTCCCGCGAGTGCCGACAGGGTTTTAGGGGAATATGAAAAACCCTTTTCGGCTCAAGAATGCCCCCGGAAAGACGTTTTTTGTATCGGGAACCCCTCCCGATGCTCGAAAAAGGGGGCAAAAAGGCTCCGTTTGCGCTAAAAATACACCGAAATTTCAAAAAAAATTCAAAATTTCCACATTTTTTTATAAAAAGGGGTTGCAAAGCCCAAAAAAGTGTGCTATACTATGTTACGGTAAGATATTGTAGATTGGAGAGTGGGTTTTCGCGAACCCGCTCTTAATTTTTGGATGTGAGGTAAAATATGAAAAAGAGCAACGGTGGCATCGTTGGCGCGGTGAGACAGATCGCCGAGCCGCTTGCCGAAGAGCTTGGATATTTTCTTTGGGACGTGGAATACGTCAAAGAGGGCGCCGATATGTATCTGCGCATCACCATCGACAGCGAGGAAGGCATCACCATTGATGACTGCGAGCGCATGCACCGCGCCATCGACCCGCTTCTCGATGAGGCAGACCCCATCGACGACGCCTACCATCTGGAGATCTCCTCCCCCGGTATTGAGCGGGATCTCAAAAACGATTTCCATATCAATGCCTGCGAGGGCTGGAACGTAGAGGTCCGCCTTTACGCGCCTGTTGACGGCTCCAAGAGCCACATGGGCGAGCTGGTGGGGCTTGACGACGATGGCAACATCGTAATTGAACAGCCCGAGGGTCGCCGCACCTTCCCCCGCGCGTCGGTCGCGTCGCTCAAAACGCACTACGATTTCGACGACTCCGAGGTGTGAGCACCGCGCGCAAGCCGCTCGCTACATGCGGCTTGCCAAAATTTGAAACGATACAAAGAGACAGATCAATATATTTATTAGGAACGAAATAACGAGACGTTCCGCGCAGAAAGGATTTTTATGAGATGAACACAGAGTTTTTTACAGCGTTAGACCTTTTGGAAAAGGAAAAGGGTATTCCCAAGGAATACATGATCGAAAAGATCGAGGCGGCATTGGTCTCGGCTTATAAAAAGGAATACGGAAACAACACCAACGTGCGCATTCTGATCGATCCTGCCAAAAAGGATGTCCGTGTTTATCAGCAAAAGGAAGTGGTAGAGGTCGTGGAAAACCCCGAGATCCAGATCTCGCTTGAGGACGCAAAGGCTGTTGCGAAAAAATATAAGATCGGTATGGTGATGGAGACCGAGGTAAAAACCAAAAACTTCCGCCGTTTGAGTGCCGCCGCCGCGAAGTCGGTGATCATTCAGGGCATTCGCGAGGGAGAACGCCGCGTGATGCAGGAGGCATATGAGACCAAGCATGAGGAGATCATCACGGCAACCGTGAGCAAGATCGACACCGAAAACGGCAACGTGATCCTGGAAACCGACACCAGCCGCGCCGTTCTGCTCCGTTCCGAGCAGATCCCGGGTGAGACCTTCCGTGTGGGAGATAAGATCAAGGTCTTTGTCATGGAAGTCAATAAGGAGACCCGCGGCCCCGTCGTTACGCTCTCGCGTGCGCATGCGGGATTGGTTCGCCGCATGTTCGAGCTGGAGATCCCCGAGATCGCCGATGGCATCGTAATGGTCAAGGGCGTATCGCGTGAGGCAGGCTCGCGCACCAAGATCTCGGTTTGGTCGAGAGACCCCGACGTGGATCCCGTTGGCGCGTGCATCGGTAACCACGGCGCGCGTATCAACTCCATTGTGGAGGAGCTGCGCGGTGAAAAGGTTGACATTGTCAAGTACAGCGAAAAGCCCGAGGAATACATTGCCGCCGCGCTGGCACCCGCTGACGTGATCTCGGTCACGCTCACGGCAGAGCGCGCTTGCCGCGTGCAGGTTTCTCCCGATCAGCTCTCGCTCGCGATCGGTAAGGAGGGTCAGAACGCGCGCTTGGCGGCACGTTTGACCGGATTCAAGGTTGACATCAAGGCAGACTGATCCAACCGTCATGATGAAAAAGGTAAAAAAGATCCCGATGCGTCAGTGCATGGGATGCAATGAACATAAGCCCAAGCCCGAGCTTTTGCGCGTGGTGCGCAGCCCCGAGGGCGAGATCTCACTCGATTTTAAGGGAAAGAAATCGGGACGCGGTGCCTATCTTTGCCGAGACGTGAAATGTCTCCGCCGCGCCCGCAAAAGCCGCCGCATCGACCGCGTGCTGGAGTGTGAGATCCCCGAGGCGGTTTGGGATAGCATGGAAAGTGAGATGGAAGCCGATGCGTCCGACGCATAAGGCGACCGAAAAGACCTACGGCGCACTCGGTATCTGCGCCAAGGCACGCCGCGTGATCACGGGCACCCCGATGATCTGTGAAGCGTTAAGATCCGAGCGCACGCGCCCGCAATTGGTGCTCACCGCCTCGGATAATTCCGAAAATACCGCCAAGCGTCTGTCCGACCGTTGCGGCTACTACGCCGTCGAGCTGGTCGTGCTGGATTGCGACGGGGAAGCCCTCGCACACGCGCTTGGAAAGAGCGGCAGAATTGCCGCCGCAGCCGTAACAGACCCCAATCTGTGTCGGTTGGTACGCAAAACGTTGAATGAAAATGATCCCCCCATCTGCGGTGGGGAGCCCTGACGCGGTTCCACTTAAATCAAGGAGCGCGCGGGTCGGATCGGAACAATTTTATGATTCCCGCCCAACTGCGGATCGGCGGGGAACGGAGGAAATATGGCAGCAAACAATCAACAGTTTAAAATCACAAAGCTCGCAAAGGACATGGGTCTCAAGAGCAAAGATCTTGTGGAGGTCCTTTCCCAAAACGGCATTGAGGCGAAAACAACGCAAAAGGCGTTGGAGCCTGCCGAATTTGACGTGCTTTTTGAAGCGCTGACCCGCGCGAATCAAATCACCGATATCGGAAAATATCTCGCGGGGGAAACGTATATTCCCTCTAAAGTAAAGAAGGCGGCTCCCAAAAAGGCGGAGGCTCCCGCGGAGGCACCCGTTGAGGCGGCACCCGTAGCCGAAAAGCCCGCACCGGCGGCACCGGCGGCGGAGAAGCCCGCCCCCAAAACCGAAAAAGCCGAAAAGGCTGAAAAAGTCGAAAAGGCTGAAAAAGTCGAAAAGGCTGAAAAAGTCGAAAAGGCTGAAAAGGTTGAAAAGACCGAAAAGGTTGAAAAGACCGAAAAGGTTGAAAAGACCGAAAAGGCGGAGAAGGCTGAAAAGAAGCCCGCGCCCAAGGTTGAGGAAAAGCGTGAGGAGGCAAGCCGTCCGCAGAACGACAAGCCGACAGAGCCCGCGCCCGCAAAAGAGACAGCGCCTGCCGCACCGGCAGTTCCGCCCGTGAAAAAGGCGGCAACCGTGCGTCAGCCCTATACAGGCAACCCGTACCGTCCGCAGCAGAACGGTCTTGCCGGAAATACGAACGCACCCGCGGCACGCCCGAATCCGTATGGCGGCGCGTCGGCACAGCCCGCGAGAGCGGGTGGCTTTGACCGCTCGTCCGCGCCCCGTGCAGGCGGCTTTGACCGCTCGTCCGCACCCCGCATGGGAGGCGACTTTGGCGGCGGTATGCGTCCGCAGAACAACGGTCCGCAGAGCCGTGATAATCGCGATGGAGGCAAGCGTCCCGATCGCGGAGGCGACCGTCGCTTTGACCGCGGCGGTGACAAGGGTGACTTCGTTCCGAGCGCACCCAGAGAAAAATTCAAGGCACAGCCCATCGTGCGCGGTGCTTCTACCAATATGAACCCCGACGGAACCCGCAAGGGACCCCGCGTGATCGACACGCACACCTCGTCGGTCGACCTCTCCAAATATGATGAGAGACTCGACAGCTTTGTTTCCGACCGCGACACGGGCGACCTGCGCGGCGGCAGCCAGAAGCTCAAGAAGGGTGTGGCGCAGAATCAGCAGAACCGTGCGGGCGGAAAGGGCGCAAAGGGACGCCGCCAACAGCCCGCGGCACCCGCGCAAAACGTCAATTACAAGCCCACGTCGGTCGAGCTTCCCGAGGAGATCGTGGTCGGTCAGCTCGCTTCCAAGCTCCACGTTACAGCGGGTGAGGTTGTAAAGAAGCTGATGATGATGGGTATGATGGCAACCATCAACCAATCGATCGACTTTGACACCGCCGCGCTCGTTGCCGATGAATTTGGCATTGCCGCTACCCCCGAGGTCGTGGTGAGCATTGAGGAAAAGCTCTTTGATGATAGCACCGATACCGACGAGCAGCTCGTTGGCAGAGCCCCCGTTATTTGCGTAATGGGTCACGTTGACCACGGTAAGACCTCGATCCTCGACGCCATTCGTCACACCAACGTAACCGCAGGTGAGGCGGGCGGTATCACCCAGCACATCGGTGCGTACCGCGTAAAGGTCGACGGCAAGGATATGACCTTCCTCGACACCCCCGGACACGCAGCGTTTACCGCAATGCGTGCGCGTGGCGCGATGGCAACCGATATCGCGATCCTGGTCGTTGCCGCCGATGACGGCGTTATGCCCCAAACGGTTGAGGCGATCAACCACGCGAAGGCGGCAGGCATCGACATTGTGGTAGCGATCAATAAAATGGATAAACCCACGGCAAATCCCGATAACATCAAGCAGGAGCTTACCAAATACGGTCTTGTTCCCGAGGAATGGGGCGGCGACGTGATCTGCGTTCCCGTTTCGGCACTCACAAGACAGGGTATCGACGACCTTTTGGAGAGCGTGCTTCTGGTGGCAGAGGTCAAGGAGCTTCGCGCCAACCCCAACCGCCGTGCAAAGGGTATCGTAATCGAGGCAAAGCTCGATCGCGGCAGAGGTCCTGTTGCAACCGTGCTCGTGCAGAACGGTACGCTTCATAACGGCGACATCATCATTGCCGGCGCGGCGGTCGGACGCGTGCGTTCGATGACAGACCACAACGGCAAGCCCGTCAAGGCGGCAGGTCCTTCTGTTCCCGTGGAGATTACAGGTCTTTCCGAGGTTCCCTCGGCAGGTGATGAGATCCAGGCGGTTGAGGACGAGAGAATGGCAAGAACACTTGCCGATCAGCGCCGCGACAAGGCAAAAGAGGACATCTTCAAGGCAAACGCGCGCGCAAATCTCAACGATCTGTTCGCACAGATCTCGGACGGCGTAAAGGACCTCAACATCATCGTAAAGGCAGACGTGGACGGCTCCGTGGAGGCGGTCAAGGCATCGCTTCTCAAGCTTTCCAACGAGGAGGTCAAGGTTCGCGTGATCCACGCGGCTGCGGGCGGTATCACCGAGGGTGACGTTACCTTCGCGGCGGCTTCCAACGCGATCATCGTTGGCTTTAACGTGCGTCCCGATAAGAGCGCGCTTGATTCGGCTGAGCGTCAGAACGTTGAAATTCGCACCTACCGCGTCATTTACGAGTGCCTTGAGGAGATCGAGGCGGCTATGAAGGGAATGCTCGCGCCCAAGTTCCGCGAGAACCTGCTCGGTCATGCCGAGGTTCGTCAAACCATTCACGTTCCCAACGTCGGTACGATCGCGGGCTCGTATATTCAGGACGGTAAGATCACCCGTCAGTCGCAGATCCGTGTCGTCCGCGACGGTATCGTGATCTTCGAGGATAAGATTTCCTCGCTCAAGAGATTCAAGGACGACGTGCGCGAGGTAGCAAGCGGCTACGAATGCGGCGTTGGTCTTGAAAAGTTCAACGATATTAAGGTCGGCGACGTTCTGGAAGCATTCATCATGGAGCAGATCCAGCCCGAATGATTGCCAAAACCGCTCCAAAACAAAGCATAAAAAAGAAAGGGGGGATCCCCGTGCAATATGAAAAATCCTGCGGCGCGCTCGTGTTGCGTCGCGATGAGGACGGAAAAGCTTATATTCTGATGATCCGGCATAAGGCAGGGGGACACCGTTCCTTTCCGAAAGGCCACATGGAACGCGGCGAGACCGAGTATATGACGGCTGTACGCGAGGTCTTTGAGGAGACCGCCGTGCAGATCCGCATCGATTCGGATTTCCGCGAGACGGTGCATTATCATCCTCTGCCGGGGGTTTCCAAGGAGGTTGTTTATTTCCTCACCGAAACCACGCAAAAGGACATTCACCCACGCCAAGGCGAGATCGCGCAGGTGGAATGGGTTCCCCTGAGCGAGGCGGAGCAATCGCTCACGCATGAAAATGACAAAACGGTTTTGCGCGCCGCGCTTAAAAAGCTGAAGGTGGACGGAGTGCCCGTTAACTTTTAACCGCGCGCGAAACATCTGCCCCTATGCCGCATATACTTTCAGTAAAAACGAAAGGAGCTGTGGCAATGAAAATGATCGTTTGGAAGGCACCCGCTTGGCTCACGCCGCTTTTGCGGCGGATGTTTGCCAACCGCGGCAAAAAAACGGGGAGGCGATCACACGGAAAGCCTTCGTCAACATAAATTGCGGTGCAAGCCACCGCGTAAAAACAGAAAGGAAGTTAGAAACTATGCGTTACAAAATCAGACTTGACACCATGGCAGACATCAACCGCTTCGTTGGAATTGCTACCAAGTATAGCGGAAAGATCTCGCTCACCGATGGCGACAACTTCACCGTGAACGGAAAATCCCTGCTCGGTGCAATGTATACCTTCGAGTGGGATCAGATCTTCTGCGAATCCGAACACGAGATCTACCACCTCATCAAAGACTTCATCGTTGGCGACTCCGAGCCGGTGGAAAACTAAATAACAATAAACGAGGGTGCTTTTTTCAAAAGCACCCTCGTTTATTGTTGGATTCTTGCGGACCGTCGGGGACGCCGGTCCCTACAAGGAAAAATGAAACATCCTTATGAGGACCGGCTGTTATTGTTGGATTCCTCGAAATTATTTCTTCAGCGAAATTGCTTTCTTTGCAGCCGTGGCAATGTTGGCGGGCGTGAGGCCGTAAGCTTCCAACAGTGCGGGAACGGTGCCGGAATGTCCGTAGGTATCGTTCATACCAATGCGGACGACGGGAGCGGGAGCGGTTTCGCAAACCACCTCGGTAACAGCCGCGCCCAAGCCGCCGATGATATTGTGCTCCTCGGCAGTTACGATCGCGCCGGTATCGGCAACCGCTTTCGCGATGATCTCACGGTCGATCGGTTTAATGGTGTGAATGTTGACCACGCGCGCGTGAATGCCCTCGGCGGCAAGGAGCTCACGAGCCTCCAGCGCCATCGAAACCATCAGACCGGTTGCGACAATGGTAACGTCCGAGCCGTCGGCGAGCTGCACGCCCTTACCAAGCTCAAACTTGTAATCGGGGCGGTCGTTGATCACGGGAACGGCGAATCTGCCAAAGCGGAGATAGAACGGACCGTTGGTGGTCAGAGCTGCCTCCACAGCGGCTTTTGCCTCCACAGCGTCGCTGGGGTTCACAATCGTCATACCGGGAATGGTGCGCATGAGCGCGAGATCCTCGTTACACTGATGGGTTGCGCCGTCCTCACCAACGGTGATACCCGCGTGGGTTGCGCCGATCTTCACGTTGAGGTGGGGGTAACCAACCGAGTTGCGTACCTGTTCAAAGGCTCTGCCTGCCGCGAACATCGCAAAGCTCGAAGCAAACACGGGCTTACCCGTTGCCGCGATACCTGCCGCAACGCTGACCATGTTGCCCTCCGCGATTCCGCAGTCGAAGAATCTTTCGGGATGTGCTTTCTTAAACTTTACGGTTTTGGTTGCCTCTGCGAGGTCGGCATCCAGCACCACAAAATCATATTTTTCAGCGAGCTCTACAAGTGCCTCGCCGTAGCTTTCACGAGTTGCAATTTTATCTGCCATTATCTTCTCCCCCTTACGCATTCAGTTCTGCAACAGCGGCGGCATATTGCTCATCGTTGGGTGCCGAGCCGTGCCAGTTGACCTTGTTTTCCATGAACGAAACGCCCTTGCCCTTCACGGTCTTTGCGATGATGGCGGTGGGCTTGCCCTTCACGGTCTTTGCCTCGTTGAAGGCAGCCTCGATCTGTTCAAAATCGTGACCGTCGATCGAGATGACGTGGAAGCCGAATGCCTCGAGCTTCTTATCGTGGGGGGTGGGGTTGAGGACCTCAGCAACGGGGCCGTCGATCTGCAAGCCGTTCCAGTCGATCACAACGCAGAGGTTGTCGAGCTTGTAATGAGCGGCAAACATGCAAGCCTCCCAAACCTGACCCTCTTCGCTTTCGCCGTCACCAACAACGGTGTAAACGCGATAGTCCTTGCCGTCGATCTTGCCCGCAAGTGCCATACCTGCCGCCGCGCTGATGCCGAGACCGAGCGAGCCGGTGGACATGTCCACGCCGGGGGTAAGCGTCATATCGGGGTGACCCTGCAGGCGCGAGCCGATCTTACGCAGGGTGGTCATTTCCTCAACCGGGAAAAAGCCGCGGTTTGCGAGCGTTGCGTAGAGAGCGGGGGCGCAGTGACCCTTGGAGAGCACGAAACGGTCGCGGTTTTCCATGGTGGGGTTTGCGGGGTCAACGTTCATTTCCTCAAAATAGAGATACGCCATCACATCTGCGATCGAGAGCGAACCGCCGGGGTGTCCCGACTTTGCGGCATGCGTTCCTTCAATCACGCCCAAACGGATCTTGCGCGCGATCTCCTTGAGCTGTTGCAATTTTGTTTGTTCCATTACAATCCTCCCAAACGAGTTTATTTGCACCTTTTATTATACATCATTTTCACACGCTTGTCAAGGAATCGGCCGGATTTTATTCTGCGGTGCAAAAAAATCCTCCTCCCATCGGATTTTTCCGAAAGGAGGGGGATTTTTCTTTTTCGCGAGTGCCGGTGGGGTTTATGTTTTCGAAAATCCCCTCTTGGGTCATCCAGATGCGTGTAAAAGCGCAAGCGCTTTCGCGAAGGATCTTGAAACATTCTTTTAAAGGCTTAGCCTTTTTCAAAAAAGCAACTCTCATACGGCAAGCCAATGGCGATTTTAAGTAGATCCCTGCCTCAAACAACCTTTGGTTGTTTTCGTTGGTTTTGCTCCGTTCGGCATGCCTCACCTACGCAAAACTTCGACTCGGGGCTTCGCCCCTCGCTCAGGATGACTCGAAAAATGTAATTTTTTCTTTATCGGCAGTGCCGGCAGGGGCTGTTTATAACTCTGAACACATACCTTCTTTGGGTCATCCTGAGCGGGGCGGCAGCCGCGAAGGATCTTGAAACATTCTTTTAAAGGCTTTGCCTTTTTCAGAAAAGTAACCAGATTCTTCGCACGCTTACGCGGCTCAGAATGACCCATAAGGGGAATTACAAAAACGCATACATGTGTGTTTTTTCTTTATCGTGAGTGCCGGCAGGGTCTTGGTGGCGCCTGACGGCAATTGGCAATACCTGAGTCCTGAGCCGACGCGCACCCCATCACACAATAAAAATTCGTTCGGGAAGGTTTTTGGGGTGCAGGGGTCTTTTTTCAAAAAGACCCCGCATTAATCGCGCCCCCCGCGTCCCCGCATTAACCGCGTCCCCGCGTCCCTGCGTCCTCTTGCGGTTGTGGATTAGAAGATGTTTATGATAGAGACGATCAAGAAGACGAGGAGGCAGATGCCGACGGCAGGGGAGAGCGCGGCGCAGAGAATGCGCCGTGGCAAAAGCTTTGGCGGAACATGGACGGTATAATTGGAGCTCAGGTTCTTTTTGGCATACCGATGATAGATCTTGCGCGCTTCCCCCGCGGCAAAAGCGGCGAAAAGGAGCGCAATTACAACCACGCAGAAAATAAAGATCTCGTCGCTCGCGGCATTGTTGTAGAAAGCCGAGAGGTAGGGCTGTCCAAAAAGACAGAAAAGGTTATAGAAGAAGTGGAGCAGAATGGGCACCCAGATCGAGCGCGTGGTATACATCGCGCAGGCAAGCAGCGCGCCGAGCAGGAAATAGGTTGGAAACAGCGCGAACGAGAAATGCAGCATGGCAAAGAAAAGTGCGCTCAGTACAACCGAAACACCTGTGCCAAGTCCTTCGTATTCGGCGCAAAGGATCCCGCGGTAGATCAGCTCCTCCCCAAGCGCGGGCAGGACGGCATACGCGAACAGAAGCAGGAGCGTCGCAAGCCACCCGTTCCCCGTGCGTGCCGTAAAGCTGTCGTAAAGCGTAAAATTTCCTTCCAAAGAGGCAATCCCCCCCGTCAGGATTCCAAGCAGCATACCGCCGCCGATCATAACGGCAAGCATGCAGACCGTAAACCAGATATGCTCCACTCGCGGCAGCTTTAAACGCAAGTGTCCGCGCAGACGGTCGCGCCGTAGGACGGCATAAACGATCGCGGGCGTGAGAATTGCCAGAAGCTGCATCAGGATTGCGAGCAGCGTCTCGTTGTTGCGGTCCGCCATGGTGGTCAGAAGCGGACGCGTGAGAAGCAGGAGCAGGAAGGAAACGCCCACCAAAATGGGCGGCAAATGCAGGGGGCGGACGTCGTCCTCGCGCAGAGTGAACACACGGCGGAAAATGCTTCGCGCACGTGCGGTAAAGGCCGAGAAAAAGGAGGCCGCCTCGGCGCGGGGGAGAGTCGGTTCCTGTCGCCGCTCGCGCTCCGGCAGCGTTTCGACGGGTGCCTCGGCAGGCTTGCATTGGTGCAGACCCCGCTCGGTCGCAACCGTTGCAACGGGCAGATCGTGCGGTTCAACGGGAATCCGTTTGAGCATCAGGGTTGCATAGCATGCCCCCATGCGCACGCCCGAAAAGTGCGCGAGAAAACGGTCGTAATACCCCTTTCCATAGCCGATACGGCCGCCCGAAAGATCAAATCCAAGCGCAGGCAGAATACAGAGCGCGTTTTCGTCGGGCTCGCAGAGCGGCGCGTTTGCCGGCGGTTCGGGAATGCCGTATGCGCCTTCGATGAGTTGCGCGGAGGGCTCCAGAATATAAAATTGCATGGTGGTGCTTTCGGTGTCACAGCGCGGGAAAGCAACCGGAATGCCTCGTTCCCGTGCCAAGCGAACCAGCGGAAGCAGGTTGACCTCGTCTCTCGTTGGCGCATAAAGCAGAAGTGCCGACGCTTGACGGAACGCGGTAGAATCGGCAATGGTTTGCGTGATCGCCTTGTCCATGCGCTGTCGCTCCTCGGGTGGGATCGCCGCACGCTTTTCTTTGAGCGCGGTACGTAATTCCTGTTTGGTCATTTCAGTCTGCCAATACCGCGCGGCGAAGCTCGTCGGCGGCAGATTCTCCCTTCAGGGCGGCAACAAGGGCAAGTCCAAATTCAACCGCCACGCCCATGCCTGCGGCAGTGATCACCTTGCCGTCCCTTACAACACGCACTCCGGCAGGTGCAATTTCGGCACCTTTGAGGAATTCCTCAAAGCCGGGGAAGCAGGTTGCCTTTTTGCCCTCCAGATAACCGCGCTTGCCAAGCACCATCGGTGCGGCGCAGATGGCGGCAAGATATGCCCCGTTTGCCGAAGCGGCACGCAGGGCGGTGTCTACTGTGCGCGATTCATCAAGATTTTTGGACCCCGGCATGCCACCCGGCAGGATCAGCATTTCGGGCTTAGCGTCGCGGTACATCGCCTCGGGCATGTCGGCTTGCACGGCAATTCCGTGCGCGCCAACGATCATATCCCCGCCGATGCCCACCGTGGTAACCTTGAATCCCGCACGGCGCAAAAGATCCAGCGGCGCGAGGGCTTCAATTTCCTCAAATCCGTTTGCCAAAAATAAATAAATCATGATAGGTTCCTTTCCAACCGCAGACCCTCCCGCGGTTTCACGTTTCCGGTACAACGGCACGCGTTATTTTCCTGCCGTCAAACGAATGAGCAATTTCTTGTTGTCGGGTTGATCCTTTGCCTCATGCGCCGCACGGTTGCGGTGGATCTCGCCGCATTTTGTACATTGATGAATGATCACAAAACCGCGCCTTGGGTCGGGCTCCACGCGGATCGGCTCCATCTGCCCGCGGCATTCGTTGGCACGGTCGCCGGGGTTTATGTCCACGTGTAGCGACCAAAGACAAAACGGGCAGTGATTGCGCGACGTAAACCCAAGCGGATGAACCTCACGACCGCAATGTGCACAGATAAATCCGCTGTCATTCTTGGTAAACCGCTTCTGCTCCATGACAACCTCCCTGACAAAACTTCTTCCTTAATAGTAACATAAAAAATCAAAAAAGTCAAGCCACCTTTTTACGTGCGACGCGATTTATGCGAAGGACGCGATTTATGCGGGGACGCGGTTTTCGTCAGAAAACTTCTTGAAAGAAGTTTTCCGACACCTTTCAAGAACTCTCCCGAACGATTTTTATAGTGTGATGGAGTGCGCGTCGGCTCAGGACTCAGGTATTGCCAATTGCCGTCAGGTGCCGCCAAGACCCTGCCGGCACTCGCGAAGGACGCGGGGACGCGGTTATGCGGGGTCTTTTTGAAAAAAGACCCCTGCACCCCAAAAACTTTTCCGAACAATTTTTATAGTGTGATGGAGTGCGCGTCGGCTTAGGGCTCAGGTATTGCCAATTGCCGTCAGGCGCCACCAAGACCCTGCCGGCACTACCGATAAAGAAAAACACGCGTGTATGCGTTTTTGTAATTTCCCTTGTGGGTCATCCTGAGCGGGGCGGTAGCCGCGAAGGATCTTGAAACTTTCTTTTAAAGGCTTTGCCTTTTTTAGAAAAGCTACCAGATTCTTCGCACGCTTACGCGGCTCAGAATGACTCGAATAAAGAAACCGGTTTCCTGCCGACACTCGCGGAAAAAACCGAAAGCTCTGTCGGAAAAGTTTTGGTCAAGCTTTTTCAAAAGCTTGCGAGGTCAAGGGCGAGTAGCCCTTGGCGCGCTCCGCAGAGCGCGAAACTCCCCTGATCGGCGTTTCTTTTTGATCGATTTTTCTTTGCGCCTCCTTCCTGCAAAGAAAAATCGACTGTGGAGTGCCGAGGGCAACATGGGAGACGCGGTTAATGCGGGGGCATTTTGCTCCGTTGCATAAAAAAGGTCGCGGGGGAAGCTTCCAAAATGAAACTTCCCCCGCGACGTATAGCCGTTTGTTTTTTAGCAAACGAGGAATTTCGGGGTTTTCCCGTTGAGATGATCGAGGAGCCAGATGACGAGATCTTCGGGGCTGTCCGAGAAGCAGTTCACAGGGTCGCCGCCGCGGTGGTTTGTCATGCTCACGTTGTCAAGCGTCAGGAAGGGGCTGTCGGAGGGGAGGGGCTCGGTGGGGAACACCTCGAGAGCCGCACCGGCGAGACGTCTTTCCTGAAGCATCTTAGCGAGGTGGTCGTAGTCGACCAGGTAAGCGCGCGCGGTGTTGACAAAAATTGCCTCGGGGCGGATCAGATCGAGCTCACGTGCGCCAAGAATGCGGTGCTTGTCCTCGGTGCGTGCGTGTACGGTTACGATATCAGCCGTTGAGAGCAGGGTATCGGGATCGGTCAGGGTCACGTTCAAGCGCGCGAGGTCGGGATCGTCGGGCGAAACGTTGGGGTCGGTGGCAATGACCTTTACGCGGAAGGTCTGGAGCTTTTCGGCAACCAGTCTGCCGATCGTACCGAAGCCGATGATACCAACGGTCTTGTTACGCATTTCGTACACTCTGCCGAAGTTGTCGTATTTGTCGCGCCATTCGCCGTTTTTGATCGACCAGAACGAGCGCTGTACGTTACGCATTTCGCAGATCATCAGGCAGATCGCCAGCTCGGCAACCGCGTTTCCGTTGTGCGCGGGGTTGTTGATCACGTGAATGCCGCGCTCACGAGCCGCGGGAACGTCAATGTTCTCCAAACCGCCGCGGTTGGTGAGAATGTATTTGAGGTTGGGTGCCGAGTCCATGAGCTGTGCGGTAACGGGGCAAAGATGCACCATCAGCACCTCTGCTTCGGGAACAACGGCAAGCACCTCCTCGGGAACGGGAACGGCATACGCGCCCTCGTGCTCGATCTTGTGAGCAAGCGCGCGCATATCCTCGCGTACGCGAGGGCCGAAATAGGGCGTTGCGATCAGATCAAATGCATCATATTTCGCAAAGCAGTCGGTGTAAAATTCTTCTTTCATGTAATGGTCGCAAACGGCAACGGTTTTCATCATAGTGCAGTCCTTTCTTTATTCAAAAGTTAAAATATCAGTAAATCAGTCCGATTCCGTGCTCCTCACAAAAACGGCACCAATCGTCGGAGGGTGCCTTTTCGGTGACGAGCAGATCGAGGTCGGCAAGACCGAACAATCTGACAAAGGCTTTTTTATCAAATTTGTCAGAGTCGACACAAAGGATCCGTCTGGAAGCCGAATCAAACATTGCCTGTTTGATCATGGACTCCTTTTCGGTGGAATCCGAAACTCCGAACGAGCGGTCGATGCCCTTGCAGGAGAAGATCGCGGTGTCGGCATGATAGGCGCGAATGGTCTTCTCGGCGGCAGAACCCGTGAGAGAAAGCGAATCGGTGCGCAACGTCCCGCCTGTGGAAAGAACGGTCCAATCGGGGTGGTCGGCAGATTCAAGCAGGATCTTGACCGAATTGGTGATCACGGTCAGGTCCTTTTTTTCTTTGAGCCGACGGAACACGTAGAGCGCTGTGGAGCTTGCGTCGAGCATCACACGTTCGCCATCCTGGATCAGTGACGCGACCGCCTCGGCAATTGCCTGCTTTTCGGAAATGCGTACCTCCTCGCGAATGGTGTAGGGAAGCTCGAGCGACGCGTTGTATTTGGAAACCGCGCCCCCGTAGGTCTTGGAGGCAAGTCCTTCACTCTCCAAGCGGTCCAGATCGCGGCGGATCGTTTCCTCGGTCACGTCAAATTCACGCGCGAGGTCGGACACGATCACCTTTCCGTGCAAGGTCAGCCTTGCAAGAATTTCGCGTCTGCGTTCAATTGCCAGCATATGAGGGTCTCCTTTCTGAGCGGGATAAAAGTCCCATGTCGGCACTATTATACCGCATTTGTTTGGGTTTGTCAATGGTTTTTCTGTTTTTTGTCTGATTATTTCTGTGTTTTTGTCTGTTTTTGTGGTTTTCGAGGCGTTCCTGCGCAAAGAAGACGGAAACAAGCCCGTTTCTGCCTTGGGGATTGCTTGCAGGGGGTTGATTTTTGGGGCGAGGTGTGATATAATAAACGTGTTTTTGATGATCTGAAGAAAATTTTATCGGAGGGGAACATTTGATGCAAAAGATTCCTGTTTTAGGAGGGCATGAGCCGAGCTGCTCGCGCATGAACAATCGCTCGTCGGTATGGGTATTTTCCGACGTTGAGGGCTCACTTTTTGAGGAATACTGCCGTTATTTGGAGAAAACCGGGTTTTCTGCTTTTGAGATTCGAAAAAACGGCAACCGTCGCTTTGCCGCATTTTCTGCTGCAAGTGAGGGCGTCTTTCTCAACTACTATGAAAACGTGCGCGAGCTGACTCTGGTGCAGGAGGAGGAGAGCGCGTATTTCTCCTACTCCGATGCCCTTGGCACGGACCGTGTAACGCCTCTTATTACACAGGTGTCGCTTGAGGACTTCGGTATGTCGTACGTTGTTCGTCTTTCGGACGGGCGCTTTCTCGTGATCGACGGCGGTCGTCCCTTTGAGCCGGACGCGGACCGTCTCTATGCCTGCCTCTGTGAGCAAACCCCGCATGAGATGCCCGTGATCGCGGCATGGATATTTTCGCACCCGCACAGCGACCACTATCTGTGCTTTTTCCCCTTTATGGAACGCTATGCCACACGCGTGAAGATCGAAAAGTTTCTCTTTCATTTCCCCGATGCCGACGACCTGGAGCACTACCCCAAGCTGGCGAAAAAGGGGCGTTGGTTTGAGGACGATTCGGGCATGACAAACATTCCGCGTCTGTTCGAGTGGATCGAACAGACGGGCGCATCGGTCTATGCCCCTCACACGGGACAGCGCTACCGCATCGGGGATGCCGACTGCGAGATCCTTGCATGCATGGACGATACCGTTCTCCACTCCCAAAACATCAACGCAACCTCCCTTGTGATCCGCATGGAGCTTGGCGGGCAGGTGATCCTGTGGACGACCGATGCCGCGTTCAGCCTTGCCCGATTGCCTGAAAAATACGGTCGGCAGCTCAAAGCCGATATTTTGCAGGTTCCGCATCACGGCTTCCAATGCGGAAGTGCGGAAGCTGAAATTGCGGGGTATGAGCTGATCCGCCCCGCCGTTTGCCTGCTTCCAGCCGCCGATCATACCGCATACACCGATTTTTGTGTCCACCGCGCAGGTGCGCGCCATCTCATGCGCGCCGATTACGTGATGGAGATCATCACGGGAACAAAGCAGCGCTCGCTGGCTCTGCCCTATACCCCCGCCCCCAACGCTGCGGAAGCGCATCGGCGGAGCTGTCGGCAGGGGCTTGACAATTGCGGCGCGCGGACGTGGATCTTCTCAAATCTCTCCACCGCGTGCGAAGGTGATTTCGTCTTTCAAATTCTCAACCCCACCAATCTGCCGAGTGAGATCTCCATTGATCTTTTCTTTGAGGATAAAAACCGGAACCTGCGCTATATCCGCGCAACGGTCGGCGGCATGACCTTCAAACGCCTTTGCATCACGGGCAATGAGGTGGAGACAGACTCTATTTACTACAATCCCGCCTCGCTCGCAACGCGCGGGATTCCGCAAGACGCCGCCTTTGCCGTTCGTTTTATCAGCAATATTCCCATTGTAGTCTCGCATGAAACCCACAGACCAAGCTATCACGGCACCTGCAACGAATAACCCCGCCTTCCCACGTGTTTTGAAATCTTACGTTCGCGTCCCCGACGTCCAAAAGAGAGGAGATCCCCCATGAGCGATATTCATACGATCAGCGTCCCCGCACTTGCCTATCTGGGCGACTGTGTGCTTGAGCTTTGCGTGCGCAGGCATTTGGTTGAGAGCGGGCTTTCCACCTCGGCACACCTGAATGCCGCCGCGCTCGATTACGTACGCGCGTCCGCGCAGGCAGAGGCAATGAAAAAAATTTTGCCGCATCTGACCGAGGAGGAATCCGCCTATTTTCGCCGCGGCAGAAACGTGGGACACACCAACGTGCCAAAACGCGCAACGGTGAGCGAATACCGCACCGCAACGGGCATGGAGGTGCTGTTTGGATATCTGCATCTGACGGGGCAGAGCGCGCGCATTGACGAGCTGTTCCGTCTGGCATATCTTGCGGAGCCGGAGGGGGAATGAGCATGGGAAAATTTGACGGTTACCTCCTGCTTTCGGACTTTGACAGTACCCTCGCGCACACCGAAGTCTACGAGGAAAACGGCGAGCGGAAGGCGCGCAAAGCCATTTCGCGCGAGAACTGCGAGGCGATCCGCTATTTTCAGTCCGAAGGCGGTCTCTTTACGCTTGCCACGGGTCGTCAGCTTGCCTGGGTGGGCGATTGGAAGGAGTCCTTTGTACCCAACACCTATATTTCCTGCCTCAACGGTGCGCACCTCTGCTCGCCCGACGGCAAAGAGGTGGTTTTTTCGCGTCCGATGGACGCCGACTTTGTCGACCTTGCCAACCGCATTCGCGCGGCTTGCCCCGATCTGGAATGGGTGACCTTCAGCTACCTCGGCGGCACCTATCGGGTCCTGCGCGGAGAGCCGATCACAGCCGCTCTTTTTGAAGGACGGCCAATCTACAAAATGGTCTTTTATGCCCATCGCGCGCAGAGCGACGAATATGCCGCGCGTGTTGCCGAATTGGTGGGGGAGCGCTATCTTTCGATGCGGAGCTGGATCAACGGCATTGAGGTACAGCTTCGCGGAACGGGAAAAGGCGACACCGTACGCCGACTCAAGGAGATCCTCGGGGCGCGTGCGCGTATCACCGTTGCCGTTGGGGACTATGAAAACGACATCGACATGGTAAGAGCCGCCGATATCGGCTATGCCGTTGCCAATGCCGTTCCGCAGCTTCGCGCCGTTGCCGACCGCGTCACGGTTGCCGACAAGGAGAGCGCGATTGCCGCGATCATCGCGGATCTGGAAGCCGACGCGGCGCGAAAAGTTTGAAAAAATCTATTTACAAACCGCGCGCGCTTGTGTATAATATGAGTAGTATGTCTTTTGCGGAGGAACACGCATGAAAATCAAGATCCCCAATATCCAATCGATCCGTGAGTCGATCCACTCTACCGAGCGCGGCATCGCGCAGGCGATCCACAATGTGGAAACCGAGCTTCGTGCCACGGTTGCAACCGTGAAGGAGCGCGACCCCGCCGCACGGAGTACGGCAGAGGTGCTTCTGCTCTATTCGGGCGTTCATGCCATCATGGCTCACCGCCTGTCGCACAGTCTCTATCAAAAGGGACGTTATTTCGAAGCGCGCGCGATCAGTCAGGCGGCACGCTTTGTTACGGGCATTGAGATCCACCCCGCCGCCGTGATCGGAAAAGGCTTTTTCATTGACCACGGTATGGGCGTTGTGATCGGTGAGACCGCCGAGATCGGTGACAACTGCACGATCTATCAGGGTGTAACGCTGGGCGGTACGGGTAAGGACGTTGGAAAGCGTCACCCCACGCTCGGCGACAACGTGATGGTGGGCGCGGGCGCAAAGGTGCTCGGACCCGTGAAGATCGGATCCAACAGCAAGATCGCCGCAAACGCGGTCGTTTTGCACCCCGTACCCGAAAACAGCACCGCCGTTGGCATTCCCGCAAAGGTGGTCAGACGCGACGGCGTGCGCGTACGCAATGATCTCGATCAGGTGCATATCCCCGACCCCGTGGCACAGGAGCTGAGCCGTCTTGCCACCGAGATCAACACGCTCTATACACGCATGAACACACTGACCGAAACGCAACAGCAGGACGGCGAGGCGTGAGCCGCGCGGTTGGAAGGAGAAGCTATGGAAGAAAAAAATACGGCATGCGCAAAGCGCGGTCGGTTTATTGTTTTTGAAGGCATCGACGGTGCGGGCAAAACCACCCAGATCGAGCTTTTGGAGCGCGCTCTGCGTGCCGAGGGACGGCGCGTTTGGCGGACTGCCGAGCCAACCGAATCGGTCAGCGGCGGTCTTTTGCGCGATGCGCTCGGCGGTGTAACGAAGCGAACGGCCTGCGAAATGGCGGCGCTGTTTGTCCTCGATCGCATTTTCCACAACGTCAACCCCGTATCGGGAATTGAGCGCATGCTCGCCGACGGCGTGGACGTGATCTGCGACCGCTACTATTATTCCTCGCTTGCCTATCAAGGGAGCGAGATCGACGGCGATTGGGTGCGTGATATGAACCTCAACTGCCCCGAGATCCGCCGCCCCGATCTCTGTGTGTTCCTCGACCTGACACCCGAACAAAGCATGCAACGCATTGACTGCGGCCGTGTAACGCATGAGATCTATGAAACCGCGGAACGTCTTACCCGTGTGCGCAAACGCTTCTTTGAGGTCTTCGACTCCTTAAAAGAGACCGACCGCATCTGCGTTGTAAACGCCGCTCGCTCGATCGAGGAAATCCATGCCGATATCCTCGCGCTGCTGCAATCCTAAAAGCCGAATATCTTGAAGCAGGGGTCCGTCTCAAATTGCAAATTTGAGACGGACCCCTGCTTCAAAAACGTAGGGTGTCGACCAAATGCACCGTGCAATCCCCTCCGGTCCCTACAAGACACAGGTTGTTTTTTTTTATCGGCAGTGCCGGCAGGGGTTGTTTATAACTCTGAATACAACCCCTTTTCCGGGTCATCCTGAGCGGGGCGGTAGCCGCGAAGGATCTTGAAACATTCTTTTAAAGGCTTTGCCTTTTTCAGAAAAGTAACCAGATTCTTCGCACGCTTACGCGGCTCAGAATGACCCATAAGGGGAATTACAAAAACGCATACATGTGTGTTTTTTCTTTATCGGTAGTGCCGGCAGGGGTTGTTTATAACTCTGACTACACCCCCTTTTCCGGGTCATCCTGAGCGAAGGGGCGAAGCCCCGAGTCGAAGTTTTGCGTAGGTGAGGCATGCCGAACGGAGCAAAACCAACGAAAACAACCAAAGGTTGTTTGAGGCAGGGATCTACGAAAAAATAACCATTGGCTTGCCGTATGAGAGTTGCTTTTTTGAAAAAGGCAAAGCCTTTAAAAGAATGTTTCAAGATTCTTCGCACGCTCACGCCCGACAACGCTTTGCGTGTCGCTAAAGTGCTTTGCACTTTTCTGCTCAAGAATGACCCCAATAAAGAAAACGGTTTCCTATCGGTAGTGCCGGCAGGGTCTCCTTGTCCTGTGGCAGGATTCTAAAAAGCCTTCCTCCGGGAGGAAGGTGGCACGACGAAGTCGTGACGGAAAGAGCATGCGTATGAGTGACTTTGTTACCGTTTTTGGAATTTGTAAGGCAAACCATCGCCGGCTCCTTCCGGCTTTTGCTACGCAAAACCCACCTCCCTCCCGGAGGGAGGCTATGGTGAAGCTCGCTTTTCCGCGAGTGCCGGCAGGGTCTTGGAGGTGCCTGACGGCAATCGGCAGTACCTAAGTCTTGAGACGATAAACATTCCATCACACAATAAAAATTCGTTCGGGAAAGTTCTTGAAAGGTGTCGGAAAACTTCTTTCAAGAAGTTTTCTGACGAAAAAACCGCGTCCCCGCATAATCGCGCCCCCGCATTGCTCTCGGTACTCCACAGCCGATTTTTCTTTGCAAGAAGGAGGCGCAAAGAAAAATCTATCAAAAAGAAACGCCGATCAGGGGATTTCGCGCTCTGCGGAGCGCGCCAAGGGCTACTCGCCCTTG
>SVTW01000097.1 GCA_015063585.1 Oscillospiraceae bacterium
TTGCTTTGCGGCTAAACACCGCAATTTTCGACTGCTTTGCAGTCGAAAACCGCAAATTCCGCGCTACAAAAAAGCCTACCGTCGGCTTTTTTGAGCAGAGGCTGCGCCAATGACGCAGCCTCTTTTTTTGCGGGGAGATTTTCATGCTGGGGGATTTTGCAACATCCCCCAGCATAATCGCGCCTCCGCATTCAGCGCGCCCCACGCGAGTGCCGATGAAGTTTGTGTATGCTTCCTGTCGTTCCCGTTTTCGGGAATTGCAAGGCTTATCCATCGCCGGCTCCTTCCGGCTTTTGCTACGCAAAACCCACCTCCCTCCCGGAGGGAGGCTGTGGGAACATTCGCTTTTTCGCGAGTGCCCGATGGGTTTATGTTATCGAAAATCCCCTTCTTGGGTCATCCTGAGCGAGGCGGTAGCCGCGAAGGATCTTGAAACATTTTCTTGAAGGCTTTGTCTTTTCAGAAAAGCTACCAGATTCTTCGCACGCTTACGCGGCTCAGAATGACTCGGAAAAAGAAACGGTTTCATATCGGTAGTGCTGGCAGGGGCTGTTTATAACTCTGAACACATACCTTCTTGGGTCATCCTGAGCGGGGCGGCAGCCGCGAAGGATCTTGAAACATTCTTTTAAAGGCTTAGCCTTTTTCGGAAAACTACCAGATTCTTCGCACGCTTGCGCGGCTCAGAATGACTCGAATAAAGAAAACGGTTTCGTATCGGCAGTGCCGGCAGGGTCTTGGTGGCGCCTGACGGCAATTGGCAATACCTGAGTCTTGAGCCGATGGACACCCCATCACACTATAAAAATCGTTCGGGAGAGTTCTTGAAAGGTGTCGGAAAACTTCTTTCAAGAAGTTTTCTGACGAAAACCGCGTCCCCGCAAAACCGCGCCCTCATTTTGCTCTCGTCACTCCACAGCCGATTTTTCTTTGCAGGAAGGAGGCGCAAAGAAAAATCTATCAAAAAGAAACGCCGATAAGGGAGTTTCGCGCTCTGCGGAGCGCACCAAGGGCTACTCGCCCTTGACCTCGCAAGCTTTTGAAAAAGCTTGACCAAAACTTTTCCGAGGGGGCACTCACTTTTTCGCGAGTGCCGGCAGGGTCTTGGTGGCGCCTGACGGCAATTGGCAATACCTGAGTCCTGAGACGATGGACACCCCATCACACCATAAAAATTGGTTCGGGAAAGTTCTTGAAAGGTGTCGGAAAACTTCTTTCAAGAAGTTTTCTGACAAAAATCGCCCCCCTACGTCGAAAAAGGACGGTGAAAATTTTTGGGAGAGGGGCGTTGTTCCGACAAAATCAGCGGAGGCGGTGCGGTATAATAGGGACAAAGAAGGGAGGGGGCGCATGGTACAAGAGGTTTACGTAGATTTATATTTTCTTGTAAATTTCAGCATGGATCTGCTTTGTCTGTTGCTTACCGCGTCGCTTGTTCATCGGCGCATAACGCGACCGCGTGCGGCGATCGCGGCGGCGATTGGCGGTGTTTACGCGGTCTTGTCGCTTCTGTTCGGCGCGCAGGGGGCGGTTGGTCTGCTATGCGATCTTGCCGCGGCGGTTGTGCTCTGTACCGTTGCTTTTCACGCAAGGGGGACCCGTCTGCCGTCGCTGTTGCGGGTGTCGGCGGTGTTTGCGTTGACCTCCATGATCCTTGGCGGCATTATGACGGCGCTCTATTCGGGATTGAACCGACTCAACCTTCCCTTTGAGAGCCTGCAGGGTGACGGTCTTTCGGTTTGGACCTTTGCGCTTTTGACCGCGGTTGCGGGGGTTGCCACCCTGCGCGGCGGGCGGCTGATCGGTCTTTCCCGCAAAACGAAAAGCGCAACGGTGGAGGCAACGCTTTTTGGGCGGCAGGTAAGACTTTGCGCGATGGTTGACACGGGAAATCTTTTGCGCGACCCCGTGAGCGGCCGTGCCGTGATCGTTTGCGACTACAATGCCATATCCAAAGCTCTCCCGCCCATGCTCGCAACGGCTTACCGAAGCGGGGATTTTACGGCGTGTTTGACCTCTTATGAGTTTGCGACCCGCCTGCGCCCCGTTCCAACCAAAACCGCCTCGGGCGAGGCGGTGCTGTTCGCGATCGTGCCGGACGCTTTGACGGTTACGGAGGTTGACGGCAGGTCCAAAAAGAGTGCGCCCTATTCTGCCGATTATCTGCTTGCCCCCACCTCGCTCGGCGCCGCGACGCAGGGCTTTGACGCGCTCATCGGAATCGGCTGACAGCCGTTTTGTGCTATGAAATTTATAATTATGAAAGGAGAGCATATCAAATGCGTCTTTCCGTTTTTACCCGCCTGCGCCTTTGGCTGGCATCGCGGCTTCCCCAAAAAGGTGTTTTTTACATCAACGGTCCCGAAATTCTGCCCGCACCGCTCTCACAGGAGACCGAGGCAGAATGCATCGCCCGCATTGACGACGAGGACGCACGGTCCACGCTCATCGAGCATAATCTTCGCTTGGTGGTCTATATCGCAAAGCGTTTTGAGAACACCGGCACCGGCATCGAGGATCTGATCTCGATCGGCACGGTGGGTCTGATCAAAGCCATCAACACCTTTCGCGCTGACAAGAGCATCAAGCTTGCCACGTATGCCTCGCGGTGCATCGAAAATGAGATCCTCATGCACATTCGCAAAAACGGCGGACAGCGCTGTGAGGTCTCGTTCGACGAGCCGCTCAACACCGATTGGGACGGCAACGAGCTGTTGCTCTCGGATATTCTCGGCAGTGAGGAGGATTCGGTCTCCTACGAACTGGAAATGCGCGAGGAGCGGCAGCTTGTGCGGCAGGCGGTGGCAGAGCTCGACCCACGCGAGCGTGAACTAATCGAGCTGCGTTACGGCTTGCGCGGAGACCGTGAGCTGACGCAAAAGGAGGTTGCCGACCTGCTCGGAATCTCGCAATCCTATATTTCCCGCCTGGAAAAACGCATTCTGTCGCGTCTCCGCCTTGCGTTGGCAGGCAAAATATGATTTTCCCCACAGGGGGCGGCCGTACACAAAATGGTACCGTCGCCTCCTTTCTTTTTGCGGAACGAAAATGCGACGCGTTTGTGTTGAGAACCCGAGCTTTTTGTGAAGAGGATTGACTTTGCGGGCTTTTTATGATATACTATAGCCGAAGAGAGTCGAACGCATACGCCCTGCGGCGAACAATTTTTGCGTCTTTCGCCAAATCTCGTCTTGCAAGATCGGCATCTTGCTTCAACTCGCTTTGACTAAATCCATCAAAAATTTCAACGCCGGAGGGTGCTTTGCAGTTTTGAGTGAACAAATATTTTGCAGATGCAAAGAGAAAA
>SVTW01000034.1 GCA_015063585.1 Oscillospiraceae bacterium
TATGCATTCACTCCCAGGTATGGTGGTCGACGCGTATGTTCACGGCAGGTTTGTCGGCAATACGCTCGACTTGTTTGAACCGGGATTCGGCAGAGCGATTGCGCCTTATATCATCAGCAATCAGAATTTCCCTGAAAACTGGTTTACAAAAACATCTTCTTGTGATAAAATATGCTACAGATGCGGGTACTGTAAATCGGTACTTGAGCAAGTGTTATTCTACACAGGAGAAAATGAGATATGATAAACAGTCAGTTTTTTGATTCGGTTTTGATCAACGATATATCGGTTATCTCGGGGGTTCGATATAACGGCAGAACGGTGGACAATAGCTATAGTGGGAGAAAACACCATGGCTTTTTGTATATTCATAGTGGTGAGGCGACGTTTTACGCCGATGGGACTGAATTTGTCGTATTGGCGGGAAGTTTATTATATATCCCTAAAAATAAAAAATACAGGATGGTATATACGGCTGAAAGTACTACGTTTGTCGTTGTAAATTTTATGTTGCAAGATTTAAATGGAAAGAATACGGTTCTTTTTGAGAATATGGAGTTGGTACTCAAAGACCAAAAAACGAATTCATTAGCACAGGTTATGACAAAATTTGAATTGTGTAGTGCATCCAAAAACATAGGAGCGTTATTTCGGAAAAAAGAACTGATGTATCGTTTGCTTGGACTGATTTGCGGAGGTGGGTCACATTCGATCAGAGAAGGGGAGGTCGATGCGCGGATCGCTCGCGGAGTGTATTTGCTTGAACAAACCTATCTTGAAAATTTGCCAATCGCACAGTATGCGGAGGAAAGCTACACGAGTGTAAATACGTTTAGACGCGTGTTTCAAAAGCAATTCGGCATATCTCCCATTAAATATAGAAATCTTATGCGCATTGATAGGGCGAAGGAGCTTCTGTACGAGGGGAGCTTTACGGTTGCGGAGGTGGCGTACGCGGTCGGATTTGAAAATATAGGCTATTTTTGCAGATACTATCGACAGATCACTGGAGAAACCCCGACCGAGACAAAGAGAAAAAATCATTGATTGCTTTCTGCCTTTGGCAAGTTGTCATTTTGACCTCCAAACACATCTTCATAGGTCAAAAATGCAACCTATGCCAAAAAGGGGGTGAGTCAAATGCAAAAATGCATTTGGTACTCACCCCGACGTTTTTGCTTTGCGGCTAAACACCGCAAATTTCGACTGCTTTGCAGTCGAAAACCGCAAATTCCGCGCTACAAAAAAGCCTACCGTCGGCTTTTTTGAGCAGAGGCTGCGCCAATGACGCAGCCTCTTTGCTTATTGATATTTTGTTTATTTAAAAACTGACTTTCCTCATTCAAGATGACGTTTTGCTCGTCAAGATTCCATAGCCGCCTGTCATTGGATCCTTGAAAATGCCGAGTGTAGGGGTCAGAAATGTGAATACAATAAAGAGCAGGGCAACGATTGAGAGGAGTGCGATCGCAAATTTTGGAGAGTTGCAACGCGTTTTTTCTGCGTGAAAGAGGCGCGTCTCATAAAGGTAAGCAATCGCTGCGGAAACAAAAAAGATAACAATATTGATCCAATCGGGGGATCTTCCGATCGTGCCGTTATAGGTGTAGAAGATCACGGGAATCAAAATGATACCAAGCAGAATTCCGCGTAGCTTCACGCACCAAAAATCTTCGCGGTCACGAAAGAAAAAGCTTTGCACAACGGCAAACAGGAACATTGGCCAAAAAAGCAGCTTCATATGCTCCCAAGTGGATTCATTGACGCCTGAAAGCGGCGCGATCCAAACAGCTTCCCCGAGCCATTCGTATAAAAAATGCAAAATTGTGCCGCTGAATGAGGTCACGGCAAACCCCAAGAGCTGCCAAATTCAATTGAACGTTTCATAATACCACCCACTTTGTTTTTTGAAAGTATATTCAAAAATGCGCGAAGATATGTGTGGACGAGCATTGACATTTTCCGCACATTTTGTTATAATAAAACCGAACAACCGGAGCTTGGAAAGCGTGAAAAAAACGGCGGCCGTGTATCGGCGGTCCTTCAGGGTGGTTTGGAACGCGATCAAAAGCCGCTTCCGTCCCGCAGAGATGGAAATGACGGCAAACCCGATTGAGACGGTAGATAGGATGAACGAAAGATGAAAAAAGTAATTGTGATCGGTTGCCCGGGATCGGGCAAAACCACGTTTGCGGAAAAGCTGCGAGATCAAACCAAGCTGCCTCTGTTTTATCTCGACGCGATCTGGCACAAGCCCGACCGAACACATATTTCAAGGGAAGAATACGATGCGCGCTTGGCGGAGATCCTCGCGCTGGATGCCTGGATCATAGACGGAAATTACAGTCGTACGATTGAGGGGCGGCTTGCAGCGTGCGACACGGTGTTTTTGTTTGATCTGCCCGTGGAGACCTGTCTGAACGGCGCAATTACCCGTTTGGGAAAGAAACGTTACGACATGCCGTGGATCGATACCGAGCTGGATCCGAGATTGCAAAAAGAGATCGAGGATTTTCCGATTAAAAATCTGCCCGCAATCTATGCGTTGCTTGAGAAATACAAGGACGGTAAAAGGGTGGTTATTTTCAAAAGCAGGGAACAAGCCGACGCGTTTTTAGCGGATCGGTAAACGTGCGTATGGAAGAGAAGAAGGCGGATGCCAAAAATTGACGAATAAAGGAGGCTGGCATATGAAGCTTGCAAGCAGCGCATTGATCAAATTTACGGTTGGTCTACTCCTTGTAGGGGCATTGCTGTTCCTGCCCGCGGGAACTTTCGGATATCGAAACGGGTGGCTGTTCATCGGGCTTTTATTTGTTCCGATGCTGATCCTCGGAACGGTGCTTTTAATAAAAGCACCCAAGTTGCTCGAAAAGCGTCTTTCGGCAAAGGAAAAGGAGGGGACGCAAAAGGGCGTGGTTGCGCTGTCGGGGATTTTGTTTATCGCGGGATTTGTAGTGGCGGGACTCGATTTCCGCTTCGGTTGGTCTCACGTACCGCTGTGGGCGGTGATCGCATCCGCGGCTGTGTTGTTGGTCTCCTACGCGCTTTATGCGGAGGTGATGCGTGAAAACGCATATCTTTCCAGAACGATCGAGGTACAGGAAAACCAAAAGGTGGTGGACACGGGGCTATACGCGATTGTCCGTCATCCGATGTATGCGGTGACGCTATGGCTTTTTCTCTCCATTCCCATCGTGCTCGGATCGTGGTGGGCACTCCTTTGCTTTGCACCCTATCTCGCGGTGATCGCTGTGCGCATACGCAACGAGGAAAAGGTGTTGGAGGCGGGGCTTGCGGGCTATCGGGAATACAAAAAACGGGTTCGATACAGGATCATTCCATTTATTTGGTAAAGGAAAGAGAAGCTTGTAAATTCTAACGTTAAAAAAACGGGAACGGTGAGTAACCATCATGAAAAAAACATCCTTTAAAACCACCAAATTTGCATGCTACGCGGCATATTTTACAATGTCGTCTATCTTTTGCGTGCCGCCGCTTCTATTTGTAACCTTTCGAAGCTTGTATGGCATTTCCTATACGCTTCTCGGTACGCTTGTGCTGGTCAACTTCTTTACCCAGCTTGGCGTGGACCTTATTTTCACTACCTTTTCCCAATACTTTAATCCAAAAAAGATCGTTCGGGGAATGCCCCTGATCACCGCGCTCGGTTTGCTTGTATATGCGTTGATCCCCACGCTATTTCCGCATATCGCTTACGTGGGACTGTTGATTGGTACGGTGATCTTTTCCATTTCGGCGGGGTTATCGGAGGTCCTTTTGAGTCCTATGATAGCGGCCATTCCGTCGGATCACCCGCAACGCGATATGAGCATGCTTCATTCGCTTTATGCGTTTGGTACGTTTACGATGATCGTGATCAGTACGGTCTTTTTGAAGTTGTTCGGCGCGGCAAATTGGATGTATCTTGTGATGCTTCTCGCGTGTCTCCCTGTAATTGCGGCTGTGTTATTCATGATCTCTCCCTTGCCCAATATGAGTGGTGGGGAGGCGGGTACCGCCTCCACTGCCGACACGAAACGGAGAACCGTGGGGCTGTTTCTTTGTGTTGCATGCATCTTTTTTGGAAGCTGCTCGGAAAACGCGATGGCAAATTGGATTTCCACCTATATGGAAAATGCTTTGGGTATCAGCAAGGCGGTGGGCGATATTCTCGGCGTTGCAATGTTTGCGATCCTGCTCGGAATCGCTCGGATCACCTATGCCAAATTTGGCAAAAACATTTGCAGGACCTTGCTGATCAGCATGATCGGCGCGTGCGTTTGCTATCTGACCGTTGGGCTTTCTTCCAACGTCATTCTTGCCTTTATCGCATGCATTCTAACCGGCTTTTGTACCTCCATGCTGTGGCCCGGAACGCTCATTATGATGGAAGAAAAGATCCCCAACGCGGGCGTTGCGGCATTTGCGCTGATGGCGGCAGGCGGCGATCTTGGTGCGTCGGTGGCTCCGCAGCTTATGGGAATTGTTGTTGACAGCGTTCGTGCAAGCGCATTTGCCGCTCCACTTGCAGATTCACTCAATCTTTCCACCGACCAGCTTGGCTTGAAGGTGGGAATGCTCGTGACGGCGCTGTTTCCCATGATCGGCACGGGAATCGTTTTGACAATCATGCGGTATTTTAAAAAGAACGCCGTCAAGGGATCATCTTCCGATATTTCAATCTGAAAACACCGCATACAGGTCGTTTTCTGAATCAAAAAAACAGGGGGTGAGTCAAATGCAAAAATGCATTTGGTACTCACCCCCGACGTTTTTGCTTTGCGGCTAAACACCGCAATTGGGGCTGATTCATTAAGATGCAGAAGTCGTGATTTTGTCCTCGTCGGCGTACAAAAGTACGCCAGAGGACAAAAGCGCGGCTAAAAAGCACACAATAAAATCAAACAAGCGGAAATCCGTAAGGATTTCGACCGAAAAGCCGCTTTCTCCACCACGTTTTTGATGGAAAAAGCGGCCTTTCTGATTCAATTCTTTTTGTGGCTTTTGTTCTGCGCTGAATGAATCAGCCCCAACCGCAAATTCCGCGCTACAAAAAAGCATACCGTCGGCTTTTTTGAGCAGAGGCTGCGCCAATGACGCAGCCTCTGTTGAATTTATTCATAAACGGGATTATCTGAAAACAGAATTACCAAATGGTTGGAACACCGTCAACGTAATGCCACGCCTTGTACGGCTCATTTGGCGCGGTTTCGCTGTGGTAATGGATAACAGCATTTTCAAGTCTTTTATTTTCGGTGCCTGCAACGTCAATTGCTTTCCACATTTCATCGGTTTCCCCTCCGTAGAAAATGAGAATGCCATCCTCCTGTTTGGGGACAACAACACTGACACATTCAGGAAGATCAAAGGTCCTCTCTATCCATTCTGCCTTATCGGAAGACTCTCCCGCACGCACAGAAAAGGTTCCGTCATTGTTGTTTATTATTTCAAATTTACCATCAGAAAACGGACAATAGGCATCGTTGTCAAAGTAGGTATCTGCAATTAGGACCTCATTTCCGGATTCATCGAGATAGTATATTTCAACGCCGCTTGCCACCCACGCTTGCCATTCCCGTAAAATCAAAAGGACCTCGCTTTGGGGTACAGCAACTCGGATATCATCAAAATATTTAGAAATGACATCCTCCGCGGTCAAAGCAAAAGCGTATTCGCCAATTTCTTTTACACTTTCGGGTATTACAATGCGTTCCAATGCTTCACACAGCATAAAAGCGCCATCCCCTATGACATTTACGGTTTCGGGAATCACAACCGATTTAAGCTCGGTGCATTGAAAAAACGCATAACTTCCGCGTTCCATGTTCTCCGGTTCAAAATCAGAGTCGGCAAATCCAATATATGCAATGCTCGTTACGGGTAAACCATTGTGGTAAGCGGGAATATACACATCTCCCTCGGTGGCAGTTCCTGCGCTGACAGAGTAGGAACTCTTATCTTCTGAGAGCGTGAACAAAAGCCCTTCTGTGCCGATGGCGTGCAGGATTCTTGTTTCAAAATAGTCGCAATGCATGCATTTTCTGGTCTCCAAGCCGTCCGCACGCTCGGTTGCAGGCGTTACCACCCCCCACGCTCCAAGCGTATGTGCGCAAGGCTCGTTCGGCTCGGTTATATCCTCGTTATTGTCGGTTGTATCCTCGTTATTGTCGGTCGTTTCTTCGTTGTTGTCGGTTGTTTCTCCACCAAGATCGGAGGTTGTCTCGCCGGTGTCGGTGAGACCGGATTTGCCGTCGTTTGATTCAATGGCACAGGAAAGTAGCAAAAATAGCAGTGAAAAGCATAATAATACGAATATTGTTCTTTTCATTCCGGATGGTCCTTTCTGTTTGGTAATATTAGTATATCATACGAAATTCAGACTGTCAACACCGTTTTGAATACCTGTTTTTATCTAAGGTCAAAACAGGTATGCGGATCAGTCGTGTGCTCGAAGTGCCTTCGGCGTTTTGCCATAGATTTTTTCACATGTCCTGTAGAAGGATCGAATGCTTTGAAACCCTGTGGCATAAGCGATATCGGTGATCGATCGCTCGGTTTTGATCAGATACTCTACAGCATGTTCTATTCTGTATTGATTGAGAAGCTCCTTAAAGTTGATTCCAATTGCCTTGTTAAACGCGCGCGACAGATATTGATAGCTGTAACCAAGCTCGGAGGCTACCTGACGAAGGGTAAGCGGCTCTGTATAGTGCTTGGAAAGATATTGTGCTACCGCCACCGTAACCGTTTTGTCCTGTAGATCGGCGGGAATGAGCTCTACCCGCTCCATATAGTCACAGCCGATGGCATAGAAGCAGGATTTGATCAGAAACTCTTGTTGTAGGGTAAAAACAGCGTTGGAAAAATTGTTTCCGAAAGCAGGGAATATCCGATTGACGATCATGTTTCGTATTTCATCGGAAAGTCTGAAAACAGGAGCCTTGGCTTCTCGATTTGAAAGCACGTTGTGCAGGGAGGGGATATATCTGAGGGAGCAGGTAGCGCTCCAAACACGGCAGCTCCGAGCGGGTAGTATCCTGTGCATCTGAAAGGGATGAATCAACACAGATTCATCCTTTTGCAGAACGTATCGCTTTTGTTCCAGGATCACCTCTGCCGTCCCCTCAAGCACGAGAAGAAACTCCATATCCTTGTGAAAATGGATCGGTGAGAGACCGATCTTTTTGTTTTCTTCGGTATAGATAAGCGATGTAAAGGTTGATATGAGACTTTTCGATTCGGTGGTATTCTTGTCGTCCATTTCTTGCATTTCCTTTAAAAAGCTAATTTCTTGCAATAAATTATACAATAAAAGGCAAGAAATGTCAAGAGAAATATGATATATTTATTGTATCAGTTGTGTTATCAGCCAATTGTTGCAATAAGATTCAGGAGGGAAATGATGAAATTATCTGTTGAGATATATTCTGTTGCTAAGAAAATGGGCGATTACAAAGCAATAGAATTGATCAAACAAGCGGGTTTTGATGCGATTGATTACTCTTATTACTATGAAAAAGAATGTGATCAAGTATTGGGCGAGAAATACAGAGAGTATGCCGAAGAGCTGAGAGCTCGTCTCGATCTTGTAGGAATATCCTGTAATCAGGCGCACGCTCCGTTTAACTTTAAATATGGCATGAACAGGGATGTTTCCGAACAAAAATATCTTAATATTGTTCGTTCGATGGAGTCGGCTTCCATTCTCGGTGCAAAAAACATCATTGTTCACTCAATATCTGTACCCGAGGATGTTGATTTTGAGGAGTATAATATCCAATATTACAGTAGCTTTATTCCGTACTGTGAAGCCTTCAACATTCACGTTGCCGTTGAAAATCTTTTTAAGCGAGATACGAAAAGAAACAGGATCATCGGCAAGCTCGGAAGCCCTCAGGAATTAAACCGTGTGATAAAAAAGATCAATTCGCCCTGGATCGTTGCGTGTGTGGACGTGGGTCATGCCGCTCTTACGGGATATGAGCCTGAGGATTTTATCAGTCAGGTCGACCCCCACATTCTGAAATGCCTTCACGTTCAGGATAACGATTATCTGGGAGACCGTCACACGCTTCCCTATTTGGCAAGCTTAAATTGGAGTGCAATTATGACTTCTCTTAAGGAGAGGGGATACGAGGGAGATCTGACATTTGAGATCGTCACGTATCTTGAAAGGTTTCCAAAGGAATTGGTTCCCGACGCACTGAAATTTGCGGCTGTTGTCGGAAAACACCTTGTCTCAATTTATGAAAACGCTTAAAGACGGCAATCAAAATTGAAATAAAAACAAAAATAAAAAGGAAAAGGAGAAAAAAGATGAAAAAAATTTTAGCGGCTTTTCTGGCTCTCGTAATGGTACTTGGTTTGTTCCCATACAGTGTGATCTCACTGAATGCGGAAACCGGCGCCGAGGTGGCAGGGCTCACCTTGAGCGGGACCTCTTACGGCGCAGACGAGGATTACCGTCTCGACCAAAATTTAAGAGAGGTTCCTCACACCTTCACGGCGTGGGTTTACATTCCCGCGGCTTTGCATAGCCAGCGCCACATTATTCTCGGAAATTACCCGTCTCTATCCCGATACACCGGATATCTGAATTTTGAGATTCAGACAAACGGCCGTCCCCGCCTCGTGTTTGGTGACGGTTCAAATGACAGCGCCTACCAGACAGGCGACCAGACGATGTATAATTATGTGTTTGACTCTGCCGTGGTTCCTGCCGACACCTGGACGCAGGTCACTATCGTCTCGGATGACGTGCGGCAGGAGGTTCGCTGCTATCTGAACGGCGTTTTGAAGCAAACCATCACCGACAACTTTGCCTCCATAGACCCCACCGCCATCAACCACCCCTTTATGCTGGGGGGAGATTTCCGTCAGAAGGATAATAAATTCAACCAATATTATTACAAAGCACAGTTAAAGGACGTTTCGCTGTACGCGGATGTCCGTACTGCAGATGAAATTGCCGCGGACTATGCAAACGGTCCCGACCTTGCCAATGTGGATTTGATCTGTGCCTACGATATCGACGCAGACGATCATGGCAAGGATATTGCCGATATCAGCGGAAATGGCTACACCCTTTATTACAATAAGATGTGGCTGACCGAGGCGGAGATGAATGCCATTCGCGGCGATACCTCCGACCGTGCTTACTCCTTTGCGGTAGTTCCCGATATTCAGTACATGACTGAATGGCATCAGGAGGCGCTCCAACCGCTCTACAAGTGGATCGTAGACAACAAGGAAGAGAAGAACATTCAATTTGTCATGGGGCTTGGTGACATCACCAATACCGACACCGACTTTGAGACGGGAACCAGCGCTTACGGAACGGCAGAGTGGGGAACCGCCTACGCGGCAATTTCCCAGCTCAACGGCGTCATTCCTTATACGCAAATTCGAGGCAACCACGACGTTTATGCTTCGCTGGGTGATATTCCCACCTGCCTCAAGGGACAGGGCTTTATCAAGTATTTCGGCGGCGATAGCTTTTATGCCCAGCAGTTCAAGAATCCGAACGGCTATGAGGCAGGCTACTACGAGGGAACCCTTGCCAACACCGCGGGCGTGGAGGAGACCGATGAAGTCGTCAACGCTTGGAGAACCCTGGAGGTAGACGGCGACAAATGGCTGATCATGGCGCTCGACTGGGGCGCACACGACAGCGTTCTTGCCTGGGCGGGCGACGTGATCGAGGCACACCCCAACCACCGCGTCATCATCACCACCCACAATTATCTGGGTGCAACGGGTGATCACACCGACAACCGTCTCATGGGTGACATCACCGCCGATCTGGAAAAGAAGGGCTTTAACAACGGCGACGGCATCTGGGATAAGCTGGTTTCGCGTTACAGCAATATTGAGCTGACTCTGAGCGGACATATTCACGCAAGCAATATCGTGATCAAGCAAAACGAGGGTGCATTCGGAAATACGGTAACCCAGATGCTGATCGATGCGCAGGAGCTGGATCGCTATTGGTACAACCCCGATAAGGCTGCGGTTACCGGTGTTGGTCTCGTGGCAATGCTCTACGTTTCCAAGGACGGAAAGACCATTGACACCGAGTATTACTCTACCGTGACGGGTAAATATTTGAACACCATGAGCCAGCGTACCGTTGATCTGGACGCAAAGTGCGGCGCTCCCGACACGGGCTGGGACGGCCTTTCCGCATTCGCTCCCGCGGGTAGCGGAACCGAGGCAGATCCCTATCTCGTGACCTGCGCCGAGAATCTTGCGTGGATGGCAAAGCAGACTGCGTATAATTCAAGTATTACCATCAATAACCCCTTTGAAGGCAAATACTTCAAGCAGGTTTGTGATATCGACCTGAACGGACGCACCGCTCAGCCCATTGGATGCTATTATGATACCTCCGGACCAAAAATGGCTGCATTTGGCGGCATATACGATGGACAGGGATACCGTATTTTCAACGGCTTCATCGTGGACAACGGAACAGCCTCCCAAAACCAGAAATGGGGCGCAGGTATCTTTGGAGTAACCTATCTGGCAACGATCAAAAACGTGGTTGCCGACAATCTGACCGTTAGCGGCAAAGCCCGTGCCGGCGCTATCGTCGGCTATGCGGTTAATACCGTTGTGTTGAATTGTGTCAGCACGGACACTTGTACGGTCATCGGAACAGGACAGAAGATCGGATCGCTCTCGGATACATCCAGTGTATGGGACACAGAGCAGTTCAATGTTTTCTCTCAGAATCGAATCGGCGGTATCGTGGGACATGTCAATACGAGCTCGTACAAATACAACCTGAAATACTGCCATAGCAGCGCAACCGTTTACGCGAACGGTAACAATGCCTATGCGGGAGGAATCGTCGGTTCCGCACAGGGCTCGTTTAATATGTATTCCAGCGTCTTTGACGGAAAGATTGTCAACGATTTCGCCAACACGGATTATGACCGCAGATTAAACGGTGAAAACGTGAACGGCGGTATCATAGGCTACATTGGTTCAGGCGGATACGCATATGGAGGCGGCAACAGAATCTTTGACGGAAACATCAATAAAGGAAGCTTTGAGCTGCTCGGCGTGGCAACTACTGAGGTTATCTACGGCGGAATCGTAGGAGAGATCAAGAATATCACTACAGGAAATTTCTTCGTTCAGAACTCCTATAATCTGAGCAATGAGATCAACCTCAATACCGATACCTACACGCAGACCAAGCCCGTCTATGTGGGCGGTTTGATTGGAAAAATCATCAACTCGGGCGCGGCAACACCTTATACAGCGAATGTTGCGAATTGCGCATCTGTTAGTACGGGTATTCAGAATGGCGGTATTAACGTAGACAATGCTACTTACACGGTAGATAATCTTTACGTTTACAATACCGTTGCTCAGGATGGAACCCAACCCGTTAAGCATAGTCTCTTGTATAATACAACGGCTGGAACCGTTGATGTTGGAACAAAGGAATTGAACGTGATTCTTCCGACAACAGCCACAATGGAAGTATCCTACGCTGAAGAACGTGCCAAAGGCCGCGATAGCAACACGTTAAAGATCCTCGGATACCAGAAGGCTCTGACCGAAGGTGATAAGCGCGTAAGACTCGTTTTTGCTATGGATACCAAGCTGGAAGCACTCCACCGCTACGGATTTGACATGACGCTCTCCTATGCAAATGCAGCAGGCGATACGGTGGTCAAGCATGCAAACGTGGAAAGCTATTCTGTGTTTACTTCGATCAACGGTAAGGACGAAAAGGGAAATGATAAGGATTACGTCGCAGGTAAGGATTATACTTGTAAGTATTTTGCCACACTTGTTGTGAATCCCACAATTGGCGGAGAACCTATTTCGGGCGGAGCAACCGTTACCGTCACGGCTTATACAGTTGATAGCGACGGATATCGTCACGCATACGGTGCGGAAACCCTGACTCTTGTATTTGACGGAGACGGCAATATGACCGTGCCTTCCGCAGATATCAAATGAGAGGAGGAGAATCATGAGTAATACCAAAAAGAAATACGAATCTCCTTTTGCAGAGCTGATTTGCATCGCAAAGGAGGATGTTCTCACCCTGTCCGATGGGAAAGGAAGAGCAACCTTTGATGACGGAGCACAGGTAGGCTTTGAAGATTTCAATTAAGTAAAACAAAAGGAGGCTGCGTCATTGGCGCAGCCTCTGCTCAAAAAAGCCGACGGTAGGCTTTTTTGTAGCGCGGAATTTGCGGTTTTCGACTGCAAAGCAGTCGAAAATTGCGGTGGTTAGCCGCAAAGCAAAAACGTCGGGGGTGAGTACCAAATGCATTTTTGCATTTGACTCACCCCCTTTTCGTTATTTACCGGGTTTGGCGGTATCAATACCGTCACCCACAAGGCCGAGTCGCTTTGCGGCATCCTCTCGCATTTTGTATTTGAGGACCTTACCCGCCGCATTCATGGGGAAGCTTTCCACAAATTCGATATACTTTGGTACCTTGTGGCGTGCCATGCTTGCTTTGATATAGTCGGTCATCTCATCGACCGTGACACTGCCGGGTTCTTTTAAGATGATGCAAGCCATGATCTCCTCGCCGTATTTTTTGTCCGGAACGCCGATGACCTGAACGTCCTTTGTCTGAGGGTGCGTATAGATGAACTCCTCGATCTCCTTGGGGTAGATATTTTCGCCGCCGCGAATGATCATATCCTTGAGCCGTCCCGTGATCTTATAGTTTCCGTTCTCATCGCGACATGCGAGGTCGCCCGAGTGGAGCCAGCCGTCCGCGTCAACGGTGTCTCTTGTCGCGTCGGGCATTTTATAGTAGCCTTTCATAGTGTTATAGCCCTTGGCGCAGAACTCTCCGTTGACTCCCGGTCCGACCTCCTCGCCGGTTTCGGGATCGACGATTTTACACATCACGTGCGGGAATGCACTTCCCACGGTTTCGGTGCGAACCTCCAGGGGATCGGTCCATGTGCTCATCGTATTGCCCGGTGCGCATTCGGTCTGACCGTAAACGCTGACGATACCCGTCATATTCATTTCGCCGGGATCCGCGGCACGCTTCATCAACTCGGGCGGGCATCCCGCGCCAGCCATAATACCCGTACGCATATGCGAGAAATCCGTACTGCGGTAGCTTGGGTGATTGAACATGGCAATGAACATGGTCGGCACACCGTTGAAGCAAGTAATCTTTTCCTGATTGATGCACGCAAGCGAGGATTTGGCGGAGAAATAGGGCATGGGGCACATTGTGGCACCGTGTGTCATAGAGGAGGTCATTGAAAGCGTCATGCCAAAGCAGTGGAACATCGGGACCTGGATCATCATTCTGTCTGCCGTGGAGAGCCCCATACGGTCGCCAATACACTTTCCGTTGTTGACAACGTTATAGTGCGTCAGCATAACGCCCTTGGGAAAGCCCGTTGTGCCGGAGGTGTATTGCATATTGCAAACGTCGCTCGGCTTGACCGCCGCCGCCATTCTGGCAACCTGTTCACGTCTGACGAGCTTATAGCGTGCCATTGCCTCGTCGAACTCAAGACAGCCGTCCTGCTTGAATCCAACGGTGATGACATTGCGCAAGAAGGGAAGCTTTTTGGCATGGAGCGGCTCGCCCGGAACCGTGTTTTTCAGCTCGGGACAGAGCGTATTGATGATCTCCCTGTAATTGGAATCCAAACAGCTCTCGATCATAACGAGCGTGTGCGTATCGGATTGGCGGAGCAGATATTCCGCCTCGTGGATCTTATAAGCGGTGTTGACGGTGACGAGGACGGCGCCGAGCTTGGTGGTTGCCCAGAAGGTAATGTACCAAGCGGGGATATTCGTTGCCCAAACGGCAACCTTGGAGCCTGCCTTTACCCCGAGCGAGACGAGCGCACGTGCGAAGCGGTCCACGTCCTCGCGGAATTGCGCATAGGTGCGGATATAGTCAAGCGTGGTGTACTTAAAGCAGTATTGATCGGGAAATTCGTCTGCAACTCTGTCCAGCACCTGCGAGAAGGTCAGATCAATCAGCTCATCTCGCTTCCAAATGTATTGTCCCGTTCCGTCGTGATTGAAATAAAGGCTTTTTTTCATATCTCTTGTGGAGTGAAAATGCGACATGAAGTTGACAAAATGCGGGAAGATGATCTGCGGATCCTGCAGATCGTCAAGCCATTCGGGCTTCCATTCCAGCGAAATGAAGGCATCGTAATTGACCGAGGAGAGCGCGCGCATAACGTCGCCGATCGGCATCGTTCCCTCGCCGATGAGCTGATATGCTCCGGTGTCGTCCGAATCGCGCATATGGACGTGCGCAACGTAGGCACCGAGATTTTTAATGGTTTGATCGCCCGATTCGCCAAGGTCGCGGTAAGGATGATGGACGTCCCACAGCGCGGCAAGATGATCGCTTGCAAAACGGTCGAGCAGAGCGCGAAGCCTTGCCGTGTCGGCGTAGATACCGCTGGTCTTGATCAGAATGCTGACGTCCTTGTCGGTAGCGAGCGGCAAGAGGGATGTGAGGGTTGTGTAAACCGCCTCCTCATGGTCATGCAGAGCGCATACCACAACGTAGGGAACTCTTGCATCGTGTGCAATTTCAATCAAATTCATCACGGTCTGTTCCGCATCCGGATCAGACGAGATATCGAGCGAGGTGTCAAAGCAGGGAATGGAAAGTCCTTTTTCTCTCAGTTGACGCACCGTTGCAGCGGTGTTGTATTTGTGAAACGGACCGCCTTTTTCCAAGAGCGGATCAAATTTTGCGAGATTATATACCTCAACGCCCGAGAAGCCCATATCCAGAGCAACCTCAAGCATTTCCTCAAAAGAAAGATTGGGCCATCCCCGGGTGGAAAAGGAAAGCTTCATTCGATCTCCTCCTCATAAACAATTTTGTTCAGAGCGCTGAGATAGGCTTGAATGCCCGCGCCCACGATGTCGGTAGAAATACCTCTGCCCGAATAAACCTTGCCTCCCGAGCGGAGCTTGACAACCGTCTGTCCCATTGCCTCGCGTCCCTCGGTGACCGCCTGAAGCTGGAAGTCATCGAGCTCATAGTGGCAGCCTGTAATTTTTTCAATTGCCTGGAATGCGGCATCAATGGAACCGTCCCCAATATAAACGCCCTCAACGGTGTTGCCGTTTTTGGTGAGCTTGATATGCGCGGTTGCGGAGATGGTATTGCCGGAGGTGATAACGTAGGTGTCAAGCTTGTAGGTGGAGGGCACCTGCATGGCAGAGGATGCAACGATGGCATCCAGCTCCTTAAAGCTGACCTTTTCTTTTCTGTCGGCAATTTGCCGAAACGCCGTATAAACCTTTTGTGTATCCTCGTCGGAGAGATCGTAGCCCAGTCTTACCGTCGCCGCTGCGACTGCCTCCTTGGTGTCGTGCGCCGTGAGGAAGGTTCCGTCATCGTATTCGGATTCGGAAGTGGAGGGCTGACTCTTTCCGGTACTGCAAAGCCAATCGATCTGAGAATTGATTCTGCCAAGCTGTGTTGCCTTGACGCCAACGGAGACGTCAAGGACATCCGCTTTTGCGGTGAGGATCTGAACGATGCTCGCAAGGGATGCCTCGGCGTTGGTATGCGCCGCCGCGCGGATCTGTCCCGCGCCCTCCATGGCTGCCATAACGGAGCAAGCGTCTGCCATCGCAATGGTGTTTGCACAGCATACGCCAAGGGTAATGTCCTTCAGCTGCGGTACAGCGTCATACTGACGTCTGACAAATGCGGCAAACTCGGAGGGGAGCATGATGCCTGCGGTATCGCAGAGTGTAACGGTACCTGCTCCCGCCTCGATGGCGGTCTCGATTGCCTTGGCGAGAAAATCACGTTCGCTTCTCGTCGCATCCCCTGCCACAAATTCTACGTCAGAGCAGAGCGCGCGGCAAGCACGAACTGTTTGGCGGATCGCGTCGAGCATTGCATCGGGCTTTTTATGAAGCAGATATTCAATTTGTACGGCACTGGTAGGTGCGCAAACCTGCAAGCGCGGATTTCTCGCGTTTTTCAGAGCGGCTCCGGTTTTTTCAATGTTTTCTTCATTTAATAGATCTACCGGAACAGCGATACGGCTGTCGCGCACCGCGGCAACGATCGATTTGATCAGAAGTGCGTCGATGCGTGGGTCTTTGATACCGTCAAGCTCGATCAGATCTACCCCAAGCTTATCAAGGAGCTTGGCAAGCTCGATCTTTTCCTTGAAGGAAAGACGCGATTCCTTTGCCACCTGTTTCATCGTTGCATCGCTGATTATCATTTTTTTCATCTTTCGTACAGATCTCCTTTCAAACAAAAAATCCCCGAGCCGCTATTGCGGTCAGGGACGAATCTTCTATTCGCGGTACCACCCTGATTACCCCCCGTAAGGGGAATCACTCAAAAGCCCCAATCAGGGCTCTGCCCGATAACGGGGGCTTCCGTGTCTCATTACTTGCCAAGGCTTTGACGAGACCGACTCGGGAAAGAGAGCACCCCAAATATCCGCATCGGCTCGCACCAACCGCCGACTCTCTGTTGCTTTCCAATAAGGGGCAGATTTCCGTCACTGTCTTTCGATCGCTGTTTGAATACATATATTTAATCATTAAATATGTATTTTGTCAAGAGGAAAATCGCAAAAAAAATGATTGTTTTTGCAACTTTAGTTGTATTGAACAAAACGAAAACCGAAATTTTGTGCAATATGCAAAAAAGAAAATAGTTGACTTTTTTGCGCGAAGGTGATAAAATATCTCTATACATACGAAAACAAAGACTGTGACGAAGACGGTAGGGCATAATGGAGCATTCAGAGAGTCGGCGGTTGGTGTGAGCCGATTGCAAAAAGCCAAGCTACCCATCACTTCCGAGTCGGGAATTCGAGCGTTTTTTGTTAGAGTTCCACGTTCCCTGCGTTAAAGGTAAGGACTTATTGGAGTTCTAAGTGGCGGTTTTCCGTAATTTGAGTGGTTCCGCGGGTATATTTGTATTGCACTCGTCTCAGAAATTTTTTCCTGAGGCGTTTTTTGTTTTTAAAGGAGGTTTTGTTATGAACAGCCAATCGGACGTAAATCAACTTGAAAAAATAGCACTGCGTATACGTGAGATGCGTCAGATTATGGGATACACTCCGCAGCAAATGGCGGCGCTGACCGAAATTTCAGAGGATCTGTATTGCTCTTATGAGACGGGAAAGGTTGATCTTCCTTTTACATTTATACATAAGTGCGCGAAAGCGTACGGCATAGAAATTACCGACCTTTTGGAGGGGCAGGGACCAAAGCTTTCCGGCTATACGGTTACACGACGCGGCGAGGGACTTACCACCGCCGAGGAGGATGGCATTACCATTCAGGCGTTGGCGTCGCAATTCCGTCAAAAGCTCGCAACCCCCTATTGGGTAACCTATCAATATTCGGAGGCGCTTCAAAAGACACCCATCAATACGGTAACGCACGCCGGTCAGGAATTTGATATGGTCGTCAAGGGCGCTCTGCGCTTCCGCGTTGGTGAGCATGAGGAGATCTTGCACGAGGGGGATAGCATTTTCTTCAAGTCCTCAACCCCTCACGGTATGATCGCAATCGACAATCAGGATTGCGTCTTCCTTTCTGTCGTTATGGCAAGCAATGCCACCGACCAACCCATGTATATCGGAGAGAACCTGCACGCAGCGGCAAAGGAATCGCTTCTGTGTGAGAAATTCATTGAAGCAGAGGAGGACGAAAACGGCATTCTTGTGGATATCCGTTACAAGAATGAGGATCAATACAACTTTGCGTTTGATACCGTTGATGCGATTGCACGCAAAGAGCCGGACAAGCTTGCAATGCTCCATATTGCAAACGATATGACCGAGCGCAGATTTACCTTCCGCGATATCAAGGATGCTTCCTCGCAGAGTGCAAACTACTTCAAATCGCTCGGCATCAAGAAGGGCGACCGTGTTTTGTTGGTGCTCAAGCGCCACTATCAGTTCTGGTTTGCGATCCTTGGACTTCACAAGATCGGTGCAATTGCGATCCCCGCAACCAATCAGCTTCTGGCGCACGATTTCAGCTACCGCTTCAGGGCGGCAGGTGTCAGCGCGATCCTTTGTACCGCTGACGGCGATACCGCACGTCAGGTCGAGTTGGCAGAGGCTGAGGAACAGATTTCCTTGACCAAGATCCTTGTGGGCGGTCAAAGGGAAGGCTGGCGCGATTACGATGCGGAATATCCGCTCTTCAGCCGTCGTTTTGTCCGTACAGAGGATGCCCCCTGCGGCAACGATCCCATGCTGATGCTCTTTACGTCCGGCACAACGGGATACCCGAAGATGGCGATGCATTCGTACAAATACGCGCTTGGTCACTACGTCACGGCAAAATATTGGCACCTGTGTGAAAAGAACGGACTCCACTTTACCATTTCGGAAACCGGATGGGGCAAAGCTCTGTGGGGCAAGCTCTACGGACAGTGGCTGTGCGAGGGTGCGGTCTTTACCTATGATTTCGACCGATTCGATTCGGCAAAGATTTTGCCGTTGTTCGCAAAATATCACATCACGACCTTCTGCGCACCTCCCACGATGTACCGAATGCTCATCAAGCAGGATCTAAGTCAGTACGATCTTTCCTCGATCCGTCACGCAACCACCGCGGGCGAGGCACTCAATCCCGAGGTGTTCTATCAATTTGAAAAAGCGACCGGGCTACGCATTGCGGAAGGCTTCGGTCAGACCGAAATGACGCTCGGTATTGCCAATCTGCTTGGCACACAGCTTAAGCCCGGCGCAATGGGCAAGCCGATTCCCGGATATGGCATTGATCTTGCGGATGCGGATGGAAATCCCGTCCCCGACGGTGTCAACGGTGAGATCGTGATTCGAACCGAGCCCAAAACAAGCTGCGGCGTATTCCTCGGCTATTATCTCAACGAGGAGGCAACAAAGAGCGTTTGGCATGACGGTATGTATCACACCGGTGACCTTGCATGGCGCGACGAGGATGGATACTATTGGTACGTCGGCCGCGTGGACGATGTGATCAAGTCGTCCGGATATCGCATCGGTCCGTTTGAGATCGAATCAACGATCATGGAGCTGCCGTACGTGCTGGAGTGTGGCGTTTGTGCCGCACCCGACGAGGTCAGAGGTCAGGTCGTGAAGGCGTGCATCGTTCTCGTTCCCGGTACGGAGGGAACGGAGGAGCTTAAGAAAGATATTCAAAACTACGTCAAGCTTCACACCGCTCCTTACAAATATCCGAGAATCGTTGAATTCCGTACGGAACTGCCCAAGACGATCAGCGGTAAGATCATTCGAAACAAGCTTTGATTCGTAAATGAAGTTCTATGGCAAAATCGACGCTGAAAAATTCGGTTACAAGGGCACTTTTATAAAAGAGGTGTAGTAAAATTCATGAACTCAGTTGAGTATAAAGTCAAACAAATTGCCGACCGTATTCGCGAATTGCGACAGATTACAGGTCTGTCCATCGCCGAGATGGCGGCACGCACGGGTATGACCGAGAGCGAATACGAGGCGTGCGAATCGGGAAATAAAAATCTCAGCATCGCGTTTCTTTATCACTGCGTCCTGATCTTTGGCGTGGATATGAGCGATCTTCTCGAGGGTAAAAGCCCGAAGCTTCGCTCCTATGCGCTGACCAGACGGGGTGAGGGACAGCGGATCGAGGAAGCCCATCATATGGTGGGATATAACCTTGCATCCGAGTTCCGCAACCGTATCGCGCTCCCGCTTTACATGGAGATGAATTACCATGCGGGCGCAGAGGATGAACAGATCGAGCTGGTACGCCACGAGGGGCAGGAATGTGACATCGTCATCACAGGCCGAATGAAGATTCAGATCGGTGAGCATACCGAGATACTGGGCCCCGGAGATAGCATCTATTATGACTCCGGAACCCCTCACGGTATGGTTGCAGTTGGCGGAGAGGATTGCTCCTTCTATGCCATCGTGCTGCGCAATCAGGCAGCGCGAGAGGGTGAGCAGGAGGCGGTTGCATCCACTGTAACAAAGCGCCGCGATGCAGACACCCAAAAGAGAATTTATCACAATTTCATCGATCCCATCGAGGAGAACGGCGTTCTCACGGGCATTTCCTTCAAGAACGAGGACCGCTTCAACTTTGCGTTCGATGTCATCGACGCGCTGGGCAGACAAAAGCCGGATAAGCTTGCGATGCTGCACGTGAGCGAGGACGGAACAGAGCGCAGATTCACCTTCCGGGATATGATGAAGGAATCCGCAAGGGTTGCCAACTATTTCAAAGCACTCGGGATCAAGCGGGGCGACCGCGTGATGCTGGTGCTCAAGCGCCATTATCAGTTCTGGTTCTCGATTTTGGCGTTGCACAAGCTTGGTGCCGTGGCGATTCCCGCTCCCAATCAGCTGCTGGAAAAGGATTTTGAGTACCGCTTCAACGCAGGCGGCATCAAGGCGATCGTTTGCACGGCGGACGGCGAGGTTGCAAGCTCGGTGGACGCGGCGGCAGCGAAGTGCCAAGGACTTACGCACAAGATCCTCGTTGGAGGAGATCGCGAGGGCTGGCACAGCTTCAATGACGAATACAGCATGTATAGCAGCCACTTCGCACGCACCGAGGACACTCCCTGCGGCAACGATCCCATGCTGATGTTCTTCACCTCGGGAACCTCGGGCTATCCCAAGATCGCGGCGCATAGCTACAAGTATCCTCTGGGACATTTTATCACCGCAAAATATTGGCATCAGGTCAATCCCGACGGATTGCATCTGACTATTTCCGACACGGGCTGGGCAAAGGCTCTGTGGGGCAAACTCTACGGCCAATGGCTGTGTGAGGCTGCAACCTTTGTATACGATTTTGACCGCTTTGATGCGGAAAAGATCCTCCCGCTGTTCAAAAAATATAACATTACCACCTTCTGCGCACCTCCCACGATGTACCGCATGCTCATCAAGCAGGATCTCTCTCGTTTTGATCTTTCCAGCATTGAACATGCGTCCACCGCGGGCGAGGCGCTCAATCCCGAGGTGTTCCGTCAGTTTGAAAACCATACGGGACTGCAAATTATGGAAGGCTTCGGTCAATCCGAAAGCACGCTTATCATCGGTAACCTTGCAGGCGGCAGCCACAAGATCGGCTCCATGGGCAAGCCGATCCCGCTTTACAACGTCCATCTGCTCAGCCCCGAGGGCGAGGAGGTTGAGGTTGGTGAGAGCGGAGAGATCTGCATCGACATTTCCAAGGGACTTCCATGCGGTCTCGCGTATGCCTACGAGGGCAATCCCGAAATCACCGCAGAAACTTGGCGCGACGGCTTCTATCATACCGGCGACCTTGCATGGCGGGATGAGGACGGCTTCCTCTGGTACGTGGGACGTGTGGATGACGTGATCAAATCCTCGGGTTATCGAATTGGTCCGTTCGAGATCGAAAACGTCATCATGGAGCTGCCGTACGTGTTGGAATGCGGTGTATCCGCCGCTCCCGACGAGATCCGCGGTCAGGTCGTCAAGGCAAGCATCGTGTTGATCAAGGGATACGAAGGAACCGACGCGCTCAAGCGTGAAATTCAGAACTACGTCAAGTCGCGTACCGCTCCCTATAAGTATCCGAGAATCGTGGAATTTTACGAGAGTCTGCCCAAAACGACCAGCGGAAAAATTATCAGAAAGAAGCTCTGATGGCGGCATTGCCGATGGCAGAGCAGATTGAACCAATATTGTTATGGAACACAAAAGACTTACACTTTTTGCAGGGCATTACGGCAGCGGCAAAACAAACATTGCCGTCAATTATGCAATACGTCTTGCAACGGAAGGAAAAAAGGTCTGCATAGCCGACTTGGATATCGTCAATCCGTACTTTCGAACGAAGGACAGCGAGGCGGAGCTTGACGCAATGGGCATTGACCTGATCTGCTCGCGCTTCGCCAACTCCAATGTCGATCTTCCCGCTCTTCCGGCGGAGAGTTACCGACTCGTTCAGGATAAAACGACCTTTGGTGTCATCGATATCGGAGGCGACGACAGAGGAGCCTACGCGCTTGGTCGGTTTGCGGATGCGATCGTGACGGAGGGGGATTACCGCATGGCATTCGTTCTCAACTGTTACCGACCGCTGACTGCCACCGTGGAGGATGCGGTGACGATCCTGCGTGAGATCGAGACAGCGGCAGGCATTCCCTTTACCTGCATTGTCAACAATTCGAACATCGGTGTTGAGACCACCAAGGAAACCGTGCTGGATTCGGTTGCATTTGCCGAGGCGGTCAGTCGCGCGACGGGATTGCCGATCTGGTTGCATACCGTCGAGAAGAAGGTGGCGGCGGACATCACGGAGATCCCGACGATGCCCCTCACACTTCAGAAAAAATATTTTGATCTGCCGTTCTGACAAAAGGAAAGCACTTTCTTTTGCCGAGGGTAGGGTCTTAAATAGGAGGAAAACAGAATGAAAGTAACGTTTAACACGGATATGTGTAAGGGATGTGGCTTGTGCGTGGACGCTTGCCCCAAGCAGTGTTTGGCAATCGCGTTCGACAAGCTGAACCCAAAGGGATATTCTCCCGCATATATGAAGGACCAGGAGAAGTGCATCGGATGCGCCTTCTGCGCTACGATGTGTCCCGATTGTATCATCACCGTTGAAAAATAAGATTGGCAAGAGGCACCTGTAACCGCGAGCGGTCGGTGCGCCAACGCTTGGATTTTTGCAGTCGCCCAAGGGCGGCGGAATGGAGAAAAATATGGCAGAAAGAATTTTAATGAAGGGCAACGAAGCAATTGCGGAGGCAGCAATCCGCGCGGGTTGCCGTCACTATTTTGGATATCCCATCACACCGCAAACCGAAATCGCCGCATACATGGCAAAGAAAATGCCGAAGATCGGCGGCGTTTTCATGCAGGCGGAGAGTGAGATCGCGTCGATCAATATGGTCTACGGCGCGGCGGCGGCAGGTGTGCGCGTGATGACATCTTCCTCAAGCCCCGGAGTTTCGCTCAAGGCTGAGGGAATGAGCTACATCGCGGGCTCCGACGTTCCCGCCCTCGTTGTCAACGTACAGCGCGGAGGTCCGGGTCTTGGTGGCATTCAGCCCTCGCAGTCGGATTATTTTCAGGCGACCAAGGGCGGCGGACACGGTGACTACCGTACCATCGTTCTCGCACCCGCATCGGTTCAGGAGATGGCAAGCCTTACCATCAAGGGCTTTGACCTTGCCGATCAGTATTCTATGATCGCCATGATCCTTGCGGACGGTACGATCGGTCAGATGATGGAGCCGATCACCTTTGAGGATGCTGAACCCAAGGCTTTTGAGAAGCCCTGGGCACTCACGGGAACCGAGGGCAAGCGCCCCCACAATGTGGTCAATTCGCTTTACCTCAAGCCCGATGAGCTTGAGAAGAAAAACTTCGAGCGCTTTGAGAAGTATGCCGAGATCGAGAAGAAAGAGGCAATGTGGGAGGAATACCTGATGGAGGATGCCGAGATCTGTGTTGTGGCATTCGGTATTGCCTCGCGAGTTGCAAAGAACGCGGTGGCAGAGGCAAGAGAGCAGGGGATCAAGGTTGGACTGATCCGTCCCATTACCCTCTGGCCCTTCCCCAAGGCTGCGCTCAGAGCGGCGGCGGATAAAGTCAAGTCCTTCATCTCCGTTGAGCTGAACATGGGACAGATGATCGAGGACATCAAGCTCGCCACCGAGAGCCTGCGCCCCGTCACGCTTTGCAATCGCACGGGCGGCATGATCGTAACACCCGATGAGGTGCTTTCTGCTATTGTAGCGGCAGAGAAAGGAGAATTCTGATTATGGCAGTGGTATTTAAAAAGCCGAATTCTTTGACCGATGCGCCGTTTCATTACTGTCCCGGTTGTCCGCACGGTATCATTCACCGTTTGGTAGCCGAGGCGATCGACGAGCTTGGTATCGAGGGCAAGACCATTGGTGTTGCTCCCGTTGGATGCGCTGTTATGGCGTATGATTACTTCAAATGTGATATGATCGAGGCACCCCACGGCAGAGCGCCTGCCGTTGCAACCGGCATCAAGCGTGCCCGCCCCGAAAATATCGTCTTTACCTATCAGGGTGACGGTGACCTTGCCTCCATTGGTATGGCAGAGACCGTTCATTCCGCCGCAAGAAACGAGAACATCACCGTCGTGTTCGTCAACAACGCGATCTACGGCATGACCGGCGGACAGATGGCTCCCACGAGCCTTCCCGGTCAGGTTACGCAAACCTCTCCCTACGGCCGTGACGTCAAGCATTGCGGATGGCCCATTAAGGTGAGCGAGATGCTTGCAACCCTGGAGGGGCCCGCATATATCACCCGTGTTGCGGTCAATAACGTCAAGAACGTCAAGAATGCCAAGAAGGCGCTCAAAAAGGCGTTCCAAAACCAGATCGAAGGAAAGGGCTTCTCCTTTGTAGAGGTCGTTTCCGCATGTCCCACCAACTGGGGCATGACGCCCAAGCAGGCGCTCGAGTGGGTGGAGAGCGACATGCTTCCGTATTATCCGCTTGGCGTATACAAGGACAAATTCGAGAAGGGAGCGGACGCAGAATGAAAACGACAGAAATTTTGATCGCGGGCTTTGGCGGACAGGGCATTC
>SVTW01000035.1 GCA_015063585.1 Oscillospiraceae bacterium
GTCGTATGGCCGATCTGCCACCGTGATATACTGTTTCCCCACAACTCCATTACACGTCAAGCAGGTTTTGGTGAACACGTATTGTTCGGAGTCGTTGATCTGCTCCATCGTATAAGTGAAGTCGTTGTGCCGTTCTTGCGTGTCCTCGATCAACGCGCCGCAGCAGGCGTGATGTTGATTGTGGTAGTCATACGGCTCGGTTTCGTCGGGACGGTATACTCTTTCCGTTGAAACGTGATGGGCAGAATCCGTGGCACCGTAATAGGCGCCGCAGCCCTCGCAAACCGTACCCAGACAGGTGACAGTGACATCGCCAAAATGACCCTCTACATCCACAACAGCTTCGCAGCATTCATACTGCTTTTTATGTGTGCTCCCGTCGCCGTTGTCGGTATAGCTGTAGCGTGCATAGGTCGGATATACCGACGTCCCCGCTGCCGAGCAGATATGCCATTCGCGATACGCTTCGGTTTCCTCATTCGATTGTTTCACCCATGCGTTCAGCGCGTCAACAAGGCTGATCCCACCCGCAACATCGCTGTTTGAAATCACAATCGTTTCCCAGCTTGGATCGGTCGCCCCTGCCGCCGCTTTCATTTGATCCTGCGAAAGCTGCATGGGAGAACCGTTTGTGTCTCCGTTGCCGCTAGGCTTCAGCGCGCTATCCGACGCATACCAATAACAATCCGTGACTGTTGCCAAACTGCCAACCCTGCCAAAGCAACCGCCCGCAGTTGCTCCGCTGACATCGCACGCGCTGTAGCAGTTGGATATCGTGATGCCTGTACCTAAACCTACGAAACCACCTGCGTTGGTTGTACTGCTGACGGAGCCTGTATTGTAGCAGTTTGTGATCGTGGCGCTTGTAGTTGTCCCTACAAGACCACCCGCGTTGGAGTTCGTTTTGCCTGTCGCGCTAACGTTGCCTGTGTTGTAGCTGTTGGTGATCGTGATCTTCCCGGATGAGTCCGAGCCCCCTACAAGACCGCCCGTATAGGAGTTAACGCCTTCTCCGCTGACGTTACAGGTGCTGTAACAGTTCTCTATCGCGATGGAACCGCTGGCATATCCAACCAGACCGCCTACGTAGGCATTACCCGAAGTAAGCTTTAAAAGGAACTCTCCGCCGACGCCGACATTTTTGATCGTTCCTCCCTCTACGTATCCGAAAAGACCCGCGTAAGTCATCTCAGACGATTCGATCGACAAACCGCTGATCGTATGCCCCGCGCCGTCGAAGCTGCCTTTGAATACATTGGTTGAACCCATACCGATCGGCATCCAACCGTGCTCGGAGAGGTCGATATCCGCCGTGAGCTTGACGTGTTGTTTCTCACCATTTTTAAAAAAAACAGTTGCGGTTGCCGTGTTGCCTTGGGCATCGGTGAGTTCAACGGTTGATCCGTCGTATGCATTCACCAACGCCGCAAGACCTGCAAGCTGTGCCGCCGTGGAGATCTCGTAGGGGTCTTCTTCGGTACCCTCATGACCATCCCTAAAGGAAAAGTCAGCGTAGGAAAGGACGCCTTCGGTCGTTATTTCCCCCCACGTTCCCGGGTTGCGCTTCGCCGCGCTTACCGTGAGCGAAAGGGTGCCGAGCGCATTTACCGTCATCATGACCACGAGCAGCGCGCTCAAGATCCTCATTGTCTTTGTTTTCATGCTGTTTCCTCCGTATCGTTATAAATGTAAGATTCTGCTAAAGTATTTCACTTTTTACTTTGCTTTTTCGTTTTCTCGCGGATCGCCCTCTTGAGATTATCCTCGTTTACCGTTTCAATATATTCGCGGAACTCGGCAAGTAGTCGTCGGCTGATGGCGCGGCAGTCCATATTCAGCACCTTTTCGATTTTGATCCGACGAAGCTCCTCGGGAACACCGTACAGAAGCATGATGGCGTTGAGCGCTTGCTCGATCTGCACGGGCAGGGGCGTTTTTTCTTCTTTTGTTACAAGCGTTGCGTATTCAATTCCCGAAACGATATTTTCGGTAGCCTTCCATCGCTCCTCGCTCCAATCGGGACAAAATGTTCCGAACACAGCCCTCGTCTTTTCGGTATCGTTCTCACGGATCAGCTCCAACGTCAGCTCCGAAGCATAAGAGGAAACGAAGAAATCTCTTGCCGCTTCGTCTTCTTCACAGATGGCTGCCATCGTAGCAAGTTCTAAACAATATGCGAGCAAGGAGCTTTTTCCCTCGTTTGCGGCTTGCTCCAGCACCATCTGCTGGAAATCAAACAGTTCGTGAACCACTACCGCAAACAAATGCTCCTTCGTTGGGAAATAAAACGTAATGTTTCCGGGGCTGAGATCGAGAATCTCCGCAATTTTTTTCGTAGAAGTTTTCGTATACCCCTTTTCAATAAAAAACTTTGCTGCAAGCTGAATGATCTGCAAACGCGTGTTGGGTCGTTGCTTGTTAATGTGCGGCAAAATAACACCTCCAATTGATTGTTTCGGCACGCCTTGTTGCCTTACAACTTGTTACGGTACAATTATACCTGAAAGCATTGAATTTGTCAATAGATACGGAGAAATTTATTCCAAAATTCTTGCAACAATTCGGCGATCATAAAAAGGGACGGTTTTTCTTTCTCGGTTTCCTTTTTTCAAAGGCGTCATATACTGAAATTGAACGCTTGATTTACGAAAAAGGAGAACACATATGCAAATCGACAGAAAAACGCTTGATCGTCTGCTCAATATGAACGACGCACAGCTTGGGGCACTGATTCAAAAAATTGCCGCCGAATCGGGAATCGACCCCGCAGCACTTGGCATCAATCCCGAAAATATTAGCGCGATCCGCCAGGCACTCGGCAGCGCAACATCAGCTGACATGGAGCAATACAATCAACTGTATGACGAATACCGCAAAAAACGCCGCCATACCTGACATAGCCCCGAAAGGAGAGCAATACGATGAATCAATCTCCCGATCCAACCGGCAAGGAACGCCCGATGGACCTGCTCACGGGGCTCCTCTCCGACCCGCAGGCGCTTGACCGCATCTCCGCGATCATTCGCGACGCTACCGAACCCGCATCGAATGAAAACACACCGCAACAGGAGGAAAAGTCCGCACAGCGCTCGGACCTGCCTGTGCATGATCCCGACAGCACCCGCGCAGTCTCCGCGTCCGCTATGCCGTCCGACGGACTCGCCGCAATACTTTCCGACCCCGCCATGCTTGAAAAGCTGCCGCAGATGATTGCGGTAATGAAGCCCCTGCTCGGTGCGCTCTCGGTGCCCCCGCAAAAAACGGGCAGCGTACCACCGTCCGATCCCACAGCCTGCCGCAACAACCTCCTGCTGGCACTAAAACCCTTTCTCTCGCCGCATCGACGGGACGCGATTGATACCATACTCCGCATCTCGCAACTCGGAAACGTCTTCTCACAGCTAAAATAAAGGAGGGAGACAGGATGTATTCCAGATATCATGACCGCGCCGACCGCCCGATGCAAATTCCCGAAAATTACAGCGGTTGCGCATTTTCCGATCTTCAATATGCGGGAGATAGCGCCCATTCGTCCCCGCATCGGATCGACGTTGCAAAGCCAACGCCACCCGACCGTGACACATCACACGCAATTCCGTCCGCACGCATGGGTGCCGATCGTTCTGACGCGCATGAACCGCCTCGCAAGCGCGCACTGCCGCCCTCCCCTCTCCCGCCTCCTGAAAAAACCACGCCATCCACAAACGTATCAGAACACGCCGTGTCAGCAAAAAAGCCGAAGGACGCGGACGACAGGCACGGGCTTTTGGAGCATTTGGGGACTGCCTTCCCATTCTCACACGGAATTGGCTTTGATGAGCTCTTGATCCTCGGTATGATCCTGTTGCTCTCGCAAAATGAAACCGATTCGGATCTCATTCTTTGGCTCTTGCTCCTGCTTTTCAGCGGTTGAATACCAAAAGGAGGTGAGTCAAATGCAAAAATGCATTTGGTACTCACCCCCGACGTTTTTGCTTTGCGGCTAAACACCGCAATTTTCGACTGCTTTGCAGTCGAAAATTGCAAATTCCACGCTACAAAAAAGCCTACCGTCGGCTTTTTTGAGCAGAGGCTGCGCCAATGACGCAGCCTCAAAATCAATTATGAAATAGGAACGTAGATTCGAAAATGCGCACTGTCATCTTCGGTCATAGCAACGGAAGAACCTACGTGTGCGAGATTGAACGCGCGGTATTGGTAGCTCCCCCACCACGCTTCCGTTACCTGCGTGAAAGCAACGTTCACATTTCCCGGCCGTGTTGATGCGGTGGAGCGATCGCTCTCACTCCTCCAACCCTCCGGGCGGTATTGATAGCCTGCATCCAAAAGGATCAGCGAACCGACGGGAAGCTCCGTGCGGGTGAACTGCTTGGATGCTGTATAATACGGAAGCACCGAGGACGTACTGTTTCCGCTGTGGTTGATGCCAAATCCGGTTTGCGAATTCCAAAAAGCTGTGACACGCGGGCTCCAATCGATCAATCGGTAATTTTGAATATCCAAGCCAAGTGCTTCCAAGCGAAGCGCATCTGTAATTTCAGGATATGCCGAGCTTGTAACCGAATCGGGAGTTGCCAAGGCATTTTTTACCGCCTCTCGCATCACGGGAAGATCGCTTCTGATCGTATAATAATCGGCAGGAACCCACGTGATCGCATCCACCGATCCACCCGTGAGGCAGGCATACCACGTCAACGCGGTCACGTATCTGCCATGCGCATAATTCATGTGATAACCGTCACGCGTAATGGTATCTCCGATATAGGAGGTGCGCAGGTTTTGGACCGCCGTTCCGTTCGGGATCACACCTGCGATCTGCGGCTTGGTTTTCACCTGCTCCCGAACACACTGAACGATCTTTTCGTACATCAGCGATTGGCTGTTTTGATAGATCGGAAAATCCTTGTGCGTGCTATCTGCCTGATATGCCCAGGTCATATGCCAATAGACCTCGGCGTCGGGATTCGTTTTATTCTCATGCACAAAGGAAAGGATCGAATCAAGTGTCTGATAGGTCGATCCGGCGCCGCTATAGCCACTTGCCTGTTGGATCGTGATAATATCCCAATCCTCCTCCGCAAGCGCAGCTTGCACGCTCTTGCCCTCTGTAGTCAACCAATTTCCCTTTGTATTTTTGTAGTACGTATATGCAGCCGATCCGTTTGATATGTTTTTCCAATGAGTGGAAAGTGTGCATCCGCCAATGTAAAGATTTCCAAGCACCACGGTCTTCACGCCGCCCTGATTGCAGATATCCCAAAGATATCGCATGGCATCTACGCTGAAACTGTTTCCGATGGCAAGGATCTTAATGGATTTCGTTGCCTCAATCGGCTCGGTATAGCGATCCCCGCAAAGCGAGCAGGTAAAGGTCTTCTCACCTTCCTGCAGTGCTTTTGCCTTTTGGGTCACCGCCTCACTGTAGCTGTGCTCGCAGTCGGTCGTTTCTTCGGTTTCGGGTTCGCTTTCACTTTCGGTTTTGCTCTCTTCGCTCTTACTCTCCGATTCATGCTCGGGATCCACAGCAGGCTGACATCCGAACAGCGTGGACAGCATACATATGCAGAGGAAAAGCAATGTAAAATGCTTCCATAAGTTTTTCATAATGCAAACCTTCCTTTCTTTTTTCTTCAGTATACCATATAAAAAAAAGATTGTAAATAATATTTTAACATATAGAACCGTCACTTGAAAGTGATGGTGAAAATTGATATAATGGTGGAAAAGGAGGAGACGATATGGAGCTTTTACAGTTAAAATATTTTTGTGATGCCGCAAAAACACAAAACTTTTCCCAAACGGCGAAAAAATTCATGGTTCCGCCGTCCGATATCTCCCAAACCGTAAAACGGCTGGAAAAAGAACTCGGTGTGGCATTGTTTTCACGGCACGCAAACCGCATTGTGCTCAATGAAAACGGAAAACGCTTTTTGGAGGAGGTCTCCGACGCCATGGAAACCATTGAAAACGCCGCTTTTCTTTTCTCGAAAAACGAGATCAGCGGTGCACTTCGGATCTGCATCAACACCAACCGACGCATTGTGATGCAAGCAGCCGAAAAATTCCGAGTTCTTTACCCACAGGTCACGCTTTCGATCAAAAGCGGTGCCGATCCAAGCGCGGAACAATTTGATCTGATCTTTGCCAATGAACCGATCGATGATCCGCAATACACATCCAAAAAGATGTTCTCCGAAGAAATCTTACTTGCCGTCAATGCGGAAAATCCGCTACATCATGCAAAAACGATTGGTCGGGAAGATCTCTGCTTGCAGAATTTTATCACGATGAACGAGAGCAACTCGCTTTTCCGCATCACACGCGAGATCTGCGCCGAATACGGCTTTTTACCGCATATTGTGATTCAAAGCGACGACCCCTTCTATATCCGTAAATGCGTAGAGCTCGGGCTCGGTGTTGCCTTTATCCCCTCGTTTTCATGGAAGGGACAGTTTTCGGATCAGATCGTGCTTAAAAAGGTCTCCGACCATTTGCGCGACACCTATCTGATCAGCAGCGCGCGATTTGCACCCCCTGCTGCAATTGCCTTCCAAAAGCTGTTTTGTGCTGAAATTTCTGCCGCAGAGCTTTGATAGAAACCGGCTTTTTGGGAAATCCTGCAAAAAAAATGAAAATCCCCCTTGAAAGAATCCAAAAATCATGATATAATGTAGGGTAAATGAGAAATACTATAAAAGAGACGCCGTAAAAACGGCGTGGGAGGTACCCTTTGATCGTTGCATTGGAAGACGCAAAATACAAACTGATCGCCATGCGTGAGAATATTGTGGAGCTCGGCTCCTCTCTGCGCATTGAGGAAACCAAGGAAAATTTAAAGGACCTGGAAGCACAAACACAGGCGCCGGATTTCTGGAACAACGCTGAAAAATCCAGCAAGGTCCTGCAGGTCATCAAGCAGGCACAGGACAAGGTTGCAGGCTATGACCGCCTTTGCGCACGCCTTGAGGACGCGATCGCGTTGGCTGAGATGGCAATTGAGGAAAACGATGAATCCTTTGTGGAAGAGGTGCAGACCGAGCTCGAGGAGATTACGGCAGAGGAAGAACACCGCCGCATTGAGGTCCTGCTCTCGGGCGAGTATGATAAGAATAATGCCATCGTCTCTTTTCACCCGGGCGCGGGCGGAACCGAGGCACAGGATTGGGCACAGATGCTCTATCGCATGATCACACGTTGGGCAGAAAAAAGCGGTTTTCAGGTCAAGCTTACCGACTGGCTCGACGGTGACGGCGCGGGTATCAAAAGCGCGACCGTAATGGTGAACGGCTTGAATGCTTACGGCTATCTGAAAAGCGAAAACGGCGTACACCGCCTTGTTCGCGTTTCGCCCTTTGACGCAAACGGCAGACGGCAGACCTCCTTTGCTTCCATCGAGGTCATGCCCGAATTTGAAAACGTTGATGCGGTTGTGATCCGCGACGAGGATATTGAGGTTACGGCACACCGTTCCAGCGGTGCGGGCGGTCAGCACATCAACAAGACCGACTCGGCGATCCGTATCGTGCATAAGCCCACCGGAATCGTGGTTGGCTGTCAAACCGAGCGCTCACAGCTTCAAAACAAGGAAACTGCTATGCGTATGCTGAAATCCAAGCTCATGGAGATCAAATTGCAGGAACGCTTGGACACCATTGAGGATATTCAAGGCAATAAAACCAACATCGAATGGGGCGCACAGATCCGCTCCTACGTTTTCATGCCCTACACGCTTGTAAAGGATACGCGCACGGGCTTTGAAACCGGCAATATTCAGGCGGTGATGGACGGAGATATCGACGGTTTCATCAACGCATATCTTAAAATGACCTCCAACAAATAATTGAAACGCAAAGGAGCAACCTTTATGAACCGCAATCGCATTTGTAGCCTTTCGGGAGCCGCGCTTGCCGCACTGATCACCGCAGGACTGTTTGATGCCGCAACGCAGAAACAAGCGCAACGAAAGCTTGCGCCCGGTCTGATCCTTTCGGGAACAGCGGCGCTCCTTACCGCGGTTGCGATCACCTATCTGCCCCAATACCGTGCGGAAAGAAAGCTCGCGCGAGAGGATCTTTTGACGCGCCGTGATATCGAACGCATTGACCGCAGCATCGCGGAGCTGCTCGGAAAAGGCTGATCCCTTCCGCTATGATGCATGCACAATACACGAAAAGTCCCATTTTGGAACTTTTCGTGTATTTTTTGTTGACTTTTTAATAAAAATATGATAGAATAAGATGTTAAAGTATGCTCGGAGGAAAGGAGAGAAAAAATGGTTGTTATCAAACAGGTCACCCAAAGCGGAATTGCCGATGCGCTCGGAATACAAGCCGGCGACGTTTTGCATCAGGTCAACGGTCATGAGATCCGCGACGTGCTTGATTATCGCTTTTATCTGACCGACACCGCAATTGAACTCAACCTTTCGCGCAATGGAACCCCGTACTCCGCGCGCCTTTCCAAGGGCGAATACGATGATATCGGCTTGGAATTTGAAACTCCGCTGATGGACCAGAAGCACACCTGCGCAAATCGATGCGTGTTCTGCTTTATCGACCAGCTTCCAAAGGGAATGCGAAAAACGCTCTATTTCAAGGACGACGACGACCGCCTCTCCTTCCTGCACGGCAATTACGTGACGCTGACAAATCTGCACGATGCCGATATCGAACGCCTGATCACCATGCACATCTCCCCCGTTAACATCTCGGTTCACACAACCAATCCCGAGTTGCGTGTGAAAATGATGAAAAATAAACGGGCGGGCGAGGTGCTTTCCTATCTGAGAAAGCTTGCCGACGCGGGCATCGCGCTCTGCACCCAGATTGTTCTTTGCAAAGGCTTCAACGATGGGCTCGAGCTTGACCGCACTATGCGCGATCTTGCATCCTACTTCCCCGCCCTGCGCTCTTGCTCGATCGTTCCCGTAGGGCTGACAAAATACCGCGAGGGGCTCTGCCCGCTTGAAGGCTTTTCTCCCGCGGAATCCGCCGCCGTGATCGCGCAGGTCAACGCATTTGGTGAGGAATGCCTGCAAAAATACGGCGCCCGGCTCTTTTACTGTTCCGACGAATTCTACATCCGTGCGGGTCTACCGCTCCCCGACGAGACTTTTTACGAGGATTTCTCACAAATTGAAAACGGCGTTGGAATGCTCAGCTCGATGCGCGGAGAATTTGATTTTGAACTTCAATTTTTGCAGGAAACGCTTGCCGATTTCCATGCGCCGCGCCGTGTGTCGGTCGTCACGGGCTATGCCGCCTACGACCATATCAACGGACTGTGCCGAGACCTTCAGGAGCGGGTAAACGGCTTGGATATTCGGGTCTACCGTATCCGCAACGATTTCTTTGGGGAAAGCGTTACGGTGGCGGGGCTGCTCACGGGGCAGGACGTTGCCGCGCAGCTCGCAGGTGAGGACCTCGGCGACGAATTGCTTTTCCCTGCCGTGATGCTGCGTGCCGACGGCGACGTTTTTCTCGATGATATGACTCCCGAACAGCTCTCCGAACGTCTGGGCGGAATCCCCGTCCGCGCAACCGAGAGCGACGGTGCCGTCTTTTTGCGCACCCTGCTGGGGATTTACGAATAGAAAGGATCAACCATGTCAAAACCTGTTATCGCCATTGTGGGTCGCCCCAACGTTGGCAAAAGTACTTTATTCAACAAGCTGATCGGTGAGCGCCGCTCGATCGTGGAGGATACCCCCGGTGTTACGCGTGACCGCATTTACGGCGAAACCGAATGGCGCGGCCGCAAGATGGTCGTGATCGACACGGGCGGAATTGAGCCGAAAACCGATAATATCATACTCAAGCAAATGCGCTTGCAAGCCGAGATCGCGGTGGAGAGCGCCGACGTGATCATCTTTATGTGTGACGTTCGCACCGGACTCACCGCAGATGACCGTGACATTGCCATCAAGCTCAAAAAAAGCGGCAAGCCGATCGTTCCCTGCATCAACAAATGCGATAGCGTAGGCGGTCCGCCCATGGAATTTTACGAATTCTATGAGCTCGGCTTTGAAACAGAACCGATCGCCGTTTCCAGTATCCACGGAAGCGGCTCGGGAGATCTGCTCGATGCCTGCATGGACGCGCTCGGAGATTGGGAGGACGAAGACGAAGACGACGATAGCATCCGTGTTGCCGTGATCGGAAAACCCAACGCGGGAAAATCCTCGATCATCAACCGCCTGCTTGGGCAAAACCGCCTGATCGTTTCCGACATTGCGGGAACCACGCGCGATGCCGTTGACACCGCGATCAGCAACCAATACGGAAACTATACCTTTATCGACACGGCGGGCATTCGCCGTCAGGCAAAGATCAATGATAAAATCGAGCATTTCAGCGTTTTGCGCGCACACATGGCTGTGGAACGCGCCAACGTATGTCTGCTCATGATCGACGCATCCACGGGAATCACCGAGCAGGACGAAAAGATCGCGGGGATCGCGCACGAGGCCGGCAAGGCAACCATCATTGTGGTCAACAAATGGGATCTGATTGAAAAGGATAACCACACGGTCAATGAATTCAACGACAAGATCCGCACCGCGCTCGCTTATATGCCCTATGCGCCCATCGTTTATATTTCCGCAAAAACCGGACAGCGCGCCGAAAGCCTGTTCGAACGCATTAATTTCGTGCATAACCAATCGGTGATGCGCGTAACGACCGGTATGCTCAACGACGTCCTTGGAGACGCCATGATCCGCGTTCAACCGCCTTCCGACAAGGGCAGACACCTCAAGATCTACTATATGACGCAGATCTCGGTAGCCCCCCCCACGTTTGTGATCTTTTGCAACAACGTTGAGCTGTTCCATTTCTCCTATCAACGCTACATTGAAAACTGTCTGCGCGAGACCTTCGGTTTCCATGGCACCCCTATCAAGCTCATCATACGCATGAAGGGCGACGATCAGGTCTGACCGGCGAAAGCACCCACGCGCATCATTCTGAAAGGGGGTTAAAACACGGCACCCCCGTGTTTGATTCATCAATATGTTTGTAGACAACGTCAAAATTTATATCAAAGCCGGAAACGGCGGCAACGGCGCGGTGTCCTTCCGTCGCGAAAAATACGTGGCGGCGGGCGGTCCCGACGGCGGTGACGGCGGTCACGGAGGCAACGTGGTGTTCCGTGTGGATCCGGGATCGAACACCCTGCTCGCCTTCCGCTATAAGCACAAATTCATTGCCCAGAACGGCGGCAACGGCGGCGGCGCGAAATTCCACGGCGCAACCGCGGAGGACATGGTGATCCTCGTGCCTCCCGGAACGCTGATCCGAGATGCCGAGAGCGGCAAGGTGATCCACGATATGTCGGAGGACGGCGGCGCCGATTATATTGCCTGCAAGGGCGGGCGCGGCGGTTGGGGAAACCGCCATTTCGCAACACCCACACGTCAGGTTCCGCAATTTGCAAAAAACGGCACCAAGGGCGAGGAACGCGAGGTCATTCTGGAACTGAAAATGCTTGCCGACGTTGGACTGATCGGTTATCCCAGCGTTGGAAAATCCTCCATTCTCGCGCGCATCAGTGCCGCCAAGCCGAAAATTGCCGACTATCACTTCACCACCCTATCCCCCAACCTCGGTGTTGTGCGCACGGGCGGTGAAAGCGGCTTTGTTGCCGCGGACATTCCCGGTCTCATCGAGGGTGCGGCGGACGGCGCGGGCCTCGGACATGCGTTCCTGCGCCACGTGGACCGTTGCCGGATTCTCCTGCACGTGGTGGATATCTCCTGCTTTGAGGGACGTGATCCCGTGGAGGATATTCAAAAGATCAATTATGAATTGGAGCGTTATAGCCCCGAGCTTGCCACTCGTCCGCAGATCCTGATCGCGAATAAGGTGGACGCGCTCGACCGCGAGCTCGTGGATATTGAAGCATTTGAGGCATACGTAGCCTCGCTCGGCATTGAGCTGCGCTACGTGTCGGCGGCAACAGGTGAAGGGCTGGACGATATGGTACAGCTTGTGGCACAGCGTTTGCGCGATCTGCCGCCCATGAAGGTCTACGAGCGCGAATACGCGCCCGAAGATGCCTACGTTGGCGGTGGTAAGGAAACTTTGATCCGCCGCGAGAACGACACCTTCTACGTGGAGGGCGAATGGCTGTTTAATCTGATGGGACAGATCAATTTTGACAACTATGAGTCGCTCAATTTCTTCCAGCGCGTCCTGCAAAACAGCGGCGTTTTTGAAGCGCTTGAGGCAAAGGGCTGCCGCGACGGACACACCGTATCGATCTACGATTTTGAATTTGAATACGTGAAATAATAGATGAACCAATCAAGAAAGGAAGTTTTGCATATGAATATTTGGCATGACATGGATCCCTCCCAAATCACACCCACCGATTTTACCGCCGTGATCGAAATTCCCAAGGGAAGCAAATGCAAATATGAGCTGGACAAATATACCGGTCTGCTCAAGCTCGACCGCATTCTTTACACTTCCACCCACTACCCCGCAAACTACGGCTTTATTCCGCGCACCTATGCGGATGACGGAGACCCGCTCGACGTGCTGGTGCTTTGCTCCGAGCCAATCTATCCGCTCACACTCACACGCGTTTATCCCATCGGTGTAATGCGCATGATCGACGACGGCAAGATGGACGACAAGGTGATTGCGATCCCCTTCTCCGACCCCACCTATCTCGGCATTTCGTCGATCGACGAGCTCCCGCCGCACATTTTCGATGAGATCATGCACTTCTTCACGGTCTACAAGCAGTTGGAGAACAAGCAGACTGCGGTAAAAACGCTCTTTGGAAAGCGTGAAGCCGAGGAGATCGTGCAGCAAGCAATTGAGGACTACAAAAAGAAATTTGTAAAATAATACGCGAAACGCCCCCGTGCGGATACCGTTTGGATCCACACGGGGGCGTTTTGGGATTCGGACGGGGGCGGCATAGCCCCCATACCCGTGTCATATTCAGTCAATAGTGAAGATTCTCCTCAATTTTGAAATTAACGAAATCATACGGAAAAACCACCGTTTTGAAAATCAGTTCTTCTTGGTCGAAATCATATTCAAAAATCACAAAGGTATATCCCTTTGGAATATCAAAAAAATATTCGGTTGCCTCCATTCTGTAAATCAAAAACAAGTTGCCGTTTGTTGAATAGTGGTAAGAAGATCGATAATCAAATTTTCTCATTGATTCATAATAGGGGGTTTCCCTTAAATATGCTTCATCAATCACACAGGTCTTGTTTGTTTTGGGATCGGTTAACAAAAAAGCATTGTCTTTCCCCTTCACCAAATACTTCGTTTCGGGCGAATATTTTGCAAATTCATCCTCCACCGATTCTTCATAGGTTGACGTAAGGATATCATATTTATCAATTTTTTGTTCTCCGTTTTCTTTGTACCGGATGAACAAAATTGCTTCATGCCTTGTAACCTTCACATGCACATCCGAAAGTTCTCTTTTGAATAAAAGTTCGTTTTGTTCGCCGTAAAGGTCGCACTGATATATCATAAAATACCACGTACCTTTTTGACGTTGATTCACCGCATAATAAATCTTGTCATTCAGAACACTCGCATGCACGGAGTTATAATCGCCTTTCATGATGTCTTCCAAATCAACCTCATGATCTCCAAAAAAGACGCATTGTTCATCGACTATACATACAACATCATTCGTTGGAGAATATTGCGCAAACTCGTTTTTGACATCTTCAAAACCGATTCGATTCTGACCGCAAGAACACACCGCAAATAATGTAATAATACTTACTAAACAACATAAAATTTTTCTCATCATTCTTCCATAGCCTCCATTATGGAACAGAACTACAGGGGGGGGCGTACGCTTTCTCCCCCGCTCGGTTCACCGTGTTTAATACCGACAAAGATTAACATGGGTATACTCTCCACGTTTATTGAACCGCAGAAAGTACAATACATCGTCCTTGTAATAGAAAGAAAATGTTTTATCGGTTTCGGTTACCGTGTGTGATAAATAATTGTAATCAACTAATCTATAGTGGTCTGTTACCATTCCCGAAACGTTTGATTGGGTAATCCAATAGATATGCCCATCATAACACCGAATCTTCTCCTGATAAGCATAGCAATGCTCCGAGAAGGTGAAAATAGATGTGATTTTTGTGTCACCTTTCTTCAAAAGGACAATATCTTCGCTGTTATTGTCAGCATAGTAAACTGCACAGGTGTCATTTTGGCTATCATAAGAAGCCGTATATGCATATATTACATCGCTTGGGAGCTTTGCCTCAAAAGCAATTTCATTTTTTTGCAAATGAAACACTTTGACGCAATCCGAGCAAACCAAACTTAAATATTCATTTTCCAAATTGATAGAATAAGGCTGCTTTTCCTGATCAAGGGTCGTTTTATAAAAAATACTTGTAGATTTCAATTCTGTATCATACGCTAAGATACAAACTTCCCGTTGTTCATAGTCTACTTTGCAATAGTATACAGTGTTTTGGAAAATCCCGATATTTTGCGGTTGGTATCCAATTTCGATCATTTCCTGAGAAATGGTTTCCACTTTGTTACTTTCAAAGAGATAGACCTTATAGGTGAAAAATTCGGAGGATTTTTCGCACCAAACAATGCCCTTTTCGTTGGCATCGACATACCAAATGCTAGCACTGTCAACAGAATAAATTTCGTTGGTAGAATCGGGGTTTTCGCCAGCCACAATCTTATAGTTTGTTTTTCCGTAAGTATTCAATACCAGCACCCACTGCGTTTCTGTTTTGATTACTTGCGAGGGGGCGACATCCATCGGATATGTTTGTACTATTTGCGGCTCGGTGTTTTTCATGAATAAAGAACACCCCGATAAAATAAAAAGTGATAATATCAAAAGTATTACCAATGTCATAGAGAGGACTCGTTTCATCACTTTCTCCTTTCAAATATTAGAATACTGACAAAGTATAAAAAAATAGTTTCCTCCCCCGCCCGATTTCGGGGGGCGGGGGCACAAAGATCTATTACCTATGTTCTCCCAAAACAGTTGCGATTTCGAAATGCCCCCGTTCTATCGCATGATCATATGCCGTTTTGCCATCGGGATCAATATAAGATGGATCCGCTCCACTTTCTAATAAATTTCTAACAATCTCAGAATCAGGCGCACTTGATCTACAATAATAAATCAATGCCGTGTAGCCGCTTTGAGAAATACAATTGGGGTCGATTCTATATTTCGCTATCAAATGCAAGATAAGAGAATCGTTTCCGTGAAATGCTGCTATGTTCAAAAGTGTTGAATAGCTTTTGTGAGAATAAGCAACATTTGCCCCATGATCTATCAGCAAATCAAATATTTCCAAGTTATTGGGGATTTCTTTTGATATTGCCACTTGATACAACACATCTGCATCATACTGTTTTTTTCGATAGCGAACATCAGCCCCCTGTTGTATCAAGTAATTTACAATTTTCAAATTTTCCTCCGATGAACTTGTCGCAGCACACATCAGTGGTGAAAAAGGGGCTATATCTTCGATTATAAAATTTACATTTGCTCCCGCCTGCACCAAATCCTGTACCATTTGATCATTACCCACCTTGCATGCGGTCTGTAGTGGTGTCATATAAGTCCACTCACTCAGCCTTGCAAGAAAAAAGCTTTTTGGAATTGCATCTAAATTTCCAACTCGCTTAAGGTAATATTGAAAATCTTCGTAATTTTCCTCTTCTATAGATTGATTTAACATGTTCAAATCATGGACGCGACAAGAGGTAAACACAGTCAAAAAAACTACAATAGAAATAAGTAGTAAACTCAAGAAAATAATGACCTTTTTTAACATTTAATTCACCTCACTCCTAAAAGAGATCTCAAAAAATAGAAAGGCGTTGTTCTCCCCCGTATTGAAATTGCTTGAATAATATCCTCGCCTGTTTTTCGAATAAAGATTTTGTTCTTTTTGATAAAGCCGTGCTTTTCCATCGCGGCGGTAAAAGTATTAAAATATAAATCCGTAATTGTCCTGTTTTGATCCTCTCTATTGTTTTTATAAATGGATTCAGAAAAAATGGATTGTATCAACCGTGTTCCTTAATTTCTTCTACCGAAACATAGGAAAATGTTTCTGCGATATAGTTGTTTTCTATTACAACGCGATAGGTTTTACCGTTTTTCAGGGTAATAATACACGGAACATGCCACACTCCCGAATCGATTTGTTTAACATGCTCCCCTTTTGGGAAAGCTCCCGACGAAATCTCTCCATATTCTTCTAAGAATGAAGCATCCGAAAGCAAAAACTCATAGGAATCCTCAAAAAATTCCTCATCTGCCAACCTATCTTGATAGTCATCCATTCGTTTCATACCTATGCCGCAAAAAAGCCAAAACAAAACCACCCCTATAATAATTCCAACAATAACTTTCTTGTTCAATCAAGTAACCTCCTCAAAAAATCGCTGACATTGAAACCAGCACCTCCATGTCCACCAATAATCCCAAAATGTAACCGGCCTGAAGCACTTATCACAATATCAAGATTATCGTTAATACTAACCGGGCCTATCGAAATACTTCTTGTAACTTCAGAATTGGGACACTTTATGATCGATTCCGCAGTAACGTCATTTCCGCACAGTGCGCACATAGTTGTGTCCCCATTTAGCAAGATTTGCTTGCTTCGTGCTAAAACAGAAGATTTCATATGCGCAATAGAAAAATCCCGTGAGCAACGCGACAATCACAACGTTGCGGATCCAATGCTCCCAAAAGCTTTCCACCACCACGACCGTTTTTGTATCGTTGGAAACAATTTCAACCTCGCTGTTAAAAAACAAGCTTCCGCGAAATTTGTAGTTTTTTCCATCGACAGTAAGTTTTTTTATCGGCGCTGAAGGTCTGATCGAAGAAAATTCATCATACGTGAGAGCGACCGTTTCGATCAACTCACCCGAATCGCCGTAAATGTATGCGCGGTCTTGCTTTATATCATACCGACACAAATAGCCATCCTCATTTATAAAAAGGCTACTCGTCCCGAACGAGGAAAAAGAAATTGCATACTGAAATTCACCTGAATCAGAATACTTACAAATCCAGTTAAAAGTATGATCCAATGTATAGAAATTGGTTCCATCTGCCGTGATTTCATCAATTGAGAAGGTGAACGGCTTGGATTTGATCACTTCTTCCGGTTTTGCAAAAGTATAAATGATAAATGTAAAAAAGCAAATTGCAATCAGCGCCATAACCAAAATACATTTTTTCAAAAGCAAAGCCTCCTTCATTCCATCATCGCATGATAAAGGCAACCATCGCGGAAATGAACCAAACAAAACCGATTGTAGATGCAATAATCATACCTACATACGTGAATTTTTGATATTTTTCCAAAGAGAAAGTTCTCTGAAAGAATGCCTTTATAGAATTGTTCCCAAAAGAAACTTTTTTCATTGGTGTTAACGCGTTTGCATTTTCATAAGAGAACAAAGCGCCCAACAAAAGAAACGCAAATGCACCTACGAATGGTTGATAGAAAAACGCAAGAAACAGTGAAAACACACATAACAAAACAATAAAGATAAACAGTTTTTTCATTTTACAATCTCTCTATCGTGCTCAACAGGATCTCATTCCACAAAACCTGCGCCTTTCTTCTTTCTTTTGAACAAAACAACTGCCGCACAGAGCACCAGCACGATCAAGGTCACGCTTCCCGCTGCAGAAGCACATCCGCCTTTGTTACTGTCACCTTTGTTATGGTCGCTTTCGTTCATGGTGAGGGTTGAGGATTCGCTCTCTTCACATATTTCTTCCATCATCCAACACTCCTCACAGACACGCATCTCACCATACTCTGAGGACTCCCATTCCCCCCAATCGTGGATCAACTCGCGCTTCACACCGCAAACCCGACAGGTCTTCGCGTCCCCTATCTTGTCACAATCCATCGAATGGAACAGGTAAGTCACATCTTCCGGCGACCCGCTCAGAAACACACGGAAATTGTCAACATTCACGTCTTCGCGATCGGCACAATAGATGATGTCAAGCTTGTCGATATAGTAAAACGCTTCGCTTTCTATCACGACCTTTCCAATATCGGCGGGCACCGAAACCCATTGCAGACCCTCGCACCATGAAAATGCACTCGACCCAATTTCCGTCAGCGTTTTCGGAAACGTTAAGCTCGTCAAAGATTTGCAACCGTAAAAAGCGCAATGCCCGATCTTTTGCAAATTAGAAGGAAACTGAATCGACTCCAATGCAGCGCACTCAGAGAATGCATAACTATCGATAATAAGCAGGCTATCGGGGATCTCCACCCGTTTCAGATTTGTACAGTTCGAAAACATGGACGGTGGGAGCACCTCAATTGGTGCCTCGATTTTGGCTTCCGTAAGGGATGTACACCCCCAAAAAGCAGACTGTTCCAAAACGGTGACATCGGCGGGGATCGTAATGCGTTCCAACGCGCTTGCCTGCTCGAATGCCCGAAGGCGGATCGTGGTCAAGCTGCGCGGAAGAGAGACCTGCTGAAGCTTTTTGCAAGAAGCAAATGCGTATTCCTCGATCTCCTCCGTCCCCTCTCGGATCGTAACCGTGGTTAACTCAGAGCATCCATTAAACGCAGAGTAACCGATGGTTCGTACGCTTTCGGGAATCGTAATCTCGGTCAGCCAATCGCAATTATCAAATGCTTTTTGATAGATGAAATAAGTGTCGGGATGGATCGTGCAGAAGTCGCCGTCATCCTTTGCCTGCATCAAAAACAGATAGGGCTTCTCTTTGTTTCCGATATAATAGGCATTTTCGTATTCCCGATATGCAATGGAACAACCGAAAAACGCATCTCTTCCGATCTCCTTGATGGAGTCATAAGCCGTAACGGAGGTCAACTTTGAACATCCCTTAAAGGCGCTTCCCTCGATTGCAGTAACACTTGGGGGAATTTCAACCTGAATCAAGTTATCACAGTAAGCAAATGCATTTTGCGCAATGATCTCCACGCTGCCGTTCTGCGGGATCGCACTATTGGAAAGCCCCTGCAGCAATGTTTTGGTTCTGCGATCAATCAAGCAGCCACTCTCAACGTAAAAATTGGGATTCGCCTCATCCACCGTAATCTCGGTCAATGCGTCACAATTGTATGCGATCCCGCCCGCAATCGTTTCAACCGATGCAGGAATATGGAGCGACGGAATCAACGAACAACCCGAAAACGCCCCTCCGTCGATCTTCTTTAAACCCGAAGGCAACGCAATCTCTCGGAGCTTGGCAGCGCCCTGAAAACACAGTACGCCAATGGTTTCCAAGGTGGACGGCAGAGAAACCGTTTCCAGATTTTCAAGCTCTCCCATGCCATAGATCTCTGTAACGCCCTCACAGACTACGACCGATACGATCTGCGAGCGAAAATTCTTCCACGGCACCTGCGCGGAATTCATCACCTTCATGGCACCGGTTCCCTTCAGCGTCAGCACACCGGTTTCTTCCACAAAAACGCACATAACATCGCTTCCGGGAGCACCGCACGAAGTCTGATACGAATCCGCCGACGCCGAAAAGGACAGGGGGACCATCAGCAGTACGATCAATACCGATACGATCATCCTTGGAAACCATCTTGTGTTTTTCACCGTGACACCACGTTGACGTATGTCGCTATTAAATCGCTTTTTATTTCGATTGCTCATATAAAAACCTCCAAATCATGTTTTTAAGAAATGCGGGAACACATGAAACGGTTCTCTTTCTTCCCCGATGTTTCGTGTTTTCGCATAAATGAATCGCTTTTTGCAGTCACAGGGCAAAGGATTCTTCCTGCCCCCGCCTGAGGGCGGGGGCATTGTGTTTTAAAGCAACAAAATCAAAATTACAATCGCCGAAAGGATCCAAACTCCTGCCGCAATGGCAACCGAATACCAATAGGTCGGTTTGCGCCACTTGATCAGGTGCGGCAGAATCAGCCCGAGAATGAGCGGCAGACACGGCAGCATAAAGCCAATCGCGATATACATAAACCAGAATACCGCGGGATTGTAACTGTCGGCATCTGCGATAAGCTCCTCGCCCTCCTCAAAGGAAACCTCCGCCCGATAAGGCGTCATGCTCTCCATCACATCACGCAGGGTCTGCTCGGTGCCCGCACCAATCGGATAGAGCGTCACCGTTCCCGAACGGTACGAGAATTTGCCGTCGGCGTCAAAATGCTTGTTGTCAAGCTTTTGATAGTTGAGATAATAGAACGTTCCTTCGATTTCATAAATCACGCCGTAAAACTGGCAAACCGTTTCGGTGTCATCGTAGGCAAGCAGCTCATAGCGTGTTACAAACTCCAAGCCGCTGTTCACATCAACCTCAATGCCACCGCTCTCCCTTGCTACGAGGTCATTGAGCCTGTTTACCGTCGTTTTCTTGATCGGCGCATCCGTGGTCAGATTCGCGTTTGCAAGATAGAACTTTTCGGATTGCCCTCTTCTCAGACTCACCAGCTTGCTCCCTCCCTCGCGGGTCACATATAGGATACGGGCAGAGAGATCGAGCCACACGATGTCACCGTTTGCCTCGTAAGATTCGGGATTTGGGTCATAGTAGGAAAAGATATCCACCGTCTCGGCATAGACGTATCTTGTGCGCGGGCGCAGGCGGCTGTCTACGGGAAGCGAAAACGCGGTGTAGATCTCGTCGCCATGCGTGAGTGTAACCTCGTCTCCCGAAAGCTCCCACGTAAGGGTCTCCGCTGAGGCTGTGAGGATCATGGGCATCAAAAGCGCAAGAATCAACCATACAAGACTGCTACGCGTAAAGACTTTTTTCAGATTCACTTTTTTCATAATCAAGACCTCCTTTACGCCAAATTGAGTCGGCGCTCAATGCGGTCAAGCGTAACGCAATTGAGCAAGGCGGCAAGAACCGCCATCATTGCCGTGATGATAAGCAGGAGCATCGCGATGAACGTCAGGCCCTGCGTCAAGGTGAAGTCCATCGTGAAGTAGGCAAAGCCGTCGATCAGGGTCATCATCGCGATGGTGCCAAGGATCTGCATTGCCATGGAAAATGCCATGTTAATACCGTAATAAATGCCAATTGCGGCAAGCAATTTTGCCTTTTTCGCAATGATAGAACCGATCGTGATGCAGAAATGAATCATTCCTATATTGAAAAGCTGAGAAACGCCGATCAGAAGCAGCACTTCCAATACGTAAACGATAAGCCAGCCGCCCATTGCGTCCCATGCTGCCGCGATTGCCTGACCGATGAGGACAAAGCCTGTGGGGTCGATCAACCCGTTTTTGGCAGGCGGCGCAAACAGCAGAAAGATTGCGGCACACGCGATCAGAAGCAGAACGTGCAACGATTGCCAGATCAACGCGTTGAGCATCTTGGAAAGGTAGAGCTGGCGGCGGCTCACGGGAAGCGTGAAGGTAAGATAGCCTTCATCGGTAAAGAAATTTTTATAGAACCGCAGATAGATAAACAGCTCGGTGGCAAAAGCTGACGAAAAGATGACCAAAAAACAAATTACCAAAAAGAAGATCGCAATTCCTGTGAAGAACGAGAAATTCGGATTTTCAATATACGTGATCACGAACCGCAGTACGAAGGATCCGACCACGGAAAGTGAAAGTACGCTGATGGCAAGGATCCACCAAAACCGCCAAACCGACAGCATATCATATTTTAAGAGTTTCTTGAACATTTGAATACCTCCCTGAACAGCTCATCAATCGATTTTCCATGCTCGGCGCGTGCCTCGTCGGCATTTCCCGCAAGCAGGATCTTGCCACCCTGCCCCATAAAGGCAAATTCATCGAGAATCGGTTCGATATCATAAATCAAGTGTGTGGTGATCAGCACGGTTGCCTCGGGGTTGTAGTTGCTGATGATGGTTTGCATAATATAATCACGCGCGGCAGGGTCCACTCCCGCAATTGGCTCGTCAAGCAGATAAAGCTTGGCGCGGCGCGCCATTACCATGATCAACTGCACCTTCTCTCGCGTTCCCTTGGAAAGCGTTTTCAGCTTGGCGTGCGTATCGATATTGAGATCGCGCATCATCGCTCTCGCACTCTCCTCCGAAAAATCGGCATAGAAGGTGGAAAAATAAGCGATCAGGTCGTCCACGCGCATCCATGAATTAAAATAGGTCCGCTCAGGCAAATAGGAGATGAGCGAATTGGTGTGCTCACTTCTCGGCTCGCCGCAAATACAGATCTCGCCGCTGTTGGGTACCAGAATACCGCTCACCAACTTGATCAGCGTGGATTTTCCGCAACCGTTGGGCCCCAACAAGCCGATGATCTTGCCGGCGGGAAAAGAACAGTTTAAATTTTGCAACACCGGAATGCCGGGTCGATAGGACTTGCACAGATCGGTGCAGGTTAAAACAGGGGTCGTCATTTTCTTTCCTCCTCTTTCAGGTAATGTATCATTTCTTCACGGGTCATGCCAAGCTCGCCCGCCTCACGCAACCATCGGTTCACAGCCTCGCGCCGCATTGCAACCCTTGCGTCCTCCAAAACGCTAAGATCGGAGGTTACAAAGCGACCAATCGTTCCGCGCGAGTAGAGCAGCCCCTCCTCCTCCAGCTTTGCAAGTGCTTTTTGCATGGTATTCGGATTGACCGATGCATCCTCCGCAAGCTGGCGCACCGGCGGAAACTGTTCATTCGCCCGATATTTACCGTTTAAGATCTCATGGCGAAGCTGGTTCACGATCTGCGCCGAAACAGGCTCGATGCGATTAAACGTCCATGCCATTCTTTCTCCTCCTTTCTGTACTATTGTACTAATACAATAATACAACAAGTCTGGGCATTTGTCAATAGAGTTTACCAAAAAAAACCGAAAAAAGAAAGCAAAAAAGAGCCTTTACGGGATCCTAAAAAAGAAGGTAAAAATATAAAAACTTTTTTGTAAAAATTTATTGACAAAACCGAAATTATCTGCTATAATAGATATGTTATGACAAACCGAACGTATGCTGGTGTAGCACAGTCGGTAGTGCAGCTGATTCGTAATCAGCAGGTCGTGTGTTCGAGTCACATCACCAGCTCCAAAACCCGCCGATCCCAAAAGGATCGGCGGGTTTTATTTGTAACGCAACAATAAAAAAGCCTACCGTCGGCTTTTTTGAGCAGAGGCTGCGCTAATGACGCAGCCTCTTTATTTGTAACGTAACAATAAAAAAAGGGGGTGAGTCAAATGCAAAAATGCATTTGGTACTCACCCCCGACGTTTTTGCTTTGCGGCTAAACACCGCAATTTTCGACTGCTTTGCAGTCGAAAAACGCAAATTCCGCGCTACAAAAAAGCCTACCGTCGGCTTTTTTGAGCAGAGGCTGCGCCAATGACGCAGCCTCCCCCTTGTTTATGGGATTATGAAAGATCAGTCCTCTTTCTTGCGAGCGAAGCAAAGTGCTGCGCCGCTAACCAGAAGAACCATTGCAAATCCGCCGCCGATTACCGAGTTACAACCCTTTGCGGAATCCTCGGTGGTATCATCGGTGGTGTCATCGGTGGTGTCATCGGTGGTCGTTGTTCCAACGTTGGTGGTAACGTCATCGGTGGTTACGGAATCGGATTCGGTTTCGATCACACGCGTTGCACCGCAGGTGTTACAATCCGCATCCTGATCGTTGTCATATACATGATGGAGTTCGTCAACGTAGGTGTCAACGATCACATCATTACAAAGCGAGCAGGTGTGCGTGGTGTAGCCGCGCTCGGTGCAGGTGGGAGGCGTTACAACCGACTGATAGTTGTGCGTGAGAGCCGCGAGATCCTCGCTGACCTTATGTCCGCATGCGCATGCCTTTTCACGCTTGCCGCCTGCAGTACAAGAGGGCTTCTGAACCTCAGACCATTCGCCGTAGCTATGGTTTGCGGTATCGATTTCACCGCACTTACAGGTGCGCTTATGCTGGGTATCGTTCAGCTGTTCCCATGCGCCGAAGGTGTGACCGTCGATCATGTGAGAAACGCCAAACGGAACGAGTGCCTCAAGGCTTTCGGAATATACGAAATCAGCCTTTGCAGCGTCATACTTCGCGTTGGGGATATTGGAGCCCTTCACAGAGGTCTTTACCGCGGTTGCGAGATCCGCATCCTTTGCCTTTGCGCCCTCGAGGAGGTTGAAGCAGTCGATCTTACCCTCACCGTAGTTCTCGCTGTTGCCCGAGAAGATCGAGCCGAGAACGGTTACGTTGGTAACTGCGTTCCACATCCAAGTGGTGATACCGAACTCGGACTGTGCCGCACCGGTTCCGGTATTGGTAGCGCCCTCGCCCTTCGTTC
>SVTW01000036.1 GCA_015063585.1 Oscillospiraceae bacterium
AGCCCCCTCCTAAGGGGTAGTTATGGGTTCGATTCCCGTTGCGGGTGCCAAAAAACAGCTTGAAACCACTTGTGGTTTCAAGCTGTTTTTTCGATTTCTCCACCGAATGGTACCCCGCCATTTTGCCCGCAAAATGGCTTGAACGCGCGCAAAATTGCTGAGGATAACCGTTACAACACGGCGCGCGTTTGGGTTCTGATTTCCGCTACACAGAACCACTTGTGGTTTCAAACTGTTTTTTCGATTTCTCCACCGAATGGTACCCCGCCAATTTGTCTGCAAAAAAGACTCTAAGATTGCGTAAATACATCTAAAAAATATAAAATCCCCCTCTATATGCACACTATGGTAGGCATTTTTGCATATAGAAGGGGCGTTTTTTTATTTTTTGTGCCTAACTCTTGAAAAATAAAGAAATATAATTTATAATAAAGAAAAAGATTAAAAAAAGTTTTATGAATAAAACGGAGGTTTCTCATGACTCAAAAAGAACTCTACCAAATTGCGAAAGAACGCTATGCAGAGCTGGGAATTGACACCGAAGCGGTGATCGACCGTCTTTCCAAGGTTTCGATCTCGATGCACTGCTGGCAGGGTGATGACGTAAAAGGCTTTGAAAACGCAGGTGCACTGACGGGGGGGATTCAAACAACCGGAAATTATCCCGGGGCTGCTACCAACCCCGAACAGCTCATGCAGGACATCGACAAGGCTTTTTCGCTGATTCCCGGACGCCACAACATCAACGTTCACGCATGCTACGGAATTTATCCCGATGGAAAGATTTCCGACCGCGACGCGATCAAGCCCGAGGACTTTCAGCCGTGGGTCGACTTTGCAAAAGCACGTGGAATCGGTATTGATTTCAACCCCACGTTTTTCTCGCATCCGCTTGCCGCAGACGCAACCTTGACGCACCCCAACGATGAGATCCGCGCCTTTTGGATCCGTCACGGAATTGCATGCGTGCGTATTTCGGAGTATTTTGCGCGCGAAACAGGCTTCCCCTGCACCATGAATATCTGGATCCCCGACGGTATGAAGGATATTCCCGCAGATCGTCTCGGTCCCCGCATGCGCTATATGGATTCGCTCGATCAGATCCTCGGATGCGGTTATGACAAGAGCATTGTAAACGTAACGCTGGAATCGAAGGTGTTTGGTATCGGACTCGAATCTTATACCGCCGGATCGGCAGAATTTGCGCTTTCCTACGCAACCACCCGCGGCATCGTTCCGCTCATGGATAACGGACACTACCACCCCACCGAGCTTGTGTCCGATAAGATTTCCGCCCTTCTTTGCTTCAATCCTAAAATCGCGCTCCACGTAACAAGAGGTGTTCGTTGGGATTCCGACCACGTTGTTCGTTATGATGATGAAACCGTGGAGATGATGAAGGAAATCGTGCGTAACGACGCGCTTGACCGTGTGATTATCGCAACCGACTATTTCGATGCTTCGATCAATCGCATTGCCGCTTGGGTGATTGGTATGCGCTCGGTTCAAAAGGCTCTGCTCACCGCGCTCCTGCTTCCCAATGCAAAGCTTCAGGAACTGCAAAACAAATTGCAATTCACCGAAATGATGATGCTGCAAGAAGAAATGAAGTTCTTCCCCATCGGCGACGTTTGGAATGAGTTCTGCGCACGCAACGGTGTAGTTGGCGACGCAAGCTGGTTTGACGCGGTTCGCGAGTACGAGAACACAACGCTGAAGCATCGATAATATATTCTTTTTTCTTAAAAAAAGCGAATAAGCAATTGACCTGATCGTCAAGGAGTCATCATGAAACGATATTTAATTACGGATTTCGGAGTTCTGACTCACTGCACGGATCTGCAAACCAAAAAGATCCAAGCAGTGCTGGATCTCTGTCGGGAAGATGGTGGCGGAACCGTTGTCATTCCAAAAGGTCGCTTTTATACGGCAGCTCTCTACCTGCATTCCAACACCACCTTGTATCTGGAACGCGGTGCAGAGCTTTACGGAAGCGATAATTGTGACGATTACGAGATATTTCCGATCCCAAAACACGTGGAAATGCGCTCAGATATGGAACTGATCACGCAGTATTACGGTACGCCGTGGGAAAGCTATCGCAGAGCCATTATTTCCTCCTACGGTGAACGAAACGTATCCATTATAGGAGAATGCGATTCGGTGATCGACGGTGTAAACTGCTACGATCCAAACGGCGAGGAAAAATACCGCGGACCTCACGCAATATTCTTTTCTTGTTGTGAAAACGTACTGTTTGAAGGTTATACCGCACGTCACAGCGGCAATTTTCTGCATGAGGCAAACAACTGTAAAAATCTTACGATGCGTCGCGTTACCTGTTTGGGCGGTTCGGACGGAATTCATTTGCACTGCACCGAAAATGCGTTGATTGAGGACTGTCTTTTCAAAACGGGAGACGATTGCATTGCCGGAATCAATATAAAAAATATGATCGTCAGACGCTGTGTTTTGAATACGTCCTGTAATCTTTTTCGTATGGGCGGCGTTGGAATACACGTTGAGGACATATACGCATACGGTCCCGGCTATTATCCGCACCGCAAAACGATTGTAAAAGGAAAAAACGACGAGCTCCCCCGCGAGGCAGGGCGCCACAACCTGTTGCAGCTTGTGGAATATTTTGCAAGCACAAACTATCCTTATGTGCCGTCGGACATTCATTTTCAAAACTGCGTGATCGAAAATGCAAAGGGGATTTTGAGATATATCGCCGACCGCGGACCCCTGCAAAACGGGACACATCTCGGTAAATTCACGCTTACAAACGTACGGTTCACCGATTTAAAAGAAAGCTCAACCCCTTTCGCAAGCGCAGAGGAGCCCTTAACGATCGTTATGAAGAACGTCTCCGCCACCTTCCATGAAACGTCCGAATGGGAAGCCCCGTTTACCCTCGGTGAAAATTCTAATACAACACTGATCATAGAATAATGACCCACTTAAAATAAAAAGCAGAGGCTGCGTCATTGGCGCAGCCTCTGCTCAAAAAAGCCGACGGTAGGCTTTTTTGTAGCGCGGAATTTGCGGTTTTCGACTGCAAAGTAGTCGAAAATTGCGGTGTTTAGCCGCAAAGCAAAAACGTCGGGGGTGAGTACCAAATGCATTTTTGCATTTGACTCACCCCCTGACTCCATCAAACAGGCGGAGGTTCGGGAAGAGGCGGTTCGTCACCGTCCCAGATCGGGAGTGACGGGTCAAGACGCGCGGGCTGACGTTTTTCAAAGTCAAACACGGCTCTACCGCCCTCCAGCTTCAAAGCAGCATCAAAGGTCTTACCCGTACGAGCCGACAAAAATCCGCTGATCACGGCGGTGCGTCCGTTCGCAATCAGATCCCGGAGCATGGAAACAGAGATCACACGGTTGCAAATGCTGATATTCACCGAGAATTTACATCCTTCCTTGTATCCACTGCACCCATAAAAGTTGCGTTGCCGCTTCACATCCCTGCCGCAAAGCGGGCATTTTGCAACAACGTCACCAAAAAAGCCCGTGTCACTTTCGCGCACAAAGTTTGCGTCTGTCTTCTTGTCAAAGACCTCACGGATCTCGCGCTCGGCAAGACTGACACTCTCCTCCACGCTCATATTCCCACGGTAAACGCTTTTGAGCGCCTGTCCAAGCTGAGACGTTTTATATTTGTCCATCGTGATCTGCATTTGCATGAGCGACTCAATCAGGAATTCGCCTCCGGGCAGAATGGTATAAACGTCCTTCTTTAGATCAATATATCCGCTTTTGCGCGCGTTGTCGATAATTCCCGTACGCGTTGCCTCGGTTCCAAGCTCCAAGCCCTCAAAAATCGCGCGATAGTCCTCGCTGTCATCGCTATCGATCCCATCTTCATGCTCCGCGGCTTCCTTTGCCGCCTTTTTTTCGTCCTTGAAGGGATTTTTTAGGTAATTGTTCAGCGTTTCAATGGTGTAATGCTTGGGCGGCGTGGTCTCCTTTTCGGTTGGCTTGAAAAGAATATTTACGGGGTCTCCCTTTTTCAGCGCGGGGAGGATCTTATCCTTTTGATTGAAATCGTCATATTTGGTCCAACCGCGCTCAATTACGGACATTCCTTTCAGGGTAAAGGTTTCAAGCTCTCCCACCGCGATGGTGATCTCCGTACGCGAAACTACACAGTCCTCCGCGCAGAATACGGCAATAAAGCGACGAAACACCGTGGAATAAACCTGCATCTCGCGCTCATTGAGCTGTGATTTATCGGGGATCTTATAGGTTGGCGTTAAAGCCGAGTGCGATTCGATCTTACTGTCGTCAAAAATAGATTTTTGATCCTTGAATTTTACGGGATAGCCAAGCTTGGCACAGCCTGCAAGGATCTGTCGGATCTTATCCTTTTCTGCCGTTGCAAGATATTCGGAGTTGGTACGCGGATAGGTCAGATATCCCTTTTCGTAAAGCCCCTGCACGATGGTAAGGCTTTCCTGCATGGACATTTTATATTTTTTTCCGAGCACGTTCTGGAGCTTGGAAAGTGAGTAGAGTTTTCCGGGAAAAAGCTTGTCCTTTTTATTTTTTACACCGATTACAATGGCACCTGTTTCATTATATTTGCGGCACATTGCCTCTGCCGCCGAGCGTTGATTCTCCTCAAACTTGTGCTTGGAGCAAAGCTCGATCACTTCCCCATTGGTCGCCTCTCGGCTGACCATTGCAAAGTATTTTCCGGGCACAAACTTTCGAATTGCCATATCGCGGTCATAGATCGCCTTCACGATTGGAACAATCACGCGCCCCACACGCAGAAGCGTACCGGTTTTCAGCGTAGCATACCGTGTCAGATTCACCCCGTAGAGCCAATCGATATAGGTACGCGCAAAGCCCTCCGACGCGAGAAGATCGTATTCGCGCTCCTCTTTCATCTCGCGCAGTGCCTTTGCCACGGTTTGCGGGGTTTGGTCGGGAAGCCAAAGCCGTTTCTGCGTTTTGGGAGCCTTCAACGCGTGGTTCACGCACAAGCGGACAATGATCTCACCTTCGCGGTCCGCGTCTCCGGCATTCACGATCGTATCTACGTCATCACGGTTGCAAAGCGTGCGGATCAGTTCAAACTGCTGTCTGACGCCCGCATCCACCTTTTTATCGGGGCCTTTTCGCAATTCAAAACGAAACTCACGGGGAAAGCAAGGAAGGTTTTGCAAGCTCCAATGGGAAGTTCCCTCAGGGGCGGGAGAATAGGCTTCGACGTCGCACAGAGAAAAAAGGTGACCGAATGCCCAAGTGATCAGGTATCCGCCTCCCTCCAAATAGCCCTGTCTTTTTTGCATCTGCCCAATACCCGCGGCGATATTGCGCGCAAGGCTCGGTTTTTCCGCAATAATCAAAATCATGCTCTCAAATTCCCCCCTACAGAAAACAAAATACCGCAGTCCTGCCGGAAAAACACGCGCAGAACTGCGGTAAGATTCAAAGGATCCGATTCAATCAGATAAATTTACGGATCGTATCGGATGCGGTGTTCTCATCCATCGAAACCGTCATAATCAGGTTGATGCCGATCTTTGCAGCCAATTTATCAAGCTCAACAACAAGCGTTTCGAACGAAGGCATATCGCCCTTGCAGATCTTGAGGGTGCTGTCAATAAACAAGTCGGTTACGTCGTGATTGCTTGCGAGAATGCCCGCAACAAAGCCGTAAAGAGACTGTGCATCTGCGATCATGTATTCATCAACGTCGACCAATCTTGCGGTCGGCTTAATATCGTATCTCAGCTTTACGCCCTTTTCAATGCAAACAACATCGCCCTTGGTAACTTCCAATGCGCCGTTTACAAGATTGATCAGGGTTTTCGTTTTACCTGTACCTTTTACGCCGATAATCAATTTTAACATAATATATAACCTCCATCAAATCCGAGCGAAAAGCCATGAATCCGCTCTTGTACTACCATTATAACAAATATCGGTAACAAAGTCAAGAGTTTTTCATGGGTAAATATGTTAATTTTTCAGTCTTTCTTCCAATTCTTTCCGCATTTCCTCATATCCGGGCTTACCGAGAAGCGCAAACATGTTCTTTTTGTATGCCTCAACGCCGGGCTGGTCAAAGGGATTGACCGAAAGCAGGTATCCGGAAATGGCACAGGAGAGCTCGAAGAAATACAGCAGCTCACCCAGCACAAACTCGCTCTTTTCGCTGACTTCGATCAAAAGATTGGGAACGCCACCGTCAACGTGCGCGAGGATCGTACCCTGCATAGCAGTCTTTTTCACAAGGTTGAGGTCCATTCCCGAAAGGAAGTTGAGACCGTCGATGTTGGCGGGATCGTTCGGGATCTCAAAGCTGCTCTTGGTATCCAAAACGTCGATCACGGTTTCAAACATCGTGCGGCTTCCGTCCTGAACGAACTGACCGAGCGAGTGCAGATCGGTGGAGTAAATTACAGACGCGGGATAGATGCCCTTGAGGTCCTTTCCTTCACTCTCGCCATAGAGCTGCTTCCACCACTCGTTAAACATTGCGGAGAAAGGCTCATAGCTTGCGAGAACTTCCATGGTTTTGCCCTTGCGATAAAGAATGTTACGAATTGCAGCATAACGATAGCAATCGTTCTTCGAAAGGTCGGGGTTGGTGTAAGCATGGCTTGCCGCAGCGGCACCCTCCATCAGCTTTACAATATCAATGCCGGCACACGCGATCGGAAGCAGACCAACTGCCGAGAGAACCGAGAAGCGACCTCCAACGTCATCGGGCACAACAAAGGTTTCATAACCTTCTTGGGTTGCAAAATTCTTAAGCGTACCGCGTGCCTTATCGGTGGTAACAAAGATGCGCTCCTTTGAGCCTTCCTTGCCGTACTTTTTCTCAAGCAACGCGCGGAATACGCGGAATGCGATTGCGGGCTCGGTAGTGGTTCCCGACTTGGAGATCACGTTCACGCAAACATCCTTATCCTCACAGATTGCCAAAAGCTCGTTGAGAGCGTCCGCACTGATGCAGTTACCTGCAAAGTAAATATCGGGCGTATCCTTTTTGAGCGTATTATAAAGAGGAGACTTCAGATATTCGATTACAGCGCGCGCGCCAAGGTAAGAGCCGCCGATACCGATCACGACCAGAACATCGCAAGTTTTGCGGATCTTTGCGGAGCAAGCCTGAATGCGGGCAAACTCCTCCTTATCGTAATTTTCGGGAAGATTGATCCAACCGAGGAAATCCGCGCCGGGGCCGGTTTTAGAGCGGAGCATGCTGTCCGCAAGCGTGACTTGGGGTTGGATGCGATCATATTCGTGCGCGTTGATAAAAGTGGAAACATATTTGTCGATCAGTTTGATAGCCATTTCGGGTAACCGTCCTTTTTTACAATACTATCAAACATTATACAACATTTATCTCGAAAATACAATATCTTTTTTAAAAAAATTCAATTAAAATCTGCCATTTTTATATCCGAAAAAACCATTTTTTGTCGTTTTGTCAAATCAACAAAAAACCAGCCGCCATCCTGGCGAGAATCTCAAAAAAACCGATCCGCAAAACCGTTTCGTCCGCCAGAATCGGAACGCTGCCGATCTGTCGATCCTTCAAAACATATTTTACACAGCCTACCGCAGCTCCCTCTGCAATGGGTGCGGTTACGGACGCGGGAATTTCAACCCGACATTCTACCTTTCCGATTTCAGCCTTTGGCAAAACACAAGAAAAATCCGCATAAGACACCGCGCAATGATCCTGCACCCCGCCGAGAACCCCGATCGGCGCGGGCTGCCCCGCTTCCGCTGTGAACACACCGTAATTGGCAAAGCCCCAATCGAGAAGCTGGGTTGCCGCCGCATTCCGCTCATCTCGCGACTCGGCACCCATGATCACGCAGATCAGCGACATTCCCTCGCGTTCCGCCGTTACACTGACACAAAAGCCGGCTTTGGAGGTCGACCCTGTTTTGAGTCCCGTACAGCCGGGATAAAAGCGAACCAAACGGTTGGTATTGGTCAATCCGAAGGCGCCGTCGCGAATCGAATCCATCCAGATCGAGCTGTATTGAAGGATCGTTTTGTGGCGGATCAGCGCGCGCGACATGATCGCGATATCATGCGCACTCGTCAGATGCGCCTCGGCGGTATCGTCCAAGCCCGTGACGTTTTCAAAAAATGTTTCCTTCATTCCAAGCTCCGCGGCACGCGTATTCATCTGCTTTACAAAGGAAGAAACACTCCCCGCGATATGCTCTGCAAGCGCAACGGCGGCATCGTTTGCCGATGCGATCACCACACTTTTGAGCAAATCCTCCAGCGTCATCTGCTCGCCTTCCTTTAAATAGACCTGCGAGCCACCCATAGATGCGGCATTCGCCGAAACGGTAACCGTATCGTCAAGCCGCACCGTCCCCGCGTCAACCGCCTCCATCACAAGCAAAAGAGTCATAATTTTGGTTACCGATGCCGGCGGCAATGCCTCATCGGGGTTTTGAACGTATAGAATACTTCCTGTTTTTGCTTCCATTAAAACCGCGCTTTTGCAATTGAGCGACAGAGCGCCCTCCTCGACACCAACGTCCGATGCCGTGGGCCGGTTCTCCTCGGTCCCGCTCCGTGTAATTGTACCGCCAACCTCGGCAGAAACCAAAAACAATTGTCCGCAAATCAAGGAGAGCACCGTGAGTAAAGCAAAAATTTTCATCCGTATTTGTTTCATAAATTCATCACCTCGACACAAACTATGCACCGCTTGAAAAACATATGCCGTAAAAAAAGAAAAAAGACGATAAAAGTTGACATCCCGACTAAAAAGCGGTATAATAAAAGCAATATATAAAGGAAACGGTGAAAAATGATGTTACTTTCCTCATCTATTAAAAATCTCTTGGATCGCTTTGATCTTGAAACCGCGATCCATATGATGGCGGACGCGGGGTTTGACGCAATTGACCTTTCTCTTTCGGGAAAATCCTACATGCATCAATTCTGCGGTCCTGAAACCGATCGTCCCGCTTTTCGTGACGAAATGCTGAAGCTTCGTGAATTGGCACAGGCTCGCGGCATTGCCTTTACACAGGCGCATGCCCCCTTTTCGTCGAGTTATGTTGACCCGCAAAGGACAAAAGAAAGATTTGATGAAATTGTTCGGGCAATGCGAACCGCCTCCTATCTCGGGGTTCCGAAGATCGTGGTGCACCCGGTTCAGCACTTGACTTACATTGAGGACGGGGTTCCCGAACGGCTGTATGAAATGAACGTGGAATTCTACCGTTCCCTCCAACCCTACTGTGAGGAATATCAAATTCAGGTTGCGTTGGAAAACATGTGGCAACACATCGCCAACCACAAGATCGGGCATTCTACCTGCTCACGACCTGCTGAATTTTGCAAATACGTTGACGCGCTTGACCGGAAATGGTTCATTGCCTGCCTCGACATCGGGCACGCGCAGGTTGTGTGCGAGGATCCTGCCGAATTTATCGAGGCACTCGGGGCGGACCGCCTCAAATGTCTGCACGTGCACGACGTGGACGGTTTTCTTGACAATCACACGCTCCCCTACCACGGAACAGTGAATTGGAGTCAGGTTTTGCGCGCACTTGCAAAGATCGGGTTTACGGGGGATCTCACTTATGAGGCAGAGGGCTTTCTTTCCAAAGCTCCCAACGCGGCATACCTCGCGGGTCTGCGCTACATGGCAGAGGTTGGCAGAGCGATGATCTCCGAATTTCAAGGATATCTTGCCGAATACCAAGCAAAATAAGAAAAACGAGGCTGCGTCATTGGCGCAGCCTCTGCTCAAAAAAGCCGACGGTAGGCTTTTTTGTAGCGCGGAATTTGCGGTGTTTAGCCGCAAAGCAAAAACGTCGGGGGTGAGTACCAAATGCATTTTTGCATTTGACTCACCCCCGTTTTTCTTATTTGGTATGGATCCGATCAGTTTTTCACCGAGAACTGATAGATCGTGGTATAATCGTATTTTTCGCCCGGATCCAAGACAATGTTATCAAAATTCGGATGATTGATCGAATCGGGCATTTTTTGCGTTTCAAGGCAGAACAGCGCCTGCAAATTTTGCGGATAGCCCCCCTTGAGAGGATGCTCGGGATTGTTGAGGAAGTTTCCGCTGTAGAATTGGATGGCGGGCTGGTTGGTATAAACCTGCATCATGCGTCCGCTATTCGGCTCATAAACCTCTACGCGGAGCACGGGCTCTTTGGTCTCACCGCCGGCAAAGCAGAAGCAATGGTCAAAGCCACCGGCGATCTTGATATCCGGATTCTCCATATCAAAGTCACGGCCAATGGTTTTGGGCTCACGGAAATCAAAGGGGGTTCCGTCCACCGCGCGAAGCTCTCCCGTGGGGATCAGCGAGTCATCTGTGGGCAGATAACGGTCCGCATCCATTTGTAGCACGTGATCAAAGACCTTCCCCGAAGCGTAGCCGCCGAGATTGAAATAAGCATGGTTGGTAAGGTTTACGATCGTTCTCTGATCGGTAGTTGCTTCATAATGGATCGAAAGCGCGTTGGATTTGAGCAATGCATAGGTTACGGTTACGGTAAGCGTACCCGGATATCCCTCGTCACCGTCGGGAGAAACCAAGGTGAGCACGAGTCGGGGCTCTTCCCCGTCGATCGGCTTGACGCTCCAGATCTTATGGGAGAAGCCTACCTGTCCTCCGTGAAGCGAGTTTTTGCCATTGTTGATAAATGCGGTATATTCTTTGCCGTCAAGCGTATATTTACCGTCACAGATGCGGTTGCCGACACGTCCGATCAGCGCGCCAAGATAGCCGTCGCCCAAAACGTAATCGCGTAAGGAATCGTAACCGCCCACTACGTCGGACATTCTGCCCCAGCGATCGGGAACACGGATCTCCATGATCGCGCCGCCGAATTCACAGATGCGAACCGTCATTCCGTTCGCATTTTTCATCATGTAACTATAGATCTCTCTACCATCTTCAAGCGATCCGAAAAAATGCTTTGTGATCATGCTTTATTCTCCTTCGTACCCGTTCGGATTCTTTTTCATCCAATTTGCAAGGTCGCGGCACATGTCGTCAATGCCGTTTTCCGCTTGCCACCCCAGCACCTCGTATGCCTTTTGGGGATCTGCATAGCAGGTTGCGATGTCACCCGGACGGCGCTCCACAATTTTATAGTTGACCTTGAGTCCGGTTGCCTTCTCATATGCGTGAACGATTTCCAGCACCGAATAGCCGGTTCCCGTTCCGATGTTGAAATATTCAACACCGCTGACCTTTTCCGCACGCTCCAAAGCCTTCAGGTGCGCTTTTGCAAGGTCTACCACGTGAATATAGTCGCGCACTCCGGTTCCGTCCTTGGTGTCATAGTCATCTCCGAAAACAGAGAGACAAGGAAGCTGGCCTGCCGCTACCTTTGCAACGTAAGGCAGGAGATTATTCGGAATCCCCTTCGGATTCTCACCGATCAGTCCGCTCTTATGTGCACCGATGGGGTTGAAATAACGGAGAACCGAAACACTCCATTCGGGATCGGAAACCCAAAGGTCCTTCAAAATGCGCTCGATCATCAGCTTGGTCTCACCGTAAGGGTTGGTGGTAGAGAGCGGGAAATCCTCGCGGATCGGAACCGTTTTGGGCATACCGTAAACCGTTGCGGATGAGCTGAACACGATGCGTTTTGCATTGTATTTTCCGAGAAGATCGACCAAGTTAAGCGTGCTGACAAGGTTGTTGTAATAGTAAAGCCCCGGCTTTTGTACCGATTCGCCGACCGCCTTAAGCCCTGCAAAATGGATCGCCGAATCAATTTCGGGATTCTCTGCAAACACCTTTTCAAGAGCCGTCTTGTCGCAAAGGTCGACCTCATACGCGCGAAAATCCTTGCCCGTGATCTCTTTGATGCGGTCAAGCGCCCGAGGGCTGGAATTATAATAATTATCAACAATTACAACGTCGTAACCCGCGTTGAGAAATTCCACGGCGGTATGCGATCCGATAAATCCGGCACCGCCCGTAATCAGAATAGACATTTTTTCTTCCTCACTTTATATGTAAAATACGGTTTAGTCCCACAAGTGTGACGGATATTCACCCGCCTCGATCATAGCCCGAAGCGCAGCTTTTACAAACGCCTTGTCCTCGGGATAGGTAACGCCCTGCCATACCGACTGCGTGGGATATACGTGCACGTCGCAGTATCCCGCTTGCCGTTGCAGGTCAACTGCTGCCGGCAGATAAAACTCGGCTTTGAGCGGGTTGTCGCCCAAATTTTGAAGAAAATTAGTAAACTCCTGCTCCAGATGCCGGAAAATATCGGGTGTAAAGCCCCAGCAGTTCATGGATACAATGGTATCAAACGGCAGGTCTACCCAATGCTCACCGTCATCGGCAAGATAGGCGGCACACGTCTCCAGCTTTTTGATCTTTGTGCGTTCGGTTACCCCGAGCAGCATGCCGTTGGAATCGACCTGACAATGCCCGCGCGAAACCGTTCCGTTCTCGGTCAACGTATTTCCAAGGCGGAACCCCACCATGCAATGTTGTGCCTTTTGGTTTACCGTGCCTGCATCGCGCAGATGCTTCGCGAGCTGCATAAAGGTATCACGCCCGTAAAAATCATCGGCATTGATCACCGCGAAATTATCGGTTACAATGTCACGCACACAATAGATCGCATGCCCTGTTCCCCAAGGCTTCACACGTCCCTCCGGCACCGAAAAGCCGGCGGGCAATGCATCGGATTTTTGGAACGCATAGGTTACCTTTACCTTTTTTTCCACGCGGTTTCCAACCGTTTCACGGAAGATTTGAAGATTTTCTTCCTTAATAATGAAAACAACGTGATCAAAGCCAGCCTCAATGGCATCATAAATGGAAAAATCAATGATAAATTCGCCCGAATCGGTCATTGGATCCAACTGCTTGAGACCACCGTAGCGTGATCCCATGCCGGCGGCAAGGATTACAAGTGTCATGTTTAAGCCTCCGTTGCGCACAAAATTTTTATATTCTATATTATACACGATATTACAGAAAAAGTAAAGGGCTTTTCTGAAATTGAATAAAAAATATCCTTTTTTCTATGATTTGATCATTTTTTATTTTCTTTTCAAAAACCTATTGACATTTTTTTAACAATGTGATATAATTGTCTCAAATGATACAAAAGCGAGGTGATTGACCTGTTATCCGAGCAAGAAATGAAACTTTTGATAAAAAATCAACTGTTTTCGGAGCTTGATCCGGAAAAGCTTTTATCGGTTCTCGAAAAATATGGATGTTATTGTAAGGCTTATTCCGACGGTAGTCTGCTCCGCTCCCCTGCCAGTCAGGAGCGCGGTGCGGGATTGATCCTGTCCGGAAGAGCAAGCGTTACAACACCGAATACGGCGCATGCCGCACTTCTGCGCTACATCGAACAAAGCGAGCTCTACGGAATTGCGAACCTCTTTAGCGAGGAAGCCTACGTGAGCATGGTACGCGCGGTCGGTGATTGCCGTGTTCTTCACATTACCGAAAGTGCCATCCGATATCTGATGGAAACCGAGCCGCGTTTTCTCTACCGATATCTCGGTTTTCTTTCGGACCGAATCCGCTATCTGAATCGCAAGATCGGATATCTGACCGGCGGAAGTGCCGAACAGCGCCTGGCGATCTATCTTGCCTCCCTTGGGGGCGATACTGTGCGCCTACAGGATTCGATCTCCTCTCTGTCGGAGCTTTTGGACATTGGGCGCGCGTCGCTTTACCGCGCGTTTGATCAACTCACCGCGGACGGATACATCCGCAAGGAAGGGCGCTCCTTTACCCTGCTTGACCGAGAAGGCATGCTTCGCGCCTACCGTTAATTTCGTTCGTCAAAAAATTTTTATATCAAAGAAAGGATCTTACTACTATGAAACTTCGCATCTTCACAATGTTTACCCTGCTTGCCCTTCTGCTTGTAACCTTTACCGGTTGCTTCACCCCCAACAACGAAGTCCCCACGGACACCGATTCCGATTCGCAGGAAACCTCCGACACGTCGGACGAGGATACCCCCTATTTGCCCGATTCGGTCCGTGTATTCTCGCTCAACGGAACCACCGGCTTTGGATTGGCAAAAATGATTGCCGATCAGCAGGCAAAGGACAACAGTCTCTATCACTTCTCCGTAAAAGCCGATGCCACCGAGGTTACTGCCGCACTGATCAACGGAGACGTGGATATCGCGGCACTCCCCACCAACGCAGCCGCAAACGTCTTTAATAAGACCAACGGCGGTGTGAAGATCCTTGCTGTCAACACGCTCGGCTGCCTCTATCTGCTCACAAAGGAAGGAACTACCGTTTCGAGCATGGAGGATCTTCGCGGTAAGACCGTCTACGTTCCCGCGCAAAACCCCACTTTTATTTTCACCGATATCTGTAAAAAGAACAACCTCATTCCCGGAACCGACATCACGATCAATTCCTCTGCCTACGCGCAGCCCGCTGCACTCCGTGAGGCGCTTGCAAACGGAATTGTTGACATTGCAGTCCTTCCCGAACCGATGGTGACCATGGCGATCAACGCGGCAAAGCAAAGCGGTTTGACGATTACAAACGCGCTTGATCTGACCGCTGAATGGGATAAGGTAAACGCAAAAGGCTCTCTTGTGCAGGGCTGTGTAGTTGTTCGCACCGAGTTCCTCGAAACATACCCCGATGCCGTTGAGCTGTTCCTTACCGAATACGAAGCATCGATCCAATATTTGCAGGAAAACGTTACCGAAGCATCGCAGTTGATTGCTGAGGTTGGCATTTTCGCGAACGCAAAGGTTGCTGAAACCGCAATCCCGAAATGCAATATCTGCTATTTGACAGGAAATGAAATGAAGTCCGCTATGACCGTTTATCTTCAGGTTCTTCATGGAATCAACCCCAACGCGATCGGCGGTGCTATGCCCGCGGATAGCTTCTATTACGGAACAAAATGAAATCCAAGCTTTTTCGGATTGCCCGATTTACGCTTATCATTCTCTTTTGGCTTGGTATTTGGGCATTTGCTGCGCATCGAATGGGAAAGCCCTTGCTCTTCCCATCTCCCATAGCCGTTCTCAAACGCCTTGGGGAGCTATTGCAAACCGCCGACTTTTACCGCACCACCCTCAACTCACTTTGGAATGTGCTGGCGGGCATTCTGATTGCCATGCTCCTTGGTACCTCTCTTTCGGTCTTGACCGCGAAGATCTCGCTCCTGCGCGATCTTGTGCTCCCGATCATGACGATCATCAAGACAACGCCCGTTGCCTCCTTTATTATTCTCGCGCTGATCTGGATCGGTTCGGCAAAGGTTCCAACCTTTATTACGGTCCTGATCGTGTTACCGATCATTTGGACCAATCTCGACGTGGGCTTTTCCAAAATCGATCCTCAGCTTACCGAGGTGGCTAAGGTCTACCGTTTTTCCCCTTGGAAACGGTTGCGGATTTTAACGCTCCCCTCCCTCAAGCCTTATTTTGTATCGGCTTGCCGTACCTCGATCGGGCTTGCGTGGAAGGCGGGCATCGCCGCGGAGATCATTGCCAAGCCGCTCGGGACCATCGGTGTGATGATCGATGACGCAAAAAATTATATTATGACAACCGATATGTTTGCGTGGACGCTTACCGTGATCCTGCTCAGCCTCCTGATTGAATTTGCGTTTTCCGCATTGCTCAAAAGGCTCGAAAAGAAAAAACAGGAAAGTGAGGAAACACGATGCTGAAGCTTGATAAGATTTCGTTTTCCTACGGTAAAAAACAAGTGATCCGTGATCTTGACTTGACTTTGAAACGCGGTGAGCTTCTTGCTGTGATGGGCGCGTCGGGGTGCGGTAAAAGCACCCTTTTGCACCTGATCGCGGGCTTGCGCAAACCTACGAACGGAATGATTGAATGCAACGCGGAGCGGATCGCCTACGTTTTTCAAGAACCGCGCCTGTTTCCGTGGCTCACAGTTGAAGAAAACCTGCGAGCCGTTTGCTCCGAATCTGAAAATACCGACGAACAAATCACACAGGCACTCGCGCTTGTCGGGTTGGAAAACGCGAGGGTCCTTTCCCCCGCTCAGCTTTCGGGCGGCATGAAAAGCCGCGTCTCGCTTGCGCGCGCACTGGTCTATGGTGGAGATCTCTTTCTGTTAGACGAGCCCTTTTCCGCTCTTGACGAAGCACTTCGCATCCGTTTGACGCAAGAGCTGCGAAATTATTGCAAAGAAAAAGATATCACCGCGATTCTCGTTACGCATCAAAGCAGCGATGCGGAGCTGTTTGCGGATCGAATCCTCCGTTTGGATTCAAACTAAAAAGAAAGAGGCTGCGTCATTGGCGCAGCCTCTGCTCAAAAAAGCCGACGGTAGGCTTTTTTGTAGCACGGAATTTGCGGTTTTCGACTGCAAAGCAGTCGAAATTGCGGTGTTTAGCCGCAAAGCAAAAACGTCGGGGGTGAGTACCAAATGCATTTTTGCATTTGACTCACCCCCTTTTTACGAAATTATTCTGCCATATGAAGGATCTGAACGATCGCGTCGCGTCCGATCGGGGGGATCGACGCAAGGTTTCCGTTTGCATCACAACCGTGCTCAACAATGTTGTCGGCGATCTTTTCAATATCCTCAAGCGGAATGCCTGCTGCGCTGAGCGTGTGAGGTGCGCCAACCTCGTCCATGAAGGCAATGAAGCGTTCCACAGCTTCAACCGCAACCTCGCGGTCACTGCGTCCTTCCCCGTTAACGCCCATGACGTTACGGCCGAAGGTTGCGAATTTCGCTTCGCATTCCTCGTTGATCGTACACATGTAGCGGAAGAAGGCATCCATGAAAATGGAAAGCGTAACACCGTGTGTGGTGTTGTAAAGTGCCGAGAGGACGTGTCCCATTGCGTGCATCGGTGTTCCGGCGTTCAAGCCCGATTGAATATATCCGTTCCATGCAAGCGTTGCCGCCCACTGCATGTTCGCGCGATGCTCAACGTTTTGCGGATCGGCAAGAATGGCACGAAGCTCTGACATGATGGTAACAAGCAGACCCTCGTGGAGGCGGTCCTGCAGAGGCGAGTTTCTGTCGCCGCTGAAGTATGCCTCGAAGATGTGAGACATGGCATCCATTGCGCCCGAAACCGTTTGGAAGCGCGGAAGCGTACAGGTGAGCGCGGGATCGACGATCGAAATTTTCGGGAAGATCACGGGCGTGCTGACATAGGTTTTTTCCTTGGTTTCATCATTTGTTACCACCGCAATACAGTTCATCTCGCTGCTCGTTGCGGGCAACGTGGGAATCATAACTGTGGGAAGTGTTTTTGTGGGAGGTACACCAACCGCGCGGTCCTGATGCGTTACAAACATATTCCAAGGATCGGAATCATAGAGTGTTCCTGCCGCAACGACCTTTGTTGCGTCCATTACGCTTCCGCCGCCAACACCTACGCAAAAGTCGATGTTTTCCTTGCGGCAAAGTGCAACAGCCTCACGAATATGGCTGAGCAGAGGATTTGCCTGCATATGATAGTAAGTAAATACCGAAATGCCCGCTTCACGAAGCGATGCCTCAACAGCGGTAAGAAGATCGGTGAAAAAGCCGTGCTCCTCATAGGAAATCACAAGCGCGCGGCTTCCAAGCGCGGCAGCATATTTGCCAACGTTTTTCGATTCCCCGCTTCCGAAGATCACTCGGACGGGATTATAAAGTTCAAAATTTTGCATTTCTGCGTCCCCTTTCAAATTGATGACCTTATTATACCACATTGATGTTGATTTGTCAAGCGTTTTGTGTCTGTTTTTGTGGTTTTTATTTTGATTGTTTTGTTTTTTTGTTTTCTATTTACAAAAGAACTTAATTGTGATAAAATATGAAAAAACCGCCGATGCGGGAGTTTTCTAGAAAGGTTTTCGCAATGAAGCAATATATCATACCCGAAAGCGGGCAGTTTTACCGCGCCAATCTGCACTGCCACAGTACAAATTCTGACGGCGATCTCCCCCCCGAAAAGATAAAGGAAATCTACAAGGCTGCGGGGTATTCGGTCGTGGCATACAGCGATCACAACGTACTCATTGACCACTCGGATTTAGATGATGAGGATTTTCTCACGTTGACATCGGTTGAAATCGACGTGAACAAAAAAACCGCTTTTTCTTGGAATAAATCGCCCTGTTATCACATTAATTTTTATCCCGACGATCAGCACAACACCGCAATTCCCTGCTTTAACCCCAAGTACGTTTGGGGCAAACGCGAGGATCTGCGCGACGCGCAGGTTTACGTTGGCGAACCCGATTTCGAACGCGATTACGAAAACGTAAGCGATATGATCAACGAGTTCGCAAAGCACGGATTTATGGCGATGCTCAATCATCCCACATGGTCGTTGCAAACCATGGAAGATTATAAAAATCTTGATACCACCAATATTTTCGCAATGGAGATGTACAATCACGGTTGCTATGTCATGGGCTGGGACGAGATCAACGGTCACGTTTATGACGAGCTTCTCCGCCGTGGCGACAAGCTCTTTTGTACCGCAACCGACGATAATCACAATCACGCACCCTATGGTACGGCGGATTGGGATTCCCTTGGTGGATTTGTAATGATCAAAGCCCCTGCTCTGACGCACAAAGACATTTATCAGGCATTAAAAGCAGGCAATTTCTATGCCTCGATGGGGCCTGAAATTCGCGAGCTTTACATGGAGGACGGCTATCTGTACGTCAAAACCTCTCCCGCCGCGAAAATTATATTGACAACGTCTGTCCGTCAGGCACGCATTGTTTACCCTACCACAACCCATTCTACGCTTACCGAGGCAAGATTTAATTTAAACCGTATCCATCCCGGCTACGTGCGCTTGACCGTATTCGACGAAAAAGGACGTCAGGCATGGTCTCAGCCGATCTGGGGCGAATTCTCGGGCACATGCTGAACAGAAATTGCTAACAAAATGAACCCCGACATCAAAGGGTTGCGTTTCGCATTACCGATGTCGGGGTTCTCTATTCAATTTTGAACCTCGATGTAAAGCGCGTTGATACAGGGCTTGCTCAACGTACCGACGGTAGAATTCGTAATGGATTCATTCCCGCCGATCTGACCCCAAACCGTGATCTCGTCTCCAACGGTCAGATTCACCGCGTCCCCCTGCCGATAATCGTGAACCAAAAATACCCATGTTTTTCCGTCAGCCTCTACGCTGCATTCAAAATAGAGCGGATATTTGCTTCCATAATCATGCGCATCTTCCCAAATTTCCTCTACCTTCATTGTAAGCTTCACGTGCTCGCCCAGGCGCGCATTTGCTTCGCGATAAACGGTTTCCGCAGGCAACTCCTGACACAGCGCTACGTATTCGGCTTGCGGCATATCAACGTCAACGGGAGGCGGCGAGTTGGACAGGACGGTTGCAAGAATGCCCATCACACCACCGAACAGAATCGTCAGAACGTACGGCAGAATGAGCAGGACCGTGGCAAGGATCTTCCATTTCTTCTTCCAATACCCTGCCCACGTGAGGATCAGTCCGACAAGGGGTTGAATAAACAGCATCAAAATGATAAACCACGTGGTGAAATACCAAGGCACAAAGCGAACGCGTCCTGTTTCATGGCTTTCATGCCGAGGGTTCTTTTTCACCTTCACGCGCTTCCGATTGCCCGCGCGCATCTCCTCGGGACAGATCTTGCCGCAGATCGGGCAAGTCAAGTCGGCAAAAAAAGTTTCACAGTCCGGACATTTATTCAGTTCCGGAAAATCTCTTTCGTCTTCAAGCGGCATTGGACGACTCCTTCCATAGGTTTATAATGAAATTATAGCATAATCCTCTTTCTTTTGCAAGTGGTTTTTATAGAATTCCGCATATCAGTCCTAAAAATCGGTGTTTCGGTAAAAAAATCTTATTTTTTTCAAAAAAACATAGACAAACAAATAAAAATATGATATAATATAATGAATTATTGTATGGAGGGATCGCGTGAAAATTGAAAATTTCTATCCCGGCTCATGGGGCTCCAATTGCTATTTGCTCACCGTCGGCAACCGTGCCGCAATCGTGGATCCCAGCGCTGACGCCGCCACGCTCATGAACGCGCTTTCCGAACGCGGTGTTTACCTTGACATGATCCTTCTCACACATGGGCATTTCGATCATATTGTTTCAATTGACACCCTTCGAGAACGAACCGACGCTCGACTGTTGATTCACAGGGACGACGCCGAAATGCTTGGAGACCCGCATAAAAACGCGTTTTATACCTTTTTCCGCATGGAGCGCTCCTACCGCGCAGCCGATCAGCTTCTGCGCGATGGAGAGGTACTGACACTCGGAAATGAAACGATTCGCGTTTTGCATACCCCCGGGCACTCCGCAGGATCGGTCTGTTATCTCTGCAACAATGCATTCCTGATCACGGGAGACACGCTTTTCGAGGATACGTACGGTCGGTGCGATCTTTACGGCGGCAGCCATGCCCTCCTCGCAAATTCGCTCGCCGCCCTGCGCCGTTTGGATCAAAATATGCAGATCTATCCGGGTCACGGTGCACCCGCACGGCTTGGAATCGCGCTGGATCTTGCCGCATATCAACTTTGACAATCAAGAAAGGATATATAAAACTATGGATTATCAGCTTCTTGCCGATCTTCTTTTTCCCAACGTAACCGAAACGCCCGCTGATGTTGAGGCAAAATATCCGCCCCGTCAGCTTCCCGAAGGTGCAAAGGTTACCCGCTTTGCCCCCAGCCCCACGGGATTTGTTCATTTTGGCGGACTCTTCCCTTCCACCATCGGAGAGCGGCTCGCGCATCAGAGCGGCGGCGTTTTCTACCTTCGCATTGAGGATACCGATGCAAAGCGTGAGGTGGAGGGTGCCGCGGAGGGACTGATTCGCACACTTGCGCACTACGGCGTATGCTTTGACGAGGGCGCCGTGATCGGAAAAGACGGCAAAATATGCGATCAGGGTGCATACGGTCCTTATAAGCAAAGCGAACGCGGACCGATCTATCACGTGTTCGCGAAACAGCTTGTAGCAGAGGGAAAAGCCTATCCCGTATTTACCACACAGGCAGAGCTTGACGCGCTGAATGCGGTGGATAAAAAAGCCGAGATCAAGGCAAAGGATTGGCACGAGGATCAGTCGGCTCAGCGTGAGGCAATGCTGAAGGCGCGTGGGATCACGATCGAGGAGGTCCAAAATCACCTGGCAGCAGGCAACCCCTTTGTTCTGCGTTTGCTTGCGGACGGAAATCCCGAGAAAAAGGTAACCTTTACCGACCTGATCAAGGGAAAATTGGAAATTCCCGAAAATGACGAGGATTTTGTTCTGCTGAAATCCGACGGAATTCCCACCTACCATTTTGCCCACGCAGTGGACGACCATCTGATGGGAACAACACACGTAATTCGCGGTGAGGAATGGCTTCCCAGCCTTGCAAAGCATTTGATGCTCTTCCGCTATCTCGGATTCCGTCTTCCCAAATATATGCACATCGCGCAGATCATGCGCCTTGATGAAAACGGAAATAAGAAAAAGCTTTCCAAGCGTGATATGGGCGCGAATATGGACGACTACAGCCGCATGGGCTATGCGTCCGCCTGCGTTTGCGAATATATCATGACGCTTCTCAACTCCAACTATGAGGAGTGGCACATGCAAAATACAGACAAGCCCTACACCGACTTCCCGTTCAACATTAAAAAAATGAGTTCCTCGGGTTGCTTGTTTGATTTTAATAAGCTCAACGACGTTTCTAAAAACGTGATCTCCCGCATGCCCGCCAAGGAGGTTGCCACGGCTGTGACCGAATGGGCTAAATCCTATGATCCCGCATTCGGTGCGCTCCTTGCACGCGATCCCGCCTTTACCGAATCGATCTTCGCGATCGGACGCGGCGGAAAGAAGCCGAGAAAGGATCTTGCGACCTGGGCAGACGCTAAGCCCTATATGGGATTCTTCTTTGATGAGCTTTATCGCGTTGAGGACGCATACGACGAAAAATTTGACAAAGCCGATATCAAAGCCGCGCTTGAAAAGTTTCTCGCGACCTTTGATCCCGCAGACGATATGAACGCATGGTTTGAAAAGATCAAAGCCATCGCGCGTGAGATCGGCTATGCGGACGACATGAAGGCATACAAAGCCGCTCCCGAGGCGTTCCGCGGAAATATTGCCGACGTGAGCATGTTCCTCCGTGTTGCCACAACGGGGAAACTCAATGCCCCCGATCTTTATACCGTCATGCAGATCCTCGGTGAGTCCTGCACCCGCAGTCGCATTGAGCGCATGATCGAAACCCTTTGATCAAATCCGAGAAAGGTTCTTAACGAAAATGGAAGAAATTAAAAGTAACTTTATCCATGAGATCATCGACAGTGACCTCCTTGCCAATCCCGCGCTGAAAATCCACACCCGCTTCCCTCCCGAGCCCAACGGCTATCTGCACATCGGTTCGGTGAAGGCGATCTGCATCAACACCGACGTTGCCAACAAATACAACGGTCTGTTCAACCTGCGCTATGACGACACCAACCCCGCAAAGGAGTCCGACGAGTTTGTCCGCTCGATCCGAGAGGATCTGGAATGGCTCGGCGCCACCCCTACGGGCGGTGTGTTCTACGGCTCGGATTATTTCGGAAAATGCTATGAATTTGCGGTTCAACTCATCAAGCAGGGAGACGCCTACGTTTGCGATCTTTCAAAGGACGACCTTGCAGATTATAAGGGTACAGACCGCGCGGCGGCATCCAAGGAATCGCCTTATCGCAACCGCTCGGTGGAGGAAAACCTCGACTTGTTTGAAAGAATGAGAAAGGGAGAGTTTCCCGACGGCGCACGCACTCTGCGCGCAAAAATTGATCCCTCCTCCGATAACCCCTACCTGCGTGACCCTGTAATCTACCGCATCAAGCATATTCACCACCACCGCCAGGGTGACAGTGGTGCGTTTATCCGATGTACGACTTTGCGCATCCGATTCAGGACGCGCTTGAAGGGATCACACATTCGCTGTGCTCCAGTGAATTCCGCAACCATCGCCCGCTCTACGATTGGGTGGTGGATAAGATCGGATTCGCGCAAAAGCCGCATCAATGGGAATTCGGACGCATGAACATCACCTACACGGTTATGTCCAAGCGCTATCTCCGTCAATTGGTTGAGGAGGGCTACGTGGACGGTTGGGACGACCCCCGCCTCCCCACTCTTTGCGGTCTGCGCCGCCGCGGCTACACGCCGAACGCCCTCTTTACCTTTGTTCGTGAGGCGGGTGTAACCAACACCGACCACACCGTTGACGTCCGCCAGCTGGAAGCGTGTGTGCGCGATGATCTCAATGAGAACGCGCTCCGCCGTATTGCCGTGGTCAATCCCATTAAGGTGATCATCGACAACTATCCCGAAGATAAGGAAGAAATGCTTACGGTTTCCAACCACCCGCAAAAGCCCGAGCTCGGCACCCGTCAGGTTCCCATGACGCGCGAGATCTATATTGATGCCGATGACTTTGCAGAGGTTCCGCCCCCTAAATTCTTCCGCCTTAAGCCCGATGGCGAGGTGCGCCTGATGAACGGCTATATCATCAAATACGCGGGAATTGAAAAGAACGCGGACGGTAGCATCAAGTGCATTCACGCGACCGCGGATCTCGAAACCGCAAACGGCATGCCCGCCGACGGAAGAAAGATTAAGGGCACGATTCATTGGCTCTCCGCAAAATACGCTTGCCGTGCCGATCTGATGCTCTATGACCGTCTCTTTGACATCGAGAACACCGCAGAGGTACCCGAGGGGAAAACGTATCTCGATTATCTCAATCCCAATTCGCTCTCCAAGATCGAGAACGCGATGATCGAGCCTTGTTTGGAAACGGCAGAGGCAGGTGAACGCTATCAGTTCGTGCGCGTTGGATATTTCTGCAAGGATACCAAAAATCCCAACACGTTCAACCGCATTGTTGGACTCAAGGACAGCTTCCCCAAAAAATAAAAAAAAAACACACGTGTAAAGGTGTAAAAACCATACAGAGGGGGTGAGTCAAATGCAAAAATGCATTTGGTACTCACCCCCGACGTTTTTGCTTTGCGGCTAAACACCGCAATTTTCGACTGCTTTGCAGTCGAA
>SVTW01000037.1 GCA_015063585.1 Oscillospiraceae bacterium
TGCTTTGCGGCTAAACACCGCAATTTTCGACTGCTTTGCAGTCGAAAACCGCAAATTCCGCGCTACAAAAAAGCCTACCGTCGGCTTTTTTGAGCAGAGGCTGCGCCAATGACGCAGCCTCTTCTTTGATTTGATCTTTTTCAACCCTTGGGTGTCGATCCGTCGGAGCCACTGTCGGCGGGGGGATCGTCCTCCTGCGAGGCTTCCACCGTTGCGTCGGGCAGATCAAGCGTTTCGCCCTGCCCTGTCGCCTGTGCTGCCTGTGCGGCTTCCCGCTTCAGGCGTCCACGCAAGCAAAGATACACAATGGCACCAATGGGCAGATAGAACGACAGCGTGATCGAACGTGACGCGGCAGTTGCCGTGGCGCCCATAAAAAATGCAAACACACCAATATTGAAATGGAATTGGATCCCCGATTGGATCGTGACCGAAAATACCAAGCCGACCGCAATCAGAATTGCCCATAAGACCTTGCGTCGGATCTTGCTTCTGAAGCAGTCAATCAGCAAAAGCAGCGTGAGCAAAAACACAATTATCGAAATGATCTTTAACACAAGGTTGATCGGACCAACCGCACTCGTCTTTTCCGCAAATTCGGAATTGTCAAGCAGGTGGATCCCCGCAATACCTTCCATCGTGCTGACCGTGATCACCTGCACTGTGTAGGTCTTCCCGTTGTCGGTTTTCATTTCAAAAACCGATTGACTCGTCTTCACGCTGTTTTTGATGGAAACGTGCCAACCGATCTGTTTGAGCTCATAGGTTTTCACGCCGTCAACGTAATCCACCATCTGCTCAAATACGTCGGAAAATTCCTCCTCGTCCACCGCATTTTGGATCAGTGCATACGCCGTATCAAAATCGTCGGTGAGCAGGGCATCAACAAACTGCGTGCAAAGCGCTTTGTGCTCGGCATTTGTGGGAACTGCGCCGTCACATCCCGCAAGGCTGAAGAGCAATGCCGCCAAAAGCATCACACACAGCAGCTTTGCGCGTGTTGCGTGCGGTCTCTTTTTTTCAAGCATCTTCATTCTCGGAACAAACTCCTTTCCTGTTTGAAAAAGCAATGGGGAGACCATACGTATCATGATCTCCCCGCCATTGGTTTTTATTCTGCTTTATTTTCTGCTACGATCTTAGCGGTGAGATTTGCGGGAACGGTGTCATAACCCGTTACAGTAAATTCAAACGATCCGCGACCCTGCGTCATAGCACGGAGAATGATCGGATACTCCATCAACTCCGCCTTCGGCGCGGTTGCCTGCACCACGGTGTAGCCCTTCTTGGTTGCGGGCTCCATGCCCATTACGCTTCCGCGACGCTTGTTGAGGTCACCCATTACGTCACCCACGAGCGACTCGGGAACCGTGATAAAGAGATCGCCCACCGGCTCGAGCAGTACGGGACCCGCAATTTCAAGAGCCTTCTTATACGCGAGCGATGCCGCGGTCTTGAAGGAAAGCTCGTCGGAGTCAACCGCATGGTAGGAACCGTCGTAAAGATCGGCAGCCAGACATACGAGCGGATAGCCGTAAGCACCCTTGGACATCGAATCCTGAATTCCCTTTTCTACCGCGGGGTTGAAGTTCTTCGGAACGGTTCCGCCAACAACCGATACGGTAAAGGTCAAGCCCTCGCCCTCACCGGGTGCGAAACGCATCTTAACGTGACCGTACTGACCCGATCCACCGTTCTGCTTCTTGTGTTTTCCTTCCACGTCAACAGACTTGGTGATCTTTTCACGGTACGCAAGCTTCGGGGTGTCAAAGCGAACGTTGAGTCCGAAGCGCGACTTCAGACGCGAGGAAAGAACCGACAGATGCATGTCGCCCAAGCCGTAGATCAAGAGCTGCTTGGTCTCGGCATCGTTTTCAAAGCGAATGGTGTAGTCCTCTTCCGCCATCTTGGAGATACTCTGCGAGATCTTGCCCTCGTCGCCCTTGGAAACGGGGATCATCACCTTTACAAGATACGGGGTGGGATACTCGATCTTGGAATAGCTGAAATCCTTATTCCAGGTCAGGGTATCGTTGGTATTGGTATTGTTCAGCTTTGCCACCATACCGATATCACCGCAGGCGAGCTCGTCAACCTCGGTCTGCTTCTTGCCCTTCATCACGTAGATGTGAGCCAGCTTTTCGGTGTCGCCGGTGGTGTTGTTGCGAAGCATCAGGTCACGCTTGACGTTACCGTTCATAACCTTGAAGAAGGACATCTTTCCAACGAAGGGATCGGCAACCGTTTTGAATACGAAGATCGCGGGCTCGCCGTCGGGATTGATCTCCATATCGGAGCCGTCGGCAAGTACTTCAGCCTTCTTAGCGGTGTGACGCGGGAAGGATTCGGTAATCTTATCCAGCATCGTCCAAACGCCCCAGAGCTTGGTAGCCGCGCCGCAGAATACCGGCACGATGTCACCGTGAATGATACCCTCGTGAACGGCATTGATCGCCTCCATGTGGGTGATCTCCTCACCCTCGAAGTATTTCATCATCAGGTCCTCATTGGTGCTTGCAACCGCTTCCATGAGCATATCGCGGAATTTTGCAACCGCCTCCTGCGACTCCTCGGGAATGATCTCCACACTGTGACGTCCGTTTGCATCGAACACGTGAGCGGTCTCCTCGATCAGGTCGATCGCTCCGACCACAACGCCGTCTTTCACCATCGGAATGGTAAGCGGACACACGTTTTTACCAAAGGTTTCGTGGAGTGCGTCGAGCACGCGTGCGAAACGCGCCTCATTATCGTCAAATTTATTAATAAAGAATGCACGAGGAAGTCCCGCAGCAACGGCATAATCCCATGCCAGCTCGGTTCCAACCTCAATGCCCGCCTTACCGTCCACCACGATCACGGCGCTGTCGGCAACACGCATTGCCTGCAAAACCTCGCCCGAGAAATCGAGATAGCCGGGGGTGTCAATGACGTTGATCTTGACATTCTTCCACATCATGGGGGCAAGAGCTGCCGAAATCGAGATCTTTCTCGCGGCTTCCTCTGCGTCATAGTCGCAAACCGTGTTGCCCGCTCCGGTATTTCCGAGACGGTCGGTTTCTCCCGTTATGTAAAGCATAGCCTCGGCAAGTGAGGTCTTTCCCGACCCACCGTGTCCGAGCAGTGCGATATTTCTGATGTTTTTGGTTTCAATCTTAGCCATTGTAGTTCAGTACCTTTCATTCGATTAACCGCCTCCGCCATTGCCGTTTTAAGGGTGTTTTTTTACGGTCTCGGAGATACGGCTTTCTATTATTATACAATACATCGAAGAATTTTTCAAGAGGATTGCTCAACTTTTTTCATACGGCGTGTAGAATTATAGCTCGTTTTTTTGTGCATTTTGTCTACATTCTTTTCGAAAAAAAGAAGCGAGATGCATTTTCGAACGTAATTTCTGCGATGTCTTCGGAGGAAATTCCCCACAGCTCGCCAAGCACCTCGAGTGAATGGATCAAAAGTCCAGAATGATTGAGCCTGCCGCGCATCGGGTGCGGAGCAAGATAGGGGGCGTCGGTTTCGATCAGCAAGCGGTCCCGCGGAACGGCAAGTGCTGCCTCCCGCACACGGCTCGCATTTTTGAAGGTTACCGTGCCCGAGAAGGAGATATACCACCCCCGCCGCACCAGCTCCTTTGCCATTTCAGCACTCCCGCTGTAGCTATGAAAAACGCCGCGCACGTTGGGATACCGCAACACGGTTTCAAAGCAATCGCCGTGCGCTTCGCGATCATGAATGATCACGGGCAGATCCATCGCCTCGGCAAGCGCCATCTGTGCGTCAAAGAAATATGCCTGTTTTTCCTTATTCATCGGAATGCCGCCGTAATCCTGCCAATGGTAGTCAAGCCCGATCTCACCGAGTGCCACGATCTTATCCCGCCCCCGACTCTCGGCGGTCCCGAGAAGCCCTCGCAATGTATCCAGCGCGGCATCGGGATCGGAAAGAAAATGGCAATCCTCGGGATGAATGCCGATCGCGGCATACATGCCCTCATACTGAGCCGCCTGCGCGAGCGTAAGCTTGGCGTTCTCGCAGTTGGTAGCGACGTTGACGATCCGACTCACGGGATCGGGCATGATCGTGCGCAAAATTGCCGCCGCGCCGCCCTCTGCTTCGTCAAAGCGTTTGTCAAAATAATGCGCATGTGTATCAAAAATTCGCATGCAATATCCTCCGCACTCGTTTTCTTTTTCATAACAGCGGGGAGACCCAACTATCAAAGCGGTCTCCCCGTATCGTTTTATCGAACTCTTTCGCCAAGCGGCGTATCCTCTGCCAAGAAGACCACGCGCACCGTTTCCTCACCCGACGCAAGGATCATACCGTTGGACTCAATGCCGCACAGCGTTGCGGGCTTTAGGTTTGCAACAAGAATGATCTTTTTGCCGATCAGATCCTCGGGTGCATACCACTTCGCGATCCCCGAAACAACCTGTCTCTGCTCATATCCGAGATCTACCTTGAGCTTGAGTAATTTCTTTGCCTTCGGCACCTTTTCACATTCGAGGATCTTCGCGGTGCGAAGCTCCACGTTCATAAATTCCTCAATGCCGATCAGCGCGCAGCCCTCGGGCTTCTCGGGTACCGCATTTGCCTTTTCCTCTGCCTCCGCAGCCGCGATCAAAGCCTTGCGTTCCGCCTCAAATTCAGCAAGCTTTTTTTCCTCATCCACGCGGGCAAAGAGCACCTTGGAATCCCCTACTTCCGCCCCCGCGACCATACCACCAAAGCTTTCGAGTGACGCAAAATCACGCAGCTCGGTGTTGAGCTCATTCAAGATCTCCTCCGCGGTTGCGGGAATAAAGGGAGCCAGCATTACCGCACCCTGACGGATCGCCTCCATCAAATTATAAAGCACCGTACCGAGACGCGCGCGGTTTGCCTCATCCTTCGCAAGCGACCACGGAGTGGTCTCATCGATATACTTATTCGCGCGACTGAGCATTTCAAAAATGCCCTCCAATGCGTCGGCAATGTGATAATCGTCCATGCAAGCGCGCATATTTTCGTATGCCTTTTTACATGCCGCCTTCAGCTCGGCATCGGTTCCTTCCTCGCCTGCGGGCGCGGGAACGATCTTACCGAAATACTTTTTCTCCATGTCGAGCGTGCGCTTGACAAGATTGCCGAGATTGTTTACAAGGTCCATATTATACCGTTTGATGACCGCCTCGTAGGTGATCGAGCCGTCAGACGCGAACGGCATCTCGGAGAGCGCGTAATAGCGTACGCCGTCCACACCGAAATGATCGGCGAGCCGGTCGGCATAGATCACGTTGCCCTTTGATTTGGACATCTTGTCCATACCGAAATTGAACCACGGGTGTCCAAATACCTTTTTGGGAAGCGGCAGATCGAGTGCCATGAGAAAGATCGGCCAATAGATGGTATGGAAGCGCAGAATGTCCTTACCGATGATATGCACGTCGGCAGGCCAATAGCGGCGGAAATGCTCGGACTGCTCCTCAAAGCTCTTATCGGGATCGTAGCCGAGCGCAGTGATATAGTTGGTGAGCGCGTCGAGCCAAACGTAGACGACGTGCTTGGGGTCAAACGCAACGGGAATTCCCCACGTAAAGGAGGTACGCGACACGCAAAGATCCTGGAGCCCCGCCTTGAGGAAGTTATTCACCATTTCCTTTTTGCGCAGCTCGGGTTGAATGAAGTCGGGATTTTCGTCGATGTGCTTCATCAAACGGTCGGCATACTTGCTCATTTTAAAGAAGTACGCCTCCTCCTTTGCCTGCGTCAGATCGCGTCCGCAGTCGGGGCATTTTCCGTCTGCCGCCTGCGTATTGGTAAAAAAGGATTCACAGGGCGTGCAATACCAGCCCTCGTATTCGCTCTTATAAATGTCGCCCTTGTCATAGAACTTCTTAAAGATCTTGGCAACAGCCGCCTCATGATAATCGTCGGTGGTGCGAATGAAGTAATCGTAGCTTGAATTCATCAGATCCCACACACCGCGGATCTCGCCCGCAACCCCGTCAACGTATGCCTTGGGGGTAATTCCGCGCTCATTTGCAAGGTTCTCGATCTTTTGTCCGTGCTCGTCGGTACCCGTGCAGAAAAACACGTCCTTGCCGCAGGCTCTCTGATAGCGTGCGACTGCGTCGGACATGATCACCTCATAGGTGTTGCCGAAATGCGGCTTGCGCGACGCATACGCGATCGCGGTCGTCAAATAGAATTTTTCACTCATGTTCTTTATTTTCCTCCGATTGGATAATCATTTCATTCATTTTTCGGACGTGACTGAAATAGGAGATCGCCATACGCGGCAGAGTATCCCAAATGAGGAGCAGTCCGAAGGTCAAGCCCCCCAGCATGAGCATGGGAAGCCAGCTCAAAAAGAATTTCCAGCCCGAAACCGACATGCGCGACCGCATGGATCGCATCAGCCGTTTGGTATCTCGCATGGAAAAGCGCAGATCAAAGGCAATGGCAAGCGTGGGAAAGGCGCGCATCATAAGGAGCAGAAACAGCGCGATCTCCGCAACCACGGCAAAGCCGCACAAAATGCCTGCCAAAATATTGCCCGGGAAGAGTCCGACCGTCAAAGCACAGGTCGCGCTGATCACCGCCGTCAGCAGAAGGCACCACACAAAGAAGCCCCATGCGAGCCGCAGAGAACGACGGTAGATCCGCCAGCCCGAAAAGGAAGAAAAAAGTGTGGTCAGATGTCCCGTACCCGTGGCTTCCGCTTCGGCGGCAAGCCGCAAAAAGCCGATAAACAACGGCAAGGTTACAAAAACGGTAAGGAGCGCAAGCACCAAAACCATGCCGAGCATTGCCGCGGTAACGAGCCATTCCATTTGCTCCGAGTCGGCAAAATCGGCAAGCAGCACAAAGGAATCTGTTAACAAAAAGTGCAACGCGATTGCCATGATCAAAAGCACGATCGCCTCGACCAGCGCCAATCGGTTCCCGTTTTGTGCGAGGATCGCGCTTGCCCGCTTATGCGATAAAAAGACGTCGGGAGCGGCTATTCTGTTTTGTTTCAAAATTACACCTCCCGCGTTTTTCAGGATTTTGAATTCATCTTTCTTTATTATACCAAATTTATCTCTGTTTTACAATAGCTTTCTTGAATTTTTTCCAAAGTTTCGGGAAACAATAGCATGATAGAATAACAAAAAAGGAGACTTTTATGAAAAGCACGTCCCCCTTTGCGCAGCATCTCGCCGAAGCGCCTTTTGTATGGTTGTTCGGCGGTGTTTGCTATTATCTGTTGGAAATGCTCTGGCGCGGCTACTCCCATTGGAGTATGGCACTCTGCGGTGCCTTCTGCTTTTGGTTGCTCTGGCGCATCAATACCGACCACCAGCAAGTCTCCCTCCCCCTCCGCGCCCTGATCGGGGCGGCGGCAATTACAGCGGTTGAGCTTTTCTTCGGCTGTATTCTCAACCTGTGGCTCAGGCTTGATGTTTGGGATTATTCCGCGCTTCGATTCAATCTGTACGGACAGATCTGCCTACGCTACTCGTTTCTTTGGTTCCTTCTTTGCTTTCCGATCAGCACGCTGACGCGTCTTTTGCAGCGCGCCGTTTTCCCCGCCGATGAACCGTGACGCAAAACGCGAACCCGCCCCTTCCGCACAGGAAACACGCGCCGCCTCTCGCGTAACGCGGAATTGCCGGCTGACCCGCCACCGTTTTTTTCTTACCTATGCATACGATACCCTCACGCACACCTCTCTTTGGTTGCAATGGAAAGGACTTCTCGCGCACGTGCGTCGGATCCGTACGGTCGCCCTGGTCCTGCGGGTTCTGACCTTTCTGCTTTCCATTCTGCAAACAGGCGCACTCGTTCTGCTCGCAACCGCGCTGTTTCTAATCATAATTCCCGTCGGCTCAGCACTGATGCTCGGCATACTGCTGACAGCCCTGATCGAATCGCGCCACACCAACCGGCGCCTGCGGTCTACCCTTTCCAACCGCCGTGCCTGCGTTCTTTTTCTTGCCGCCAACACCCAAAACGGCTTTCTTTGGCAAAACGCGCTTGACCTTTCCGCGCGCGGCTATACGGTATTTCTGATCTCTCCCTATTGGATATCGGGACAGAGCCCCGTCTCAAAAAAATATTACGTTACCGCGCGCACGCTCTCTCCAAACGTTTATCTGATCCGACGTTACTATTTCTTCAGTCTGCGCCGCCACGTGCTCAAGGACCGCGAAACCGCATATGTCTATTGAGAATCCGTTCGAAACGAAAAAAGACACCGAGAAGCGGTGTCTTTTTCCGTAGTACTTCATTTATATCAGTTCAGGCCGATACAGATGGAATTACTCTTGCGCCTTCTTGCGAGCCTCAAAGCATGCGCTGCAATAGACGGGTCTGTCGTTGGAGGGCTGGAAGGTGATCTTCGCCTCTCCGCCGCAGTCTGCGCATACAGCAGTGAAATACTCGCGGGGTGCTCTGCCGGCGTTCTTCTTGGCATCGCGGCAAGCTTTGCATGCCTTAGGCTTGTTCAAAAAGCCCTTTTCGGCATAAAATCTCTGCTCACCTGCGGTGAAAACAAACTCATTGCCGCAATCCTTGCATACAAGGGTTTCGTCAACGTATTCTTTGTTTTCAACTTCTACTGCTGCGTTGGTTTCGTCCTGGAACATGTGTGGTAACCTCTCTTGTAAAAAAATATGGATTTGTTATTTGTCCTCAACGGGTTTGCACCGTCACCTTCGCTTGCGCGACGCTCTGTTTAAGCTATTCGGACTTATGGGGAGTAGGGAATCACGGCGCGGAGCTTCCGACGGATCCGATAGATCGCGTTGCTCACCGATTTCTCCTCGGTTTGCAGCATAGCGGCGATCTCCTTTGCGGTTCTGCCCGAAAGGTAAAGCCACCAAACGCGATTTTCATAGCCCGACAGAATTTCTCGGATGCGACGCGACAACAGAAGATACGCCTCCTCATCGGCAAGCAGGCTCGCGGGGTCACCTTCGGACACCTGCGCGGCTTTTTCGATCAACGCACCGTCCTCCAAAAGCACAACGCGTTGGTGCTTTTGCTGGCTTCGCAGATAGGAGATCATCCTGTTTTGCAGGCACTCTCGCGCATAAAGCCCGAATTGTACCTCGCTCTGCGAATCGTCAAAATGCATCATTGCCTTATAAAAGCCGACAAGCGCTTCCTGACGAAGATCCTCGCGGTCCTCCGCTGTGGCGGAATCACTCGCAAACCGACCCACCATGGAGTCGATCAAGGGCGTATAACGGTCAAGAAGCGCCTCAAATGCCGCCTGATCGCCGTTTTTTGCGCGGCGGATCGTCTCAGTCAATGCAACAAAATCCTTTGCGGTTTGATTGACAGATGCTTGCGGTTTCGTCATATTGATTGCCCATGACCCTTTCCGATGCCGGGTTCACCCGATCAAACCTGACAAAACTGTGAAGTTTGACGGATAGTTCACCTACAACACCTCAATTATACCATATTTTTGTTGAATGTCAATAGTCTTTTTCCCATAAAAATTGTAGAAATGTAACAGAAATCGCGCTCCATTTGGAGCTTCTTACAAAAAAGCCTTTGGTATTTTTGTTGTAATGGACAAAGAAAAAAGATTTACTTGGACATTTTGTCCATATAAAGCATGAAAAGATTGTGAATATTTTTCCAACAAGAGATTAACGACTTGTTACTTTTTATCAAACAAATAGTCAACCTGCCCTGTTAAAAGCGCAATCATACCGCGGTAGATCACGTCGGGGTGATCGCGGAATGCCTCCCGCATCTGTCTGGACCGATACTCGGTATCGACGTTGACGGTGGTTTGCATGATGGTCTTGTTTTTCTCACGCAGGATAAAGGTGACGTCAAAGGTCTGATCCGCGAGTTTTTGCGAGGTGCAGTCCACCTCCACCTTGCGGCGTTTCAGATCAAGATAACGGAGCGCGCACCCAAGACTGCGGTCAAGGATCGAGGGCAGCAGGTCGCAACGGAGCTGCTCTGCCACGATCATACCCTTTTGCGTCACGGCATAGAGCGGGTCACCCCTCTCGTCGGTTCCCTCGGTACAGATCAATTCTCCGTCAAGCATCTGATGAAACGCCTCGGCAAAATCGAGATACATGATATAGTCGGTCTGCATCACGATATCGTTGATCGTAACAAAATCAAGCGGATATCCGATGTTATGCATCAGATACAGGACAAAAATTTTAACGTTATTCATACTTCCGATGGGTGAAGCCACGAAAAATCCCCCTTCCAGGCGCGTGATAAAAAAAGTATAGCATATTTTTTTCATTTTTTCAATAGTTTTGTTTGCATTTTGAAAGTTTTTATGGTATGATATAAGGGAAGTTTACTCCAGGGGGATAAAAACATGATTCAAATTGCAATTCTCGGCTTTGGTGTTGTTGGAAGCGGCACTGCCGAGGTTCTCACCGAAAACAAAAAGCTGATCACCGAGCGATGCGGCGAGGAGGTCTCGATCAAATATATTTTGGACCTGCGAGATTTTCCCGATCATCCGCTCGGAAACCGCGTGGTTCACGACATCAACGTGATCCTTTCCGATCCCGAGGTCGTTTTGGTAGCCGAAATGATGGGGGGCTCCCATCCGGCATATGAATTTACCAAGGCGGCGCTTGAGGCAGGCAAGCACGTGGTAACCTCTAACAAGGAGGTTGTTGCGAATTTTGGTGCGGAGCTTTTGAGTCTCGCCGGTCGCGTTGGAGTCAGCTACCTTTTTGAAGCCAGCGTTGGCGGCGGCATTCCGATCATACGCCCGATGCAAACCGACCTTGCCTCCAACCAAATCCTTTCGGTCAGCGGCATTCTCAACGGCACCACAAACTTTATTCTCACCAAAATGAAGCGTGAGGGTGCGGCATTTTCCGACGCGCTCAAGGAGGCACAGAAAAACGGATACGCAGAAGCAAATCCCACCGCGGACGTGGAAGGTCTTGACGCGGCGCGCAAGATCGTGATCCTTGCCGCGCTTGCTTACGGTGTTTCGATCTCGCCCGACAGCATTTCCACCGAGGGGATCACGCGCATCACCTCCGACCACACCGCAACGGCGGACAAGCTCGGCGGTGCCGTGAAGCTCATCGGTCACACCGAGCGCATTCGGGGCAAGATCTATGCCGCCGTATCGCCTTATTTCGTTCCCGCGTCAAACCCCATCAGCCATGTGGACGACGTTTTCAACGGGATCCTCGTTGACACCGACATGCTCGGACGCGCGCTCTTTTACGGAGCGGGAGCCGGAAAGCTCCCCACCGCGAGCGCCGTGGTTGCCGATATCATCGATATTCTCTCGCACCGCACCGCCGAACGCAGACTCCCGAAGTGGAAGCGCGCGGAGCCTGCGGATCTTGCTGACACCGCAGATTACGCCTGCCGCCGTTGCTATCTCTTTGACGGTTGTCCCAAATGTGCGGAAAAAGCAAAGAAGGCGCTCGGAACCGAGGACTGCACCTTTATAACCGATACAAAATTTGCCGTCATCAGCCCCGTTATGACGGCACGTGACGCCGCGCTTGCCATTGAGCAAAGCGGGCTGACCCCGATTTTCGTTCTTCCCGTTCTTGACTGAGCGTGAAAATGCGGGTCGCAAGGAGGTGGCTCTGATTGCCCGATCATGATATTTCTGTTTTTTCCGTAACGCAGGAAGCCGAAACCTACGCAAACTATCTGCTCTGCCTCTCGCTCGATATCGGCGAGGAGCTGCTCAAAAGCGGCGCGGAGGTTCACCGCGTTGAGGATACGATCGAGCGGATCTGCCGTGCGTACGGCGCGGTACACATTGAAGTGTTTGTAATCAATTCTCTGATCATGGCATCGGTGCGGCTTCCCGATCAGAGCTATTCCTCTCAGATCCGACGCGTTTATTCCTCCTCGAACCGCCTTGCGCGCATGGAGCGCATGAACGACCTCTCGCGGATCATTTGCCGCGACTGTCCGCCACTGGAGGAAGCCGACCGCATGATCCGCGCGGCAAAAAGCCAACGCGATTGTCCGTTTGGCCGTTTCCTTTTGGGTTGTATGCTCACGGCGGCGTCCTTTACGATCTTTTTTGGTGGAAATCTGCGTGACGCACTGATCGCCGCCCTGCTCGGCTTGTTTACGGCAGGCGTGGAAAAGATCAATTCCTCCTATATTAATCAAATGGCAAAGCTGATGATCGTTTCGTTTATGGTGGGCTGTCTTGCCAATCTCGGTGTTTTCATTGGGATCGGCGTACACGTTGACGCCATCATCATCGGCACGATCATGCTCCTCATTCCCGGTCTTGCCTTCGGAAACGCGATTCGCGACCTGCTTTGCGGAGATATTCTGGCAGGAATTTTAAAAACCGTGCAATCCTGTCTTTCGGCGGTTCTGATCGCCTTTGGATTTATGCTTGCAACAATGCTGATGCGGGAGTGCGGCATCATACACCAAACCGCTCCCACCGAGGCTTCTCTCCCCGTCCTGCTTCTCATGGCTTTGCTTGGAACAGTAGCATTTGCGCTCTTTTTCCATTCACGCCCCCGCTACCTGCCGATTGTCGGCATCTGCGGATTTTTCACCTGCCTGATTTTCGAGATCGCGGTACGAAACGGTCTGTCCCCCTTTTTCGCCGCGTTTTTCGCATCGGTGTTTAATGGAGTATTCGCAACGGTAAGCGCACGCATCTTCCGCGCACCGGCCTTGATCTTTTCTTCTCTCGGCGCGATCTCCATTGTACCCGGAAGCGCCTTGTACTATACCATGGTCTCGCTCCTTTCGTGGGAAGCACCGGCGGTTGAAGCCATGTTCGGCAAAACACTTTTGATCAGTGCGGGCTTGGCGCTTGGAACGGTATCGGTCTCGCTTGTTACCACCGCGGTATTTCGCCTGCTTGCCAAGCGGCGCTTGCAATGACGTTGCGAATCCAAATGAAATACATTCTATAAAAAAGGAATCCTTCCCGCGTCCGACGGAAAAGATTCCTTCTTTATTTTGTATGTTACTTTATACGTTCTGCGCACGTCCAACAAGCGCGCAATACTCCTCATAGGTGCAAAGCACGCGCAGTGCCGCAAGAAATGCATTCGGCGTCATTCCCGCAGGAAGTCCCAACCGAACCGCCAGCGCGTCACGTCGCGCGGCACTTCCCTCCCCGCCCGTTAATCCGTCCAGATACAGGTCGGTTTTTGAAAGTCGATTTTCCGATGTGCGCATAATTACGGCATTCGAATCGGCATAGGGGGAGAGCAGATTGTAAAGCAGCTCGGCTTCCATTCCCTCCACACCAAGCACGCCCTCTGCCGAGGGTGCTTTTTTGCGTTTTTCCTTTCCCGCAATACGGGGAACGTAAAGATGGATCACGCGGTCGGGCGGCAGAATGGAGCTCAAATGCGAACGGATCAGCTTTCCTGCGCCGTCACTGTCGGTCAGGACCAAAATCGGCGTTTTCTCGGCAAGCTTGCGAAAAAGCTGTGCCTTTTCGGTCTTGTTAAAGACACCGAAGCCGTCCGTGGTAAGAATCTGCGCTTCCGCCACGGTTTGCAAGCGTTGTCGGTCATATGCTCCCTCCACAATGATGGGATAGGGGATCTTCAGGCGTTCCGTCATTCTATTATACCCGAATCAGCCAAAGGATCAGCACCAGCAGACCGAGCGCGATGCGATAGATGCCAAAGGGCGTGAAGTTGTGCTTTTTTACAAAGTCCATCAAGAAACGGATCGCCACAAGAGAGACGGCAAAGGATACGAAAAATCCGATGCCGAGCACGATCCATGCGTTGATCGGAACCGATATGCCCTGCTCGCTCACCCATGTTCCGAAATCAAGGAGCTTGATGCCGCTCGCACCGACCATGGCGGGAATTGCCATAAAGAAGGAGAATTCCGCGCCGACCGTGCGCGAAAGCCCGAGCAGCATTGCGCCGAGGATCGTGGACCCCGAGCGAGAGGTACCGGGAACAATGGAGAGCACCTGAAAACAGCCGATCAGAAATGCCGTTTTATAAGAAATAGCATCGACCGATTCCACGCGCGCCATACTGCCGCGATGGAAGCGTTCGATCAGAATAAAAGCAATACCGTAAACGATCAGCGCCGCGGCAACCACAGCGGAATTGTAGAGCCAACCGTCAATATCCTTGTTCGTGAGCTTTTCAAGCAGCTTGTCGCCAAGAATTCCAACCAATGCCGCAGGCAGACTCGCCACAACGACCTTGAACCAAAGCGACCACGTAGCACGCTTTTCCTGCTTGGACTTTGCCTTTGAAAAGGGCCAAAGCTTGCCGAAAAAAAGAATGAGAACGGCAAGGATCGCGCCAAGCTGGATCACCACGTCAAACATCTCGGAGAAATGCTCCAAAAACGTTTGATCGGACGTAAACGCAAAGGGCAACCAATCCTCGATCAGAATCAAATGTCCGGTCGAGCTGACAGGCAGCCACTCGGTAATACCCTCCACAATACCGTAAAGGATCGCTTTGAGCCATTCAAAAAACATCATGATCAACAATCTCCTTTCAGCCGATCCTTGGCGCGCACCTCAAGCCCCTTCCCGCTCGCGGCGCGCATAATGTCGCCCTCGCGCACGTCAAAGGGAACACGGCACCAATAGATCATAGAGGGATGCGGGGTTGCGTCCAGACGACTGCCGTCGGGAGCGTAAAGCTCGCGCACCGCAAATCTGCGCCCAACCTTGCCGGGCGAGATCAGCTCAGCGTCCTCTCCTGCCGAAACCTTGTTGCGCTGAATGAAGCGGTAAAGCTTACCGTCCTCGTTTGCAAGCTCCGCGCCCATTGCGATCAGCGCGTCCGCCTCCTGTGCAACATATTCGGTGGCGGTTGAGAAATATGCCTTTTCGCGCAAATAGCCGCAAGTGCTGACAAGCTGTGGGTTTTGCATGGGGTCGTCGAAATAGAAGCCCGTACCGTACTCGCGGTGCGATACGCTTTCCACCTCGTCCAGCCACGCGGGATCGAACGCATAGTTCTTCGGATCCCGCTCATAGGCGTCGATCGCCATGCGGTAGGCATTGGTTGCCACCGCCGTATAATACGCGCTCTTCATGCGTCCCTCGATCTTAAACGACGCGATTCCGCTCTCCATCAGCGCGGGAATATGCTCGATCATACACATGTCCTTGGACGACATGATAAAGGTTCCTACCCCCTCCTGCTGCTCGATGGGAAAGAGCATCTCGGGACGTTTTTCCTCGATGATCGAATAATTCCAACGGCAGGGCTGTGAGCAGGTGCCGCGGTTTCCGTCGCGCCCGTTAAAAGCATTGGCAAGCAGGCAGCGTCCGCTGTAGGAGACGCACATCGAACCGTGAATAAATGCCTCCAGTTCAATTTCTGCGGGAAGTGCTTCGCGAATGGCACGGATTTCCTCCATGGTCAATTCCCGTGCCAGCACCAACCGCTTTGCCCCCATTGCCGCCCATGCCTTTGCCGATGCGGGGCTGACGATGCTGGTTTGCGTGGAAATATGGATCTCCATATCGGGAATGATCTCGCGGATCGTGGTAAACACACCGAGATCGGCAACGATCATGGCGTCGATCCCTGCCCCCTTGATATCCGCAAGGAATTTGCGAAGCAGGGGGTATTCCTGCACGTGCGGCATGGTGTTGACCGTGAGATAGATCTTTTTGCCGCGCGCATGCACATATGCCGCCGCCTCATAGAGCTCCTCCACGCTGAAATTATCAGCCGCCGCGCGCATACCGAACATCTGTCCGGCACAGTAAACGGCATCGGCGCCGTAAAGGATCGCCGCCTTCAGTTTTTCAAAATTCCCCGCAGGGGATAACAATTCAGGCATGAGTATCCCTTTCATACACCTTTCTTTTTCATTGCAATAGATCGCAAGGGGGTAACCCACCCTCATGGCAGGTCACCCTCTGAAACAATCAAAAACCTTACGGAGTCAGACGATTGGGACCGCGGAACAGGAATTCCGCCTCCTTGATGGAGAGCCCAAGGAAGAGCATGGTAAGACGGTCGATACCAAGTCCAAATCCGCCGTGAGGAGGACAACCGTAGCGGAAAAATTGGAGATAGAAGGTCACATCATCTGCCAATCCCTTCTCGTCTGCCTGCTTCTTCAGAACCTCATAGCGATGCTCACGAACAGCACCCGTGGTGATCTCACAGCCGCGCCAGATCAGGTCATAGCCCATGGGAACACCCGCCTCGTCTCGCATGTGATAGAAGGCGCGCTCCTTGGCATCGTAATCGGTAACGAACAAAAATTCACTGCCATATTTCTCCATGGAGAACTTTGCACACAGATGCTCTGCATCGGTGGTCAGATCGCCTTTTGCACTGTCGTCAACGGTATATCCGTAACGAGCCTCCAGCTCTGCATAAAGATCGCGGAGCTTAATTCTCGGGAACGGCACAGTGGGAACGATAACTTCCTTACCAAACAAACGCTTGATGTCCTCTCCGTACTTCTCTGCAACCTTTGCAAAGGCGTAAGCCAAAAGTTCCTCCTCCATGTGCATCACTTCCTCCACAGAGGTTACATAGCTAAATTCCAGGTCAAAGCCTGTGAACTCGGTAGCATGCTTGTTGGTATAGGATTTTTCGGCACGGAACACGGGGCCGGTTTCAAAAATGCGATCCAATCCGGATGCCATTGCCATCTGCTTGTAGAACTGGGGAGACTGTGCAAGATATGCCTTGGTATCGAAATACTTCACCTCAAACACCTCGGAGCCCGATTCGCTGGCGGCTCCGATGAGCTTGGGGGTGTGGATCTCTACGAAATTTCTGTTCAGCAAAAATTCACGCATAGAGCCGGTAAGAAGGGTTTGCATCTTCAGCATAAGCTGATTCTGCTCACGGCGCAAGTCGATCCAACGGAACTCCAACTTGGAGTCGATTTCGGAGTCGTCCTTGATGGGAAGCGCATCCGCAATCGATTCGATCTTCATGCTATCGGGAAGCATTTCAATCCCGCCCATCTTTACATACTCATTCGCTACGACCTCACCCTCAACGGTAACAACCGAATGAATCGTAAGCTGATCCACCATAGCAGCCAACGCAGGGTATTTTTCCTTCTCTAAGGTTACCTGAAGCTTGCCTGTGATATCGCGGATTACCAAAAAGGCCATGGTGCGCTTGTTTCTCAAGTTTTCTACAAAGCCCGAAATGCTGTAGCGAGCACCGGGGGTAATGTCTGCAATGTAAGTTCTGTTCATAATTTTTCCCTCTCTTTATTTTCGATGTGCATTTTAAAAATCAAAGTTCTTTGCCGTTCCGATCAAACAGAGGCAGTTTTTCAAGATAGATCAGGTCCTCGCGCGCCTGTGCGTCGCCCTCGGCAAGGATCGCCATTTTTCCGCAGATCTCACCGCCCGCGGTTTTGACAAGCTCCTCGAGCGCGCGAAGCGATTCACCCGTGGAGATCACGTCGTCCACGATGAGGATGCGCTTGCCCTTCATAATGGCGGCATCGGCGGTGTCAAGATAGAGCTTTTGCTCCTTGGCGGTCGTGATCGAGCGCACGTTGACCTCAAGCACACCGGTCATGTAAAGCTTGGGTGCCTTGCGCGCGAGAAAATATTTTTGGTTTCCCGCCAGACGTGCCATTTCATGCACGAGCGGGATTCCCTTTGCCTCGGCGGAAATGAGGTAATCGTATTCGGGGGCGCGGTCGAGCAGAGCCTTGGCACAGGCGGTGGTAAGTTCGGGATCGCCGAAGATCACAAAGCCTGCGATCATCAAGCTTTCATTCAAGGGGCAGAGCGGCAGATCGCGCTCACAGCCCGCGATGTTCATGTGATAATATTTCTGTTCCATATGTTTTTTCATCGTGGGAAATCGTTTGAAAAATCTTTCCCACACCCTTTCAAAACTTTTCAAGAAGAAATGTATTTACAAGATTTTGATCGGACATTTCACCATTTCTGATGGTGTTTTCCGTATGCATATCCCGCAAAAATTGCAGCCGCATACAGAATGCCGAAGATCAGTGCGATCGGAAGCGGCGTAAAGAACCCGAAATTTGCGACCTCGAGTTTTGTCAGCACTACAACCAGCATCGTGGGATTCCCCATCACGATGAAGGTATCTCCCACAAACACGCAGCACGCAAGCACCCAGATCGCGGCAGGCACGCCCGATAAGATCAAAAGTTCCTTTGCCGATGCCGTTTGAGATGCGCGCTTTCTCCCCTCCCATATAAAGAACGAAAACAGTGCGCCAAACGTTGCCAAGCCGCCAACGATCGCATCAACAAGATACTCGGTTGTTGGCGAAGTTCCGTTGCCGCGCATGACATACATGGGAATGACCGAGATCAAATATCCGAGCCACGTGCAACCCCAGATCTTAAGTGTGTTGAGGAGGATGGGACTGATCAATTTTTTCATAGATGCGCTCCTTTAAAACTCGGTGCGGACACGCTCGACGTAAGCCCCGTCAAGCGCCTCCTGCACAAGTGCTTCAAAATCCAATTTCTGTTCCTCCGCCAACACCTTTGCAAGCTCGGGGCGCGTGCGCGGATGCTTGGGGGTGAATACCGTACAGCAGTCCTCGTAGGGTTGGATCGAGGTTTCAAACGTGCCGATCTTGCGCGCGATCTGCACGATCTCCTCCTTGTCCATGCCGATACAGGGACGGAATACGGGCAGGGTTGCCACAGGGTCGGTGACACCGATCGCCTGCATGGTCTGCGATGCCACCTGACCAAGGCTCTCGCCCGTGATCAGTCCGCCGCACCCCAGCTTGTGTGCGAGACGGTCGGCAATTGCCATCATATAGCGGCGCAGCAGAAGTGTGAAATAGTCCTCCTCGCAGGTTTTCACCAGCTCCTCCTGAATGTGGGTGAGTGAGACCACGTGCACGTTGAACGAGCCTGCGTACTGTGCGACCTCGCGGGCAAGCTCAAGCACCTTTTCCTTGGCGCGCTCGCTTGTGTAGGGGAAGGATTCGAAATGCACCGCGTCGATCTGCACACCGCGTTTTGCGATCATGTAGCCCGCCACGGGGGAATCAATGCCGCCCGACAGCAGAAGCAGTGCCTTGCCGTTCGATCCGACGGGCATACCGCCCGCGCCCTTGAACTGTCCCGCATGAATGTACGCGGCAAATTCACGGATCTCAACGTGAACCACGATCTCGGGATTATGTACGTCAACCCGCAGATGCGGCAACGTTTCCAAAACGTATCCGCCAACCTCGGCGCAGATCCTCATGGAATCGAGCGGAAAACGCTTATCGGAGCGTTTTGCCTCCACCTTGAAGGTCTTTTTGCCATCGAGAAACTGCGGCACGTACTCCTTTACCGTACGCTCGATCGCGCTCATATCCTTTTCGCAGACTGCGCAACGGCTGATGCCGACAATGCCAAACACCTTGGATGCCGACTCAAACATGCCGTCAATGTCGGCAAATTCGTCGTTCGGCTCGATCACAAGCGTGCTCTGCGAGCGCGTGATGGTAAAGCTCCCGTAATGCTTTGCACGGAAGCGCAGGGTCTTACAAAGGGTATCCTCAAAGAAACGGCGATTGGCACCCTTGAGCACGATCTCGCCATATTTGCAAAGTAAAATTTCTTTCATGTCTCCGTCCCCTCTCCGTCGGTCTGTCCGTCGGTCTCCTCGACCAACTCGGCATTCCGATACGCGTCGAGCAGCTCGGTTGCCTCCGCAAGCTTCTCCTCGGGAACGAGAATGTCACACCCAAACGGGGAATCCCCCGCCACAAGGCGCACCACACCGCCGGCACCGCGGTCACGCACACGGAACGGGATCCCTTCCCCTTCCAGAATGCTGCGAATGATGCTCAGCTCCACGTTTCCGAAAACCGTGGTCAGAACTGCCACGCCGTCAAGCAACGTTGCGGGCTTGTCAAGTCCAAAGAAAAAATCCATACGGGTTCCTCCTCAATCCTTGTAATAATGCGGGAAGAGCTTTTCCCAAACCTTCGCGCAACCGATGGTATCCGCAATCGAGGTGTGCGCCACACCGTCCCACTCAATTCCGAGGCGTTCCATCGCGTCCCCGAGCGATGCATGCACCATGTCGGGATAATGCTCGGATTGGAAGCGGACAAACTCATTGGCGGCACAGCGTGTTTTCTTGTGGAGCGCCTCGCGCTCCTCGTCGGTATCATAAATGTATTTGATGTGGCTGTAGTCGGTTGAAATACCGTAGGCAACCAGGATATCGGCATTTTCAAAGATCTCCTTGAGGCGCGGGGTCACGTCGTCCAGCGAGGGGGCGTCGGCAACCATATCGGGCGTGATTCCGTGGATCTTTTCGGTCTGCTTCCACTTTTTCTTGTGGCGCGGCTTGATAAGCGTATCCATAATGACCTCTCCCGTGCCGTCCACGATCGAGATCGACAGAATCTCGTCGTGCGTGTAAACACCGGTCAGCTCCAGGTCAAAGAACAGCACGCGGCGGCGCTCCATGCCGTAGGACTCGGCTCTGTGCGCGTCTCCCTCAGCACGGCGTACAGCAAGGTCTGCTTCAAAGCAGCTCTTGCAGAGCTTGCGGCGATAGCGCACGTCCTTTCCGCACTCCACACACATCAAGGGGCGGCGGACAGCGGTTTTTTTATCGTAAAAATAGATCGGGCTGTGATCGTTGCGGAGCGTATAAGCAACCGGCTCCTCGATCACGTCATAGTGCATCTGCGACAGGCGCTCGCGGGTATAGTATCCGCAGGACGCCGCGCGCTTAGTGCTCATGCGGACGATCTCAACGCCCGAATCAAGCTTGCAGGTCTCGGTCTTTTGCGCGGGAGCATACCATAGTTCGGGCGGTGCCTCCACAACGCGGGCGGGATCAAAAAAATATGTAATGCTCCCGTCGGTATTTTCATCGTATGCGATCGGGTCCCCCGACGGCATCAGATGCATCTTATTGAGAACGTTCCGTGTCAGGTAGTGCTTCTGCTCCGCCTCCTGCACGGAAAGCTGGGGGATCGTTGCGCCTGAGCGCAGCTTCATTGTGTGTTTCATCCTTTGTAATCCTTTGCATAATATCGGGTATGATCAACGCGCGGAATTTGGATGAGAAGCGTCGGTTTCGAAGGTTGGCGAGGCTTTCTGTCTCTGCTCCGAAATCGACGATTCCCACCCAAAGGCGATTGCGCGAAAAACAAAACCATATATTATTATATCATAATATAATTGCAGAATCAATACTCACACGTCTTTTTTCTTTTTCTTTTCCGCATCTTTTTTCTCTTTTTTAGATAAAGAATTGTTCTTATTATTGTTTTTTCTGCTATTTTCGGTAGTTTCAGCCATTTTTTCACGCAATACGGCAAGGGCGCGATCAAGTCCGCCCACCTCGTTGATGATCCCGTACCGCACCGCCTCAGCCCCCTCCACGATCGACCCGCAATCGGTTGCGATCTGATCGGGGCGCATCATCAGCCGCTCGATCACCTCGGGCTCCGCGTTCGAATGCGCGCAAATAAAGCCAACGATCCGCTTCTGCATCTCGCTCATATAACGAAAGGACTGCGGCACTCCCACCACCATACCGCTGATGCGAACCGGGTGGATCGTCATAGTGGCACTCGGCACGATCAACGAATAATCGGCTGCGGTTGCGAGCGGAACTCCGATGGAATGTCCGCCTCCCAACACAAGAGATACGGTTGGCTTTGTCATGGACGCGATCATTTCGGCAAGCGCCAAGCCTGCCTCCACGTCGCCGCCCATCGTGTTGAGCAGGATCAGAACACCGTTGACCGAATCATCTTCCTCCAGCTCGACCAACAGCGGAAGAAGCTGTTCGTATTTGGTTGCCTTTTGCCCCTCCGGCAACAAAAAATGCCCCTCGATCTGTCCGATGATCGAAATGCAGTGGAACCGTTCTCGCCCATTTTCGGCTACACTGCCGCCCCCCGATTCTATGGTCTCAAGCTCGATCTGCCGCGCCTCCGCACCGTCGCGTCTTGCCTCTTGATCCATTTCCATCTTCAAAACCTGCCTTTTTTCGTTTTTCTGTTAGTATATCCAACAAAAAGTTTGAATATGTGCGGAGAAATATTTCAAAACAGACTTTACAAGCACGAAAAAAAATGGTATAATAGTTAGGAATGGGAAGGAGTGTGCCTTCCCGAATGAAAATACATCAAGGAAGGTTTCTGATAATGGAAAAGAAGGTTTTGGTTGAAACATCCGCCAGACACATCCATCTGACAGAGGACGCTGTAAAGGCACTTTACGGCGAAAACGCTGAATTAATCGTTAAGAAGGAGCTGAGCCAGCCCGGTCAGTTTGCCTGCGCAAACGATAAGATCACGCTGGTTGGTCCTAAGGGCACGTTGGCAGTCAGCGTTCTCGGTCCTACGAGAAAAAGCAATCAGGTTGAGCTCTCCTTTACCGACGCGCGCACGCTCGGACTCAAGGCAGTTCCGGTTCGCGAGAGCGGTGACACCGCAGGCACCCCCGGTCTGAAAATGGTAGGACCCGCGGGTGAGGTTGAGATCAACGAGGGTGTGATCATTGCCAAGAGACACATTCATATGACGCCCGAGGATGCAAAGGTATTCGGCGTGGAGGATAAGCAGGTTGTAAAAGTAAAGGTTGCAAACGAAGCGCGTACCACGATCTTTGACGACGTTGTTTGCCGCGTGAATCCCTCCTTTGCGCTCGCAATGCACATCGACACCGATGAGTGCAATGCCGCAGCCGCATTTGGCGAAGTTTACGGCGAAGTAATTCTCTGATTTTCCGAAAAGGAGAGCCCCCTGTATGAAAATTCTGTTTCAGGGAGACAGCATCACCGATGCGGGCAGAGACAAACGCAATTTCCACGATATGGGGGACGGCTATCCCAAATTTGCCGCGGCGGCAATTCGAGCAGCCTTTCCGCATGAAGAGATCGAATTCATCAATCTCGGCATCAGCGGGAATCGCACCGATCAGCTCTTTGACCGTCTCTACACCGACGCCATCGCGTTTGATCCCGATATCATTTCCATTTTAATTGGAATCAACGATATCTGGCATCGTCACGGCTCGGGCAGGATCGAAACCACGGATGGTCAGATCGCCACAAACTACCGCGCGATTTTGGAAAGACTGAAAAAGCAAACCCATGCAAAAATTCTGATCCTCTCCCCTTTTCTGCTCGACAATGAGGAAAAAGAGGCTTGGAGATTTGAATTGGACCGTCTTTTAAAGATCGTCCGCGCCCTTGCCGATGAATTTGCGGACGCGTACGTGCCGCTGGACCTTCTGTTTGAGGAGGCACTCAAAACACAGCCCGAGCCGCAGTATTATTCTGCCGACGGTGTGCATCCCAACGATAACGGCAGAGCCTTTATCGGCAAGCATTACTTTAACGCCATCGCTCCCCTCATCGAGAGCGGCGTAAATAAATCTGATAAATAAAAAATAAGGAGATAAAAACATGAGCAACGTAAGTGAATGCCCTTACGCAATGAGCACCGAAGTTATGAACCAGTGCGTTGTGAAAAAGGGTTGCGACCACGGTCCTGCTCCCCTGCCTGAAGAAGGCAAGTGGATCCAGGCAAAACAGATCACCGATATTTCGGCATACACCCACGGTGTGGGTTGGTGCGCACCGCAGCAGGGTGCCTGCAAGCTCTCCCTCAACGTAAAGAACGGTATCATCGAGGAAGCACTTGTAGAAACCATCGGCTGCTCGGGTATGACCCACTCCGCAGCTATGGCAGCAGAGATCCTGCCCGGCAAGACCATTCTTGAGGCTCTGAACACCGACCTCGTTTGTGACGCGATCAACACCGCTATGAGAGAGCTCTTCCTGCAGATCGTTTACGGTCGCAGCCAGTCCGCATTCTCCGAGGGCGGCCTTGTGATCGGCGCGGGCATGGAGGACCTTGGTAAGGGTGAGCGTTCGATGGTTGGTACGATGTACGGAACCAAGGAAAAGGGCGTTCGTTACCTGGAAATGACCGAGGGCTACTGCACCAGAATGGCACTCGATGAAAACAACGAAGTAATCGGCTATGAGTTCGTATCGCTTGGCAAGATGACCGACTTTATCAAGAAGGGCATGGAGCCGAACGAAGCATATGAAAAGGCTAAGGGAACCTACGGTAGATTCAA
>SVTW01000038.1 GCA_015063585.1 Oscillospiraceae bacterium
CCGCGGAATGGTGCCTCCGGTCGGAATCGAACCAACGACACGGGGATTTTCAGTCCCCTGCTCTACCAACTGAGCTACAGAGGCATACAGCAAGGGCTGTATTTTTTAAAATGGCGATCCGGATGGGGGTCGAACCCACGACCTCTAGCGTGACAGGCTAGCGCTCTAACCAACTGAGCTACCGGACCACATGGTGGAAACAATAGGGCTCGAACCTATGACCCTCTGCTTGTAAGGCAGATGCTCTCCCAACTGAGCTATGCTTCCATTTTTTGTTCGCCTCGCTGACGACTTGTATATTATATCATATCCCAAATCGTTTGTCAAGCCTTTTTTGAAAATTTTTTTCGTTTTTTTCAAAAAAATTTTGGAGTCCGTTTTCTTCGTTCGGACTCGCTTATTATAGCACACTTTCGCCCCTCTTGTCAATAGCTTTTTTACATTTTTCTATTTTTTTATTTGCAAACCGAAAACAAAAAAGCACTTCTTACGAAGTGCTTTTTGGAGCTGGTAATCAGAATCGAACTGATGACCTCGTCATTACCAATGACGTGCTCTACCGACTGAGCCATACCAGCATCTCAACGACTCTAATATTATATCAAAGAAAGTTTCGCTTGTCAATAGTTTTTTGAAATTTTTTTTACTTTTTTTGTTTTTTTATCGAAAGAGGCGGGGTGCCGCCCTTATTGGGACAGCGCACCCCGCCTCTCCGGCTCTCAAGGCATCGCTATTGCGTCAAAAAATGTGCGATTGTAAGAAAAGCGCGTGATCAGCCTTTAGGACTGCGTCTCAGCCGAATCGGTCAGATCGGCTCGGAACAAATTGGAGTTGAAAAAGAGCGATGCGATCGACTCAGCGTCGGTCAGCGTTGCGTTTACGGCAAAGGCATTTTCGTCCGCGCCGCTCACGCTGCCTCCCACCGATACGGTGTAGGTCTCGGCTTTTTGAAGCCCCGAAGCAGATACCATCACTTCACTGTAAGCCGCGGGGGCACTGATCGAAACCACGGCTCTTCCCTCTGCGTCACACACCGAGAACGGGGTATTTGCGGTTTGTTCGGCGAGCTTGCACGTAAAGGTTGCCTGATCCAGCGCACCCGTAAATGCGGTTGCGAAGTCCTTGCCGCCGATTGCGGCAAAGCTGCCCCCTGTCAGAACAGCCGAGCTGTTATAATCAAACGCACGGCTTTCGTTGGACATACCGAAGATCAACGTCACGCCGCCTGTTACGGCAAAGGATCCGTCCACGTCCACGCCGTCCTTTTTCGAAAAGGTGCAAAGCTTTCCGCCCGAGATTAGAACCGCACTGCCAACCGGATTCTTTTCGGTATCATGAGTGGGAGAAACCGCGTTGATCGCGTCGTCCTCGGAATGCAACGTAAGCGCACCGCCCGAAATGACGACATAGCGTCCTTCAAGCGCTTCGTAACTCTTGACGACCTCAACCGTGCCGTTTTTAACCTCCACATCAAGGTCGGCATGAATGGCATCGTTTGCCGAGGAAAGTGTAACCGTTCCGCCCGTCACCGAAACCGTTCCGCCTGCGTGGATTGCATCGTCAAAGCAATCTGCCGTAAGAGTGCCGCCCAGGATCAGAATATCCGATTCGGATTTCAAGCCCTTGCGCGAATCGGTATCCTCAAGGGTAACAGAGCTGCCGCCGCCCGCGGTCAGAGAAAGAGTTCCGCCTGCTATGCGGATCACGTTCTCGGTTTGGATCGCGTCACCGCTTGCCGTGATCGTAAGGGTTCCGTCCTCAATCGAAACAAATCCGCGAGCCGCGTCCTTCGTGTTCTCCGAGCGGATGCCGTCAGAGCCTGCGTTTACGGTCAGCGTGCCGCCGCCGATCTTTACGCTGTCCTTGCCTTCAAGCCCGACCTTCAACGCGTTTACGGTCAGCTTTCCGCCCGTGATGCAAAGATCGTCCTTGGAAACAATACCGTGCTTGAAATTCCCGTTTACCGTTAGGGTTCCCGTTCCGTTGATCGTGAGGTCGGAGGAGGAATAGATAGCGGCATCGACCGAATTATTGTTTTCTGTAAGAATATAGAGGTCATCGTCTCCCAACGTATTGACCGAGCCCTCATCGATGGTCAAGAAGACCTTATCGGCAGTGGTGACACGAATGGCGGGACCGCTGGACGACGTGAGGGAAAGCCCCTTGAGAACAATTTGCACCTTATCGGTTTCGGGTGCCTTCACAATGACCGAAAAAGCTGTACTTTCTCCAAACAGAACGTAGGTGCCCGCGGCTTTGATCGTAACGGTCTTTGCCGAGTTGCTGATACTGACGCCCGGTCCTGTTACGGTGCAATTGGAATTTTGGAAATGCACCAACGTTGCCGCGTTGTAATTATAGCTCGGATCGCGGTCACGGTCCGAAAAGCTGAAGTCGAGAGCCGAAATATCGGCAGTTACAATGTTGATCTTCTCAAGCGTAACCTCGCCGTCATCGCCCATCACGGGGACATCCTGCGGATTGGTTTCACCTGTTTCATCTTTATTTGAGTTGTTGGCAGGCTGACAAGAGCAAAAAGCAACCGTCAGACAGAGCAACAACAGCAGAAACCGTAAAGTGCTTCTCAAAGCTCCTCGCTCCTTTCGGCGGCGGTGGCAATTCGGATCTCCAAATTTCCGTTGCGGCACCGCAATTCGTCAATCATCTCCTTGGTGGCATTCGGGTCCTTCATCTCAATGCGATAATCGAGACGGTAAAGGCTTCCCATATTGGTGGTGCGGACACCGACCAAACGTGCCCGCTTGGTGTAGATTTCGAAAACATCGTCAAAAGCATGCGTGTAGTTGAGCGATTCGGGAATGGTGATTCGCATATCACATTCACGGTCAATACGGGTGGGGGTGAGGGAAAGCACCAGAATAGCTGCTCCCGTGAGAAGGGTGAACAGCAGGGCAATCGCAACGTAGCCTGCGGCGCAGGCAAGTCCTGCGGTCATTGCCAGAAAGATCGCGGCGATCTCACGGGCTTTTCCGGGAACCGAGCGGAAGCGGACCAGCGAGAACGCGCCCGCAACGGCAATTCCCGTTCCAACGTTGCCGTTGACCATCATGATCACGGTCTGCACGATCACGGGCAGGATCACAAGCGAGATCAGAAAGCTCTTGGAAACGTGCGTGCGGAAGGTTGCCGTAATTGCGGCGACCACGCCGCAAAGGAAAGCAAACAGGGTGCAAAGAAGATACGAGGTTACTGTAACGGTGCCGTCTGTAATCGGTGCAAACAAATCAAGCATGGGTTTGTTCTCCTTTTTTGATAAGATAGGGTTCATTCAATGCAAACTCACGGTATGCCGTGCCATATTTTGAAAACGAGGTTGGAAAGATCCCGCATCGGTCGAGCGCGGCGGAAAGCCAACACGGCATGGCGCCGTCGGTCTTGATCTCCATCAGCACACGGTCGGGCGGTAAAATGTGTTTTCCTTCGGTGCCGTATTTTGCCGAAAGATCGGTCAAGCGGTAGCGCACACCCGTGTCAAAGGTGACGCGCAGAGCGGGCAGATCCTTTACAAAATAGGCTTCGCGCTCATACGCGATCAGAGCGGCGGGAGGCGGATGCCCGTAAAACCGAAGCGCGTAATCAAGCTCCCGCATGATCTGCGAATCAAAGGGCTTCTCCCCCCGCTCCAGATATGCCATTGCCTCGGCAAGCGTCATCGAAACGCGCCGCTTATACACAACGCCCTTAAATTTCTTTTTGATCTCCAAAAAGACCTTACTCGCATCGGTCGGAACCCCGTAGCTTCGCAGGCGAAGCTTTTCCTTGTAGGTCTTTGCGTCGATCGACGCGCGGATCAGACGAAAATCGGGGGTGTCGAGATATACACTGCAAATCGTGCTTTTTCCATAGGCATCGGGAATCAGCTCCTGCGAGATCTCCGTAAGAAGCGCTCTGTACTGATCCTCGGTGAGCAAATATTTCTTTTCGATCCGTCGGAATATGTAGGTTGTTTCCTTTGCCAAGAGAGCGCCTCCTTTCTCAAACACAAAAAGCGGCTTCACAGCCGCTTTTTTGGCTGTTCGTTTTTGGGGGAACAGCGATTGCTTATTTTGCTTTGAGGGCAAGGTCAAGCCAGACAAGTCCGAGTCCGAACGCGTCGTAAAGACCTTCCTTACTGCCCTGCTTGAGGATTTTGTTCTGATCCTTAGAATCAACCACCTGAATCAGAATGTTTTTGGGAACCTGTTTACCTCCCACTTCCTTATAAGACATGATCTCCAAAATCAAGATGCATTTTTCGTTCAGGTCGCCGTAGCAGATGGTATCGCCCTCGCGCACCAACGGCTTGTCAAGATATTCCAAGAATTTGCCCTCTACAAGAGGTCTTGCGTCCTGTGCCATTGTATATTCTCCTTTCCAACAAAGCGTTCACGATTACACATTTTATATTATACACGATTGAAAGTGAAATGTCAATGCTTTTTTGTTTTTTGTTTTGTATTGACAAAAGCGTTTATTTGTGCTATAATTTGAGAATGATTCTCAAATGTTTTGAAAAAGGATACGGAAAATGACAGAAAAACAAACCTATAAAACGGGAACGAGAAATGCGCTCGTAAAATATATGGCGCAGCATCCCGACCGTCAGTTCACCGCAGACGCGCTTTGCGTTGCGATCAACGGCGACGCAGAATGCCGCAAAAGCAGTATTTATCGCCATATCGCCGCGCTTTGTGAGGACGGGATCCTGCAAAAAACAAGAAGCGAAAACGGTGACCGAAACGTATATCAGTACGTGGGAGAGCTTTGCGACTGCGGCTCACACTTTCATGAAAAGTGCTTGCGTTGCGGTAGCCTTCACCATTTAAAATGTGTTGATTCGCTCCGTTTTGCCGAGCATCTGCTCGCGGAGCACGGCTTTTCGGTCAATTGCGGGCAATCGATCCTCTACGGAATTTGCGCGGAATGCCGCAAAAAGGAAGGAGCGGCAGCACAATGACACATCTTTTGGAACATCTGCCGCACCTTTTACTGCACACCCTGCTCGACACGTGCAAGCTCCTTCCCTTTCTCTTTCTGACCTATCTGCTCATGGAATATCTGGAGCACAAATCGGGTGGCAAGCTTGAACGTATGTTGCTTCGCTCCAACCGCATCGGTCCCCTGGTGGGCGGTCTGCTCGGTGTCATTCCGCAGTGCGGTTTTTCCGCCGCATCGGTGGGACTCTACACGGGGCGCGTGATCACAACGGGTACCCTGCTTGCCGTTTGGCTCTCAACCTCGGACGAAATGCTCCCGATCCTGATCTCGGAGGGCACGTCGCCGGTTCTGATCCTGAAAATTCTCGGTTTTAAGCTCGTTGCCGCGATCCTCGCGGGCTTTGCGGTCGATTTGGTCGCACGGGCACTCCGCAAACACAACCATCTTCAAACACCCGCTCCGCAGATCGAAGATTTTTGCGAGCGTGAGCATTGCCGCTGTGAGGAGCATTTCGTTCTGTCGGCTCTGCGCCACACCGCAAAGATCACACTGTTTATCTTTTTGATCACGTTTGCGCTGAACGTCACGATCGAAGGCATTGGTGAGGACAGACTCGCCGCCCTCGTTCTGGATCGCCCCGTGATCGGGAATCTGCTTGCCGCAACGGTGGGGCTGATCCCGAACTGTGCTTCGTCCGTCGTGCTCACCGAGCTGTATCTCGGCGGCGTGATCGGAGTGGGATCGATGCTCTCGGGTCTGCTTGTCAACGCGGGGATCGGGACCGCGATCCTGCTCCGCAACAACCGCCCCGTGCGCGACAGCTTGCGCATTCTGCTCTTGCTTTGGTGCCTCGGTGCCGCAGTTGGTATGCTTGTGGATCTGACGCCGCTCGCCCTGCTTTTCTGATTTTTTCCAAAGAAAGGAAAAACCGTGAAAAAAGAATACCTTTCCCAAAACGTATATGACGCCACACAGGAACGCATTGCCTATCTCTTCCGCGAATTTGAGAACATATACGTCTCCTTCAGCGGAGGCAAAGACAGCGGACTTTTGCTCAATCTTGTGCTCGACTACCGCAGAAAATTTGCACCCGACCGCACTGTGGGTGTATTTCACCAGGACTTTGAAGCACAGTACAGCATGACCACCGAATACATCACACGCACGTTTGAGCGTATCCAAAACGAAGTAGAGCCCTATTGGGTCTGCCTGCCGATGGCAACACGGACGGCACTGAGCAACTATGAGATGTTTTGGTATCCCTGGGACGACAAAAAAGAAAATATATGGGTGCGTCCCATGCCGCAGGCCCCCTATGTGATCCATCTCGACAATCCCTTCCCGCATTACCGTTACCGCATGCATCAGGAGGACCTTGCCAAGCAATTTGGCAGATTTTACAAAGAAAAGCACGGAAACGGAAAAACGGTGTGCCTGCTTGGTATGCGTGCCGATGAATCCCTGCAACGCTACAGCGGCTTTCTCAACAAACGCTATGGCTACAACGGTGAATGCTGGATCACCAAGCAATTTAAGGACGTTTGGTGCGCGTCTCCGCTCTATGATTGGTCATCAAGCGACGTATGGGTCGCGCATCAAAAATACGGCTATGACTACAATAAGCTCTACGATCTATACTACAAAGCGGGGCTCACGGTCGATCAAATGCGCGTTGCGTCGCCCTTTAATGAATATGCCGTTGACAGCCTCAATCTCTACCGCGTGATCGACCCCGAGATCTGGACAAAGCTGATCGGACGTGTGCGCGGCGTGAATTTCGCATCGATCTACGGTCACACAAAGGCCATGGGATATCGCAATATTACGCTCCCCGAGGGCTACACGTGGGAATCCTACACGCGCTTCTTATTGGAAACGCTCCCGCAACGGATCCGAAACAACTACATCAAAAAATTTAACACGTCTATTGAATTTTGGCACAAAACGGGCGGCGGACTTTCCGAAGAAACGATTCTGGAGCTAGAGAAAAAAGGCTACCGAATTGCCCGAAACGGTGTTTCCAATTATACGCTGACCAAAAAATCACGCGTGATCTTTCTGGATAAGATTCCCGACCACACCGACGATATCAAAACCACGAAGGACGTGCCAAGCTGGAAGCGCATGTGCTACTGCATTCTGAAAAACGACCACCTCTGCCGATTTATGGGCTTTGGTCTGACAAGAGAGGAACAGCACCGGATCGATAAAATCAAAGAACGCTACGGAGAGATCATAAATGAAGACTAAATTCAAAAGTCCTGTTTACAACGTCATTGCCGTGCCGATTGAAAAGATCGCACCGAATGACTATAACCCCAACGTGATGGCACCGCCCGAGATCAAGCTGCTCTACGACAGCATCCGCGAGGACGGCTACACCATGCCGATCGTCTGCTACTACGACAAAGACGGGGACCGCTACGTGATCGTGGACGGCTTTCACCGCTACCGCGTGATGTGTGACTACCCCGACATCCGCGAACGTGAGGGCGGAATGCTCCCCGTTTCGGTGATCGACAAGCCGCTTTCGGGACGCATGGCAAGTACGATCCGACACAACCGTGCCCGCGGCTCACATGACGTGGATCTGATGAGCAACATCATTCGCGACCTGCATGATATCGGGCGAAGCGACGCGTGGATCTCCAAGCACCTCGGTATGGAGCGCGACGAGATTTTGCGACTCAAGCAGATCACGGGGCTGGCGGCACTCTTTCGCGATGTGGAGTTCGGGCAGGCATGGCGCCCCGCAACCGAGCTGATCGACGAGAACAGCACCCTTCCCGACGATACAGAAGAACCCGACAACGACAATTAATTGTGTGCTGTTTGACAGCGGCGCCGACGAATCCAATTGAAAAAACCGTAAAGATCATTGCACAAAAACATCAAAAAGCAGGCGACCATTGCCCAATATGAGGCGTCTTTCTGTGCGGCAACCACCCACAAAACGATCAACACCACGTCGTTTCCCGCATACGCCAACGCATAATAGGGACTGCGGCGGTAAAGCAGGTAGGAGGCGAGAAAGCTTGTGGTAACCGAAAGCGTACTCACCCCAAGCTCGGCATTCCCCAGCCCGCGCAGGATCCAATAAAACAAGAAGGTAACGGCAGCAGTCCAACCGAGGGTAATGAAAGCGTCACGCTTGGAAAGGTGCTCCATCTTGACCTCGGAGTGATCGGTGGCATAGGGGTGCCTGAGCCACGACACCACCGAAAAAGCCGCGATCGGCGCGCTCATGCCAAGATAGGTGATCATTTCACCGTAATAACGCTGTTTCCAGGAAACGGCGGCATACAAAAGGCTGAACACAACGGTAAGCGCCTGCCCTGTCACGTCGCCCTTCGCGACAAAGATCAATGCGGTAACACCGAGGAGAGAGGCGATCAGCGAAAGAATGCTTCCGCGACCGCCCAGAAAAAAGGATAGGCAAACCACGGTCAGTGAAAGGAGCCAAAGTCCCCACTCAAAGGCGCTTAAAAAGGCAAAGGGATTATAAATTTGAAATTTTTTCATGTTTCCTCCAAACAAAAAGCACCCGAAACACATCTTCCAAGACCTAACGATGTGAACGAGTGCAGCAGCACGTCTACCCGGTGGCAGCATTTCTTCTATGTGCCGATATTATAGCACGCGGCAAACACTTTGTCAAGTGCTTCGCATAAAAAAAACAAAAAGTCGCATACTAACGAAAAAGAGGTACTTTACTATGAAAATCGCATTTTTTGACGCAAAATCCTATGACCAGCCTGCGTTTCGTAAATACGGCGAGGACCATGGGATCGTCTTTAAATTTTTTGAAACCAAGCTCAATGAGGACACGGTAGACCTCGCGCGCGGCTATGACGGAGTTTGCGTGTTCGTCAACGACACGGTCAATGCCGCTGTGATCGATGAACTCTACCGCCTCGGCATTCGCGTGATCGCTCTGCGTTGTGCCGGCTTTAACAACGTGGACGTGCGCCACGCGTTTGGAAAGATCCACGTGGTGCGTGTCCCCGCCTATTCCCCGTATGCCGTTGCCGAGCACGCAATGGCAATGCTTCTGACCTCGATCCGACGGATCCACAAGGCTTATATCCGCACCAAGGATTTCAACTTCAGCCTCAACGGGCTGACCGGTTTTGATCTGCACGGCAAAACCGTGGGCGTTGTGGGAACGGGTAAGATCGGACGTGTGTTCATCGACATCTGCCGCGGATTCGGCATGCGTGTGCTGGCATATGACAAATACCCCGCAACGGGTACCGATATTGCGTACGTGACCCCCGAACAGCTTTTTGCCGAAAGCGATATCATCTCGCTCCATTGTCCGCTGACCGAGGAAACGCACCACATGATCCGTGAAGAGACCATTGCGCAAATGAAAAAAGGCGTGGTGATTCTCAACACCTCGCGCGGTGCCCTGATCGATGCCGAAGCCCTGCTTGCAGGGATCAAATCCCGCAAGATCGGCGCGGCATGCCTTGACGTTTACGAGGAGGAATCCGACATCTTTTTTGAGGATTATTCGGGCCATATCGTGGAGGACGACACGCTCGCGCGCCTGATCTCCATGCCCAACGTCATCGTCACCTCACACCAGGCGTTCCTTACCGAGGAGGCGCTCTCCAATATTGCGGAAACCACCGTGAAGAATCTGGTCTCCTTTGCGCAAAACGGCACGTGCGAAAACGAGCTCTGCTATCACTGCGGAAAAACCGACGACTGCAAGCAGCATCGCCTTGCAAAGTGCTTCTGATTCGCGCGCATTTCGAATTCTCTTTTCACAAAAAGGGGATGAGTACCAAATGCATTTTTGCATTTGACTCACCCCCTCGTTCTTTTGCGCAGAGTCCGCGCAAATAACGTGTTTTCTATTGGATCAGATCCTTGATGATCTCGCCCGCGAGGATCAGCCCCGCAACGGAAGGCACAAAGGAAACCGACCCCGGAATCGCGCGTTTTCCCGCCTCTTGCTCGGCAGGACCGACCATCGGTGTGATCGGTTGCTCATCTGAAAACACCACCTTCAAATGCTCGATTCCACGTGTGCGCAACAGTCGGCGCATCGCACGCGCCAACGGACAACCGGAAGTTTTGGCAAGATCGGTTACACAAAACCGCGTTGGATCCAGCTTGTTCCCCGTTCCCATGGACGAGATGATCGGAACCCCTGCCGCTCTCGCGCGAACGACAAGCTCCACCTTTGCCGAAACCGTGTCGATCGCGTCGGCAACGTAGGAGTAGTGATCCAACGGATAGAGATCGGCATTTTCGGGCAGATAAAAGATCGGGTAGGTGCGCACGGCACACTGCGGGTTGATATCGGCGATGCGCTCGCGCATGACCTCCACCTTCTCGCGTCCGACTGTGGATTGCAACGCGACGATCTGTCGGTTGAGATTGGAGCGCGACACCGAATCGGCATCAAAAAGATCCAACGCGCCAACACCCGCGCGTGCAAGTGCCTCGCATACGTATCCGCCAACGCCGCCGATCCCAAACACCGCCACACGTGCCCGTGCCAGCTTTTCCATTGCTTCACTCCCCAGCACCATCTCGGTGCGGCTCCGTTCTTCTGTTCCCATTCGTCTCCCTGCGGAAAAGGTCTTCAAGCGCCTCCCGTACCTTTCTGACCGCCCCGATGCCCCCGCGTGATCCCGCGCGCTCGGTACGGTCTGCATGTTGTTTTCTTAATTAGTATAACAGAAATCCATCTTTTTTGCAAGACCTTCTTTACAAATCCCTGCCGATGATGTATAATATAGGGGTATGAAAGAAAATGCAGAGGTAAATGACATGAAAGAATATACCGAGCAAGAGCTTCGGGAGGATTGCGTCTCCTCCGAACTGATCTACGACGGAAAGGTAGTGCATCTCTACGTTGACCGTGTTTCGTTGCCAAACGGTGCGGAATCGGTACGGGAATACGTGCGTCACATCGGCGCGGTCGCCGTCCTGCCGCTCACAGCAGAGGGCGAGGTGATCTGCGTGCGCCAATACCGTTACGCACACGGTTGCGTGATGACCGAGATCCCTGCGGGTAAGCTCGACAGCAAAACCGAAGATCACGTGGAAGCCGCCCTGCGTGAGCTGCGTGAGGAAACGGGTGCCGTCTGCGATTCGCTCACCTATCTCGGTCTCTTTCGGTCCACCCCCGCCATTCTCGATGAGAAGATCGACCTCTACCTCGCCGAGGGGCTTCATTTTGGCGATACCGATTTGGATGACGATGAATTTCTCAATATCGTGCGCGTGCCTCTCCCGCAATTGGTTGACGACGTGCTCACCGGTAAGATCACCGACGGAAAAACACAGGTTGCCATTCTCAAAGTCAATGAAATTCTACGCAGACGCGCTCAAAAGGAGTCTAATACAGCACCATGACAAAACGAAACGTAATGATCACGATCCGCACCGCGCGAACCGAAACCGCGGACGATCTGTTTGAAAATGATATTCTCTTTGATCTTGACAGTGAGTCAGATGAGCAATCCGACTCGCCGGAACCCACTGACATGATCGTGGAAGGTCGCTTTTGCACCGGAAAAAGCCGCGTGGAGTTGGTTTACGAGGAGGGAGAGCTGAGCGGTATGGCAGGATCGGTGACGTCCATCGGCTTTGACCGCGAAAATCCCGACGTTGTTTCCATGATCCGAACGGGCAGTGTCGAAACCGCGCTGGTATTTGAGGAAGGAAAGCGTCATTTCAGCGTTTACGACACGCCCATCTCAAGCTTTCAGGTTGGTGTTCACACGCTGCTCGTTGACAATCGTCTGCTCACCGACGGAATTATCCAGCTTGATTATCTTGTAGAGATCCACGGAGCGCAAGCCGAGCATTGCCGTATGGTGATCGCGATGCGTCCCGCCGAAAAATGGCAAGCTTGATTTGCTACAAAAAAAGAGTTGTCTCAAAATTCGCCATTTGAGACAACTCTTTTTTTAGCCGAGCCAGCGATAGATCTGGCGGCGGCGTTTTGCTTTTTTCGCGTTTTCTATGTTGGAAGAAACAGACCACGCAATCAAACCGACGGCAATCGTCGGAACGGCGATCATTCCAACCTTTTTCAGCAACGCCTTATCGCATTGGAAGGTGACCTTTTTGGGTGCCGTTTTAGTGTCAACCTTGATGCACGAGATTGCATGTGCGGGTGCTGCTTGCTTTTTGGGCTCGGAAAAACTGATTTCAACCGATGCAGGGGCAGCCGCCTCCACAACGGGATCCGACAAGACCTCCTCTGCCGCCTCTCCCTTTGCGATGCAAAACAGGATCAGCGAAACAAGAAGAAACAGCACTGCGACAAATCCAACCAATGCAAGGTACTCCCAATGAAAGGCAAGACCCATCACGGCAGGAATCATCAGCACACCGTACACCGCACAGGCAAGTGCACAAAGAACCAACCCAAATCCCAAAACAAGCTTTGAGGCACTGCGAAAACGATCCGATTTCATCATTTGTAATTCCTCCAGACCGATCGTATCCTATCCGCCCGGATCAGCTCAGCCACTTAAAGAAATCTCTGCGGGCAGCAGCCGAACGCTTCTCTGCTGCAGCTCTCTTGCGTGCCGAGGATACGGCAGCGGCCGTTACCACTGCAGTGCATACAGCCGCGATCGGAACGATCTTATGTACGTTCTGCTTCACCTTTTCGGGAACCGCGTCGGGAAGCTTGAGCGCGGAGAGCATCTTGTTTTCGGGCTTGGATTTTTTAACGTCGAGCTGCTTTTCAATTTCATATGCCTCGGTTGCGGCGTTCAGGCTTTCAATGGTGAACACCTCTTCCTTTGCGGCAAGCTCAAGCTCGGCTTCATCAGCCGCCCGTTCTTCCTCGATCATATCCGCGATCTGCTTATACTTCTTTGCAGCACCCGCAATAATTGCGGCAACGATTACAAATACAACGGCAACCGCACCTACAATTACCAGATGAATCCACTCAAAGGGGAGATTCAAGGTTTCAACCTGCGTGAGAATCAGATAAACAAACGCGCCGAGGAAGCATGCAACCACACCGACGGTTCCGATCATCTTCGCAATCAGATTCATACGCTTGAATTTTGCCAGATAGTCGTAACCGTCCAGCTCCTCCTCAACCGTTTCTGCAGCAGGCTCGATCTCCGCGCCGATCTCGGCGGTGAGAGCATCCAGCTCAGCGGCAAGCTGACGTGCTTCCGCTTGGCGCAATTCCTCCTGCTTCTGAATGCGCTGGCGAACCACTTTTTGCAGCAACACTCTGCATTTATCTGCATGCTCCGGCAGGCCCTTTTCCTTAGCAAGGCAAAGTTTTTCGGTTAAAACCGCCTCTTTCTCCTGCAATTTTGCAATTGCCTCACGCATATAATCCAATGCGTCTCCGGATTCGCAAACCGCTTCCGGCTGAGCATCGGTCAATGCCTCGGCTTTTTTCAACATTTCATCAGCCATTTGGATACCCTCCATCCGATTCAAGGTCATTTAAAATGAACAACCTATTTTATATATATAATACCATGAAATCGCCGTTCTGTCAACAGAACGAGCTTTTTTTTTAAAAATTTTTTTCAGTTTTTTCGCCAAAAAAGAATATTAAGTAATCTGCAAAGCAAACACAACGTGGTCCAGCTTATTGAGGCGGCGGATCTTTTCCTCCACCGAAACCTTGTGTGGAATGCGGATCAACGCCTCGATTCCAACGTGCGGAGCACAGCCGCTTCGCGGAGGTGTTACCTGAATTTCGATACCCGAATAGTCGTTTGCGAGCTTTTCGGACATTTGGGTCACCGAATGTACGTCATCCAGCTCCAAATAAACGAAGATACGCTGACGCTTGCGGTTCATGAAAAATTCCAACCGTCCGATCATTGTATAGGCAAGCACCACAACGATCACAGCCGTAAACGCCGCCTCGTAGAGTCCGTAGCCCATGGCAAGACCGATCGCCGCCGTTGCCCAGAGTCCTGCCGCCGTGGTCAGACCCGAAATACGGGAATTTCCCTTTTTGACAAGAATGGTTCCCGCTCCGAGAAAACCGACGCCGCTCATGACCTGCGCGCCCGTACGCTGGACGTCGGAATTGATTCCGAGCTTTGCCATTTCCACACTCAAAAGTACACCGATCAGCGCGCTGAGCGTTGCGCCGAGCGAGACCAGCATATGTGTACGCAAGCCTGCCGCGCGTCCGTGAAGCTCACGCTCCAATCCAACCAAAGCACCTGCCAATGCCGCCAGTCCAATACGAATGATCATGGTAACGGTATTGACCTCACCCAAATAGGCGCGTGCATTGCAGATCCATTCCCAAACGATTGCCATGAAATACCTCCCTGAAAAACAAAAACCAAAAAAACAGAAATAGAGGACACAAGCATCGGCTTCTGAGCGCAAAAATTATCATCCAGTCATTTCTTCATTTTTCGGTCTCTTTATATTTGTATATTATAGCACAGTATTACGTCCATTGTCAAGTATTTCGGAAATATTTTCTAAACATATGTTCGACATTCTTTGCACCGCAACCCAAAAAAACCGACCGATCCTGAAAATCCGTCGGTTTTTTGTCAGCTTTATGACAGGGGGCTCTGTACGGTTCGCACTTTATTAAAACCACGAAAGGATCATTTTCAAAACGCGGAACAGCAATGCAAGCAAGACCCAAAGCAATGAGAAAGCGATTACGATCAAAAACAGGGAGAGCATGCGCAGATTCAGCAACCGCAAGGCGGCAACGATAGGTGCAGACACACCGAGGAACCATGTGACAAGACCGAACACGCCAAGCAAAAGAAAATAGATCGGAAACGCGCCGGCACCCGAGCGGATATCCTGCCAACTCAACGTAACGTGCAGAGAAACGGGAAGAATCACGAGCAAGCCCAAAAGCGAGCGCAACCAATCCTGACGGAATGCCGATGGGATCGCGGTAAGAAGCGAACAGATGCCCTCGGCAAGCTCATGCGGTGCGGCGGAGATGCCCGAAAGCGCGTGTGTGGTTGCAAGATAGGTCTGCCATTGCGCGGGAAAGCAAAGCCAAAGCATCAGCACCATCACACCAAGTCCGCTGAAAAGCGGACCGAGCGCGATGAAGAGATTCCCAAGCCGCGCCCAAAGATTTTTTCGGTTGTAGGTATGCTCTACAAAGCCGTAGACACCGTCGTCGGGCTTCGGTGTCCAGAGGCGGATCCTGCGGATCCGATGCGCGAAAAGCGGACACATCACGGCATGCCCCAGCTCATGAACGGGGGTACCGATCAGCGAGGTAACGTCAAAAACACGCCCCGATCCGCGTCCGAGCAGTTTTGCAAACAGATGGGAACAAAAACCGACAAACAGACCACAGGCAAGCAGAACGCCGAGAGTGAGCAGAAAAAGCCTGCCGTAATAGAGCAGAAAGGAATATACCGCTCCGCTCATGAAGGCGTCTCCTCCTCCGCGGCAAGATACTCCGAAATGTCGATCGCGCGGAGATCCTCGGGGCGGATGCGCCCCTTGGCACGCTCAAAGTACTGCACGTTATTGCGCAGGAGCATCATGATGTGGTTATTGGGAGAGCGCCCTTCCGCTTTGGCAACGTAGAGCAGACGGCGCAACATATCCTCGGGAATTCGCAGAGTCATTTCGGGTTGGTTTTTCATAATGGATCCTCCTTTTCGCGCTTATCGGTCGGATTGCCGAAGCGTCAGCGCGGACATATTATAATAACGCAAGATTCGCAACGCCTTTTCGTTCGGCTCAAAAAAGAGCTCGTAGCGCCGTCCGTTTTCGTCGCACCAAAGCGCTACGTAAACAGAGGGGGAGGAATCTTTCGAGGCGGCAAAAATCGTTTTGTTTGCCGAAAAAGACTCGATTCGACTCGCGTATGCCTCCTCATTGGGAAGGATATAATCGATCGAGCGGATCGACACGCAGCAAAGCTCGCGCCGTGTTCTTCCGCCCAGCAGACGCGAAACCGTCAATTCACCCGCGAAAAAGGAATACTCATACTCCACCTGTGTCAGGCGCCACGTGAAAAAGACAAGCACCCACAGCGACAACGGAACAAGCGCTAAAAAAGGGACCACGAGACGCACCGCTCCTCCGATCAGCAAAAGCGCAAGGACCCAGAAAATATAAAATGCGATCAGCGTGATGCGTTGAAACCACACCGCAGGCGTCTTGGCTTTTGCCACAACGTATTCGAAAGGCGCGCCGCCCGAGCTGACGTTGATATCACGGTTCAAAACGGTTTTCCTCCTGTTTTTGGTCTGTTTTCTGTACTCTATTTTATCATGCGAAAGGGTTTCTGTCAACCGAAATGTAAAAAAATGCTTGCAAAACACAAAAAAGTGTGCTATACTGTGTGTGCGCTATATTCGGGCAAACCGAAACAGCAGCAAGGAGGAAAAAAATATGAACAAAAACAAAACCCACATTCAAAGACTTGTGGGCACGGCGGTCCTCGCGGCTCTCGTCGTGATCCTGCAATTCTTCGTGTCGATTCCGGTCGGGATCTTCACGATCACGCTCACGCTCGTGCCCATCATGATCGGTGCGATCCTCTTCGGCCCCGCCACGGGAGCTTTTCTCGGCGGTGTATTCGGAGCGGTGGTCAGCATTCAGGTGGTAACAGGTGCTGCCGGTGTCATCAGCTTTGCCATGTTTGAGTACACCCCCGTGATCACGATCGCGCTCTGCCTCCTCAAGGGCATTGCGGCAGGTCTTGTATCGGGACTGATCTTCCGTCTGTTTGAAAAGCTCGGCAAGACTTGGCTCGGCACGGTGCTCTCGGCAATTGCTTGCCCCATCACCAATACGGGTATTTTTGCCGTGGGTGTGCTGATCTTTTATCAGACCCTGCTTGGGCAATGGGCAATTGAATACCAATTCGCGAGTGCCATTTCGTTTTTGATGATCGGTATGATCGGACTGAACTTTGTGGTTGAATTTGCCATCAACGTTGCGATCATTCCCGTGGTGATGCGCGTTATCACGGTCGTGAAAAAGAAATTCTGAACATCTGAAAAGGAGGATCGCACATGGTCCTTGCAATCGCATGCGGAAATACGCACACAACCGTTGGATGCGTGGACGAAAACCGCAACGTATCGTCGGTCTTTCACATTCCAACCGATCCCGTTGAAAGCGAGTTTGGATATGCCGCAAAGATCGGGCAGATTTTTGCGCTGTGCGGGGTTGATTCCACCGATTTTGAAGGTGCCATTCTCTCCTGCGTAGTGCCCGCTCTTACCGACACCTTTGTACGCACGGTCAAGCTTTTAACAGGGCTGACGTGTATCACGGTGGGCGCAGGTGTGAAAACGGGGCTCCCCCTCTGCATCAATGACCCCGGCACGGTTGCGTCCGACCTGGTCTGCGCCGCTGTTGCCGCAAAAGAGCTCTATCCCCTGCCCTGCGTTGCCATTGACACAGGCACCGCAATCACCCTCACGGTGGTTGATGCGCGCGGACGCTACGTTGGCGGTGTTATCATGCCCGGCATTGAACTTGCAACCGAGGCACTCTCCGAAAAGACCGCGCTCTTGCCGCACATCGACCTGCAAGCCCCGCGCCGCGCGATTGGAACCTGCACGGTGGATTGCATGAAAGCGGGTGCCGTGTTTGGAATGGCGGGTGCCGTGGACGCGCTGCTCGATCGCATATCCGAGGAGCTGCAGGCAGACAAGTATTCGATCGTGGCGACCGGTCGCATGAGCGACTTGCTCGCGGAACATTGCCGACACGACATTCTCTGCGAGGAGACCTTGCTTCTCAAGGGTCTGCGGATCATTTGGGATCGCAACCGAGCGGAGAAAAAATAAGAAAACAAAGAGATCCCGAACGCGATATCGCGTTCGGGATCTCTTTGTTATACCTCTACCACAACGGTGGAAACCGTGTTGGGAAGCATCTCCACATACCACCAGGTACCGCCCTCGAAGAACTGCACCTGACGCTTGGTGCTGTCACGGTTGATCAGCAAATAAGCGCGGCTTCCGTCGGGATTCTCGATCAGGGACGCCTGCAAGGGAGCGTCCTCCTTCGGAAATCGGTAGGTGCCGTACGTGTTGTCGTCAATCAAAAGCTCCAACACCTTTGCGCCCTTTTTCATAAACTTTGCCACGTGACGGAATGCCTTGAATTGCCCGCTGTAGCTCAGGTCACCGCTGATGCTGTTCCGCATGATCAATCCGCCGCAGAAATACGGACCAATGTTCGGTCCCCCTGTTTCGTCCAGCATTAGATTCCAGCCTGTAAAAGAGGAAAGCCCCTCGTTGAGCGCGCGCGAAACCGTGAGTCCCCATTTGCACCAATCGGTATCATAATGATCATAGAGACGCGGACCGCCCTCGGTAAAGTGGATCTTTATTTCGGGATATTTTTCGCGCACGGCGCGCGTCTGCTCAATACTGCCTCTGTAATAGTGGAAAGCAGCACCGTCGCAATCCTTTCGGAGCTGCGAATAGGTATCCAGCATCCAATTCACGCGCAGATAGTTGTCAAGGTTTTGATCAAACATCCAGATCTGAACGTCCATTCCGCGCTCTCTGAGCTTGCGGCGCAAGACCGAAATGTATGCCGCCTCGATATCGGGATGCCAGATGCAGGCAGGCATTTGCCCATGCTGTTGTGTCTCGGGCTCGTTCTGCGGAGTCAGCGCCGCAATTTTGATGCCGCACTTTGCGTACTCCTCAAGAAATTTCACAATGTAATCGGCATAGCATTCAATGTATTCGGCACGCATATAGCCGCCACACATATTGCCGCCCGTTTTCATCCAACCGGGAGGGCTCCAAGGCGACGCGTAGAGGAAGAGGTCGGGATTGACCGCCAGGATCTCGCGGATCATCGGAATGATGTAGGCACGGTCACGGTCGATCGAAAAATGGGTCAGCGCGGTGTCATTCTCAACGTCATCATAGGAATAAAGCTCGGCGGAATAATCGCTTGAGGCAACCGAAAGACGCGCGATCGAAAGCCCGATTCCATTCTTGCCGTAAACCTCCTCGATCAAAGCGCGGCGGCGTTCGGGCTCCATCAGGCTCAGCTCATAGCAGGAGCTCCCCGTGATCGCCACGCCAAATCCGAGAAAATCATCGGATACGACCGTCCCTGTTTCGCGGAGCGTCAGAGCACCGCTCATCTTTGTGGAGCGAAAGATCGGACGCGTTGCAAATTGCAAACTGTCGTTTGTGATATACTGTGTTACTTTCATCTCAGTCTCTCCTTTTTATTCATCCATACTGCTGTTTTAAAGATTGATCAGAAGCAGCGCGGCAAAGGCAAGCAGAATCCCGACAATGCTCGACGCATTCGGCTTTTCCTTAAAAAAGACCGCCGCCATTGCCGTGCTTAGCAGCAAGCCGCCGCCTTGATTGAGCGGGTATAGCTGTGACGCACTCAACTCTCCCGCCGCAAGTGTTTTAAAATAAGAATGCAGATAGAGGCAAACCGCCATCACCACAATATAAGCGATCAGCACGAGCGGAAGCTTTTGGCGCAAAGTTTTACGCGGAGCAGCCGCCACCGCTTCTGCCGCGGTCGCTTTTCTTCGCTCGGCAAGACCGCTCACAACGTAGAAGATCAAGAGCGTGAGTGCCGAAAAAACGTAGGTGTAGAATTGGAACACCGAAACCGGCGTTTCCTCCATCGTGCGGACGAACCATTTCTGCGAAAAATCGGTAAGTCCCGTGGAAACACCGCAAAGGACGAGAAGCGCAAAGGAAAGCAGGGTGAGCTTGCCCTTGGTGGCACGTTGATAAGAGCACATCAGGTAAACGGCGCCGAGCAGAATGACAAAGCCGATTGCCTGCTTGAGCGTTACCGTTTCACCGAGCACCGCCCAACTCAGAAAAATTGCCACCACAACGCCGAGCATCAAAAAGACGTCCACCAGCATATAAGCACCCCGACGGACCGACAGAAGCCAGGAAATCACGAAAACAGAGGTGGTAACGCCCGAAAGCAGGGTCATAAACAAGGCAGGGGGACTGATGGCAAGCGCGGAAAAGCCCGCTCCAAAGCCCAAAACACCGCACCCCAGCAGAATACAGAGCAGCATGCGGATCAGATTGATCAGCATGGAATCGCGGAATTCGGTCACAAACCCACTCGATTTTTTTCCGCAATACCCCTTTGTCGCGCCACATAAAAGCGCAATGCCCAAAAACAAATATCCCATTGATTTGCCTCCTTGGTCATGCATGATACGGGTCGGTTTCATTATAGCAACTTCATTGCGAAATGTAAATGGGAAATTCTGAAAAAAAGATGGACTTTTCTCCAAATTCATGTTATAATATAGAAAAAAACAAAAAAGGAGCTATCAAGCCATGCAACAGCTTTCACTTGCCGAGCTTGAGCATGCCGGCTGCCGTGCCGAGGTTACGGATTGCCACCGCCAGATTTGGAAGCATGGGAGTCTTTGGCTCGGAAACCGAAGCCTGCCGCGCGCAACCGACGGCTTGATCGTCGTCTGCTCACGCATTCGCGCGATCTTCCGTGCGGAGAACGAAGAGCCGGTTTCGGCATCACAAGGGGACGTGGTCTATATTCCGCGCGGAACACGCTACACCGTTGAATTTCGCAACGGAGGCTTTGACCCCGATACCTACACCGTCAATTTCACGCTTTGGAATGCTACGGGAGACGCGGTCTGTCTCGGAAAATCACTCTGCCTGCTGACCTCGGGAGCCGCCCCTGAGTGCCGTCACGCCGCGTCCGAGCTGCGTCTCCTCTGCCTCGATCCGCGCGGAAGCCGCTTGCGCCGACAGGCACGGTTTTTTGATCTGCTTGCCGCACTTTGCGATTCGGTCGTCTTTCACGCACACGAGCACGCGCCGATCTATAAGGGGGTGCGCTTGCTGATCAACGAATGGGATCGCAATGAGCATATGGATCGCTATGCGGCGGTCTGCAAGATCAGCGAAAGCAGCTTTTATCAGCATTTTAAGGAATGGGCGGGTGTTTCTCCAAACGAGTACCGCATCAATATGCGGATCTCCGCAGCAAAATCCATGCTCCGAAACAGCTCGATCAGCGTCCGCGAGATCGCCGAGCAGGTCGGATTTCCCGACCCCTACTATTTCAGCCGTTGCTTCCGACGCGCAGTTGGGCTCTCCCCCCGTGCCTATCGCGAAAAACAGAAGAACACCGATTTTTCGACAGAAGACTTGACAAGCACCGAATAATGGTGTAAAATACCCTTGACATAAAAATTGAGCCGCATGAGCTCCAAAGCACAACAAGGAGGACCGCTATGCCAACTGTAGATATGTCCCTGGAGAAGCTGAAACAATATCAGGGAATCACACCCCGCCCCGCCGACTTTGACGAATTTTGGGATCGCTCGCTCGCCGAGATGAATGCCATTGATCCCGAGCCGCAATTCACGCCCTATCCGCTCGAATCCAAGATTGCCGATTTCTTTGAATTGCGCTTCAAATCCACCAAGGGCGCCGTCATCTATGCGAAATTTGCGCGCCCCAAGCATATTGAGGGCAAGGCTCCCGCGGTCCTGCGTTTTCACGGTCTGTCGGGTGACGGCGGTCATTGGTCGTCGCTTCTCACCTACGCGTCGCAGGGCTATTGCGTTGCCTCGCTCGACAGCCGCGGTCAAGGCGGTCGCTCCGAGGACGTTGGCGGTGTGGCGGGTACCACCTACACCACCCCCTTCACGCGCGGACTGGACGGTCCCCCCGAAGGGCTTCTCTGCCGTGATCTCTTTCTTGACACCGCTATGCTCGCGCGCATCGTGATGGGACTCGACTACGTGGACGAGACCCGCGTGGGTGCCTGCGGCGGCTCGCAAGGCGGCGCGCTCACGGTTGCCTGCGCGGCATTGGTTCCCGCGATCAAGCTCTGCGCCCCCACCTACCCCTACCTCTCGGACTACAAGCGCGTGTGGGAGATGGATCTCGCAAAAGGCGCGTATGAGGGACTGCGCTACTATTTCCGCTCTTTTGACCCCAAGCATGAGCATGAGGACGAGATCTTTGAAAAGCTCGGTTATATAGACATTCAGAATCTTGCTCCCCGTATCCGCGCGAAGGTACTCATGGGTACGGGTCTGATGGACACCACCTGCCCGCCCTCCACACAGTTCGCGATGTATAACAAGATCACAGCGGAGAAGCAGGTCCTGATCTATCCCGACTTCGGACATGAGGGCCTCAAGGGACACGCCGACGCCGAATTTGAATTTATGTCTCAGCTTTAAAAACCAAAAAAGATTGCGTTGATCGGACATCCGATCAACGCAATCTTTTTTGGTTTATGATTTTGCCCCCTTCACGATCCGCTCCAAACGCTCGGCAAATTGCTCAGCGTAGATATCGTCCTTGATGGGAAGCGCGCAGGTTTTACCGCCGTTATAGGTAATCACCAAATTGCAGGTTCTTGCGGTGTAGCTCCCCTTTCCAAAGGTGAGCGATTGGGTATCCCGTACCACACCGATCGACTCGATCTCAGAGAACAGGATCTCCTCGTCTCGGTTAGAAACGCCGTCACTCACAAAGGAAAACTCACGCATTTTGACGTAGAAGGCATCGGTGAGGATCATCATTTGCGCGCAAAGATAGGCAGAGGAACAAAGTGCTCCGCTTTTGCGACGCTTGAGCATGACACCCTCGCGGAAAAGATAGTCCGAAAACGTCAGAATTTCGGGTTCCTTCGCGTAGCGGCGGCGGAAACGGGGCTCCTCCTCCACCTCCCGAAAGCCGATCGCCTCCATGCGGTCCTCGATCTCATTCTTGAAATCGCTCTCGCTCGCGCGCCCGATGCTTCCGTAAAGAAAGACGGCAATTCCGATCGGCATTAAAAAGACCGCCATCACGTAAGCTGCAAAGCTACGACCGAGCCAAAGGCAGGCAAAACCAACGATCATCAGGATCGCGCCGAGCATGCCCATGCCGTCCCATTTTTTAAAATAATTGATGTAATTTTTTTGTTCACGCTGTTTGTTCATATCCGCTTCTCTTTCCGCACAAGGCTTGTAATTTTGTTTTATTATAAGTCATATGCCAACGCTTGTCAATAGAAAATGGGAAATTCAACAATTGGTTGCACCCGTAAAAGGGTTTTCAAGGGAACAGGTGCTGGGTCATGGCGCGGCGAAGCGTTGCCTCTACCGCATCCGCCATCAGCGCGAAGCCAAGATCGTTGGGATGAACCCCGTCCACAGTACACATATCAATATATCTGCCGCGGAAAACGCCCTCTCCGTCGATCAGATAAACGTTGCGGTCGCCCCGCTCGCGCGCATAGTGATAGGTGTCAATGATTACGTCACGGCGCGCTACGTTTTCATTGTAATTGCAGTCAAAATCGACACGCGAGATCATGATATAGGGAATATCGGGGTGTGCCGCGCGGATCTTTTGGTAGAGCTTGCAATGCGTGGCAGCAAGATGCGCAACGTTTGGCGCGTTGTGGTCATAGTCCGACACAAACGCGGACATGGAAAGCGTAGCCATATAGTCCACGATCAGATCCTCCGCCTTGCCGTTTCCCGAAAAGCCGAGGTTGATGTGGTCCACCCGCAAACGGCGGCTCACCTCGCTCTCGTAGGTATTGCCCGGACGGATCGCGCATGCGCCCTGCGTAATGGAACTTCCGTAATAGACGATCGGCGCCATATCACGGTATTTCATGCCCTCTCCCACCGTTGCATCCTTTTGCAAGCCGATGTAAAGATCATGCACGTTGCTGTAGGTTGGAAAATGTATGGTAAAGTGGCGGAGCTGTTTCGTTGGAAAGCGCACGATCGACTCGTATCCGTCCTCCATATTATAATCGGGCATAAAAGGACGCTGAAAACGGCTGATTCCGCTTTGGGGCTCATCTACAAACAGGTCAAAGCCCGCGCCGCCCGAGAGCGCAAAATGCGGCATGCGGCAGATATTCGACATTTTGGTGTGGATCGCCACGTATTGCGAATCGGTGGAAAAGCGCACGCGACCGCCCGCCGTGTTCAAATAGAGACTTGCAACGCCCGGATTGACGTTTTTT
>SVTW01000039.1 GCA_015063585.1 Oscillospiraceae bacterium
CGCGCCTGCCGCGATCGCCTTGACCATATCGCCCGAATATTTGATACCGCCGTCGGCAATGACGGGGATATTATGCTTTGCAGCCTCTTCTGCCGCGTCATAGATCGCAGTGATCTGCGGAACACCGATACCGGCTACCACACGGGTGGTACAGATCGAGCCGGGACCGATACCAACCTTTACCGCATCCGCACCCGCAAGAATGAGGTCACGTGCCGCCTCCGCGGTTGCGATATTACCGCCGATTACCTGCGCATCGGGGAATGCTTCTTTTACTCTTGCAAGGCTGCGGAGAATATTTGCAGAATGTCCGTGTGCGGAGTCGAGCACGAGGAAGTCGGCACCCGCATCCAACAGGGCGCGCGCACGGTCCACAACGTCAGCCGTAACACCGATCGCGGCACCGCAGATCAGTCTGCCCTTAGCGTCCTTTGCGGAATTGGGATACTTGGTTGCCTTTTCAATATCCTTAATGGTGATAAGGCCGCGAAGAATGCCCTTCTCGTCAACGATCGGGAGCTTTTCAATACGGTGGCAATGAAGAATATCCTGCGCCTGCTCAAGCGTGGTTCCAACGGGAGCGGTAACCAAATGATCCTTTGTCATAACCTCTCCGATCGGGATATTGTAATCACGGATAAAGCGCATATCGCGGTTGGTGATGATACCAACCAGCTTCTTGTTTGCATCGCAGATCGGAACACCGGAAATGCGGAACTTGTGCATCAGATTTTCTGCTTCGTAAACATAATTTTCGGGGCTTAAAAACAGAGGATTGGTGATAACGCCGTTCTCACTTCTCTTTACGCGATCAACCTGCTCTGCCTGTGCGTCGATGCTCATGTTTTTATGGATCGTGCCTGCACCGCCTTCACGCGCCATAGCAATTGCCATGTCGGCTTCGGTTACGGTATCCATTGCCGCACTCATCAACGGAATGTTGAGTGTAATGCGGTTGGTCAGGCGCGTTTTCAGGCAGATATCCGCCGGAAGAACGTCACTTTTTGCGGGGATCAGCAGCACATCGTCAAAGGTCAATCCTTCTTTTACAAATTTTTCATTGAAGTTCATGTTTCCATCTCCTTCTCGGTTCCGAATATTTATAATATTATAACAAAGACATTGGAATTTGTCAAGACAAAAAATCTTTTTTCTCACATTTTCTCGATTGGAAAATGTATATAATACGTTTTTACGCAAGTTATTTGCTGTTTTTTGTAAAAAAACGCGCAAGAGCCGGCTCACGCCTCGGTGAACCGACTCTCGTTTTTTTATTCGAAATCAACCACGTTGACCCAGCTGAGCAGGAACTGTCTCTCCTCGGGATTTCCCTTTACCGATTGCGAAGCCGCAACGATGGGAAGCCATTTTTGAACGTACTGCATTGCCGTATCGCTCTTTTCGCAGAAAGTGCGCAGATAAAGATCCGCGGTTTCCTTGTCTCCCGCAAGCGAGAACAGCAAATAGGTTCTTGCCGCATCGGCTGCCGCATTTCCCTGCGTTGCGTGCGCCCAGTCAAGGATATAGGGGGTCCCGTCGGCGGTAATAATGATATTGGAGGGGTTAAAGTCGCCGTGGCAGACCTTATTATGCTTCGGCATGCCCTCCAGACGGGTGTGAAGCTCATAGCGAGTGGTGGCATCAAGATCGGTCTGACTGATCTTGCGGTTCATCTTATCCTTAAGCTTGGTCAGGAGCGGAGAACGCATTCTGTGAACGTTGAGCTGAATATCCACCATCAAAGCAATATACTCCGCACGCTTTTCGGGGTTCTTCTCCATCAACGAGGCAAGGGTTTCGCCTTCAATGTAATCCGAAACGATCGCCCATTTGCCGTCGACCTTGGTCACTTCGATGATCTTGTTGATATTGAGCCCCGTCTCCTCAACTCTTGCCTGATTGAGTGCTTCATTGAGGATATCTGACTTGGAGTATCCCTCATTGAACACCTTGATACAGCGGTTGCCATCGCGGTAAATGGTTTTGTTAAGGCTGGTTGCAATCACTTGATCCAATTTCATAGCGTGGTTTCCTCCCTTATTATACTTCCTCATGCTTACCGTAATAAGCATTGAGGTACATCTGTTTGATCTCACTCATCAAAGGATAGCGGGGGTTCGCACCGGTGCACTGATCGTCGAATGCCTGCTCGACCATATCGTCAAGGCGAGCAAGGAAGTCGTTTTCATCAACGCCGTAATCTTTAATCGTTTCTTTAATTCCTACACGTGCCTTGAGGTCGTTGATCGCGCGGATCAGGTTTTCCAGCTTCTCCTCGTTGGTCTTGCCACCGAGTCCGAGATAGTCCGCGATCTCAGCATAGCGAGCAAGGGTGTGAGGATGATCGTACTGCGAGAAGGTACCCATCTTAACGGGCGCCTCAGCAGCATTGAAGCGAAGAACCTCCTCGATCATCAGCGCGTTTGCAACGCCGTGAGGGAGATGGTGGAACGCACCGAGCTTGTGTGCCATGGAGTGGCAGACCCCCAGGAACGCGTTTGCGAATGCCATACCTGCCATGGTAGCGGCGTTTGCCATCTTCTCGCGAGCCTCCACGTCGGTCTGACCGTTGTCGTAAGCTCTCGGGAGATACTCGAAGATCACCTTCAGCGCACGGAGTGCGAGACCGTCGGTGTAGTCGGTTGCGAGCATAGCCGCGTATGCCTCAACTGCGTGCGTAACAGCATCGATACCCGAAGCCGCAGTCAGACCGCGAGGAGCGGACATGTGGAAGTCGGTATCAATGATCGCCATGTTGGGAAGGAGCTCATAGTCGGCAAGCGGATACTTCACACCGGTCTTCTCATCGGTGATAACCGCGAAAGGCGTTACCTCAGATCCCGTACCTGCGGAGGTCGGAATTGCGATGAAGTATGCCTTCTCACCCATCTTCGGGAAGGTGTAAACTCTCTTACGGATATCAATGAATCTCATTGCCATATCCATAAAGTCTGCATCGGGATGCTCGTAAAGCACCCACATGATCTTTGCAGCGTCCATTGCCGAACCGCCGCCGAGTGCGATGATGGTATCGGGCTGGAAGGCTCTCATAAGAGCTGCTCCCTCGGTTGCGTTAGCAAGCGTAGGATCGGGCTGTACGTTGAAGAATGTGGTGTGCTGAATGCCCATCTCGTCCAGCTTGTCGGTGATCGGCTTGGTATAGCCGTTCTGATAAAGGAAGCTGTCGGTTACGACGAACGCTTTCTTTGCGCCTCTTACGGTTCTGAGCTCGTCAAGAGCAACGGGGAGGCAACCCTTCTTGATATAAACCTTCTGGGGTGTTCTGAACCAAAGCATGTTTTCTCTCCTCTCGGCAACTGTCTTAATATTAAGAAGGTGCTTTACACCCACGTTCTCGGAAACGCTGTTTCCGCCCCAAGATCCGCATCCAAGCGTGAGCGAGGGCGCGAGCTTGAAGTTGTAGAGGTCTCCGATACCGCCGTGAGAGGAAGGCGTATTTACAAGAATACGACAGGTCTTCATGCGGGCCGCAAACGCGTCAAGCTTTGCGGTTTCGGTAATGGGGTTGAGATAAACGCTCGACGTGTGACCGTAACCACCGTCGGCAACGAGTCTGTCAGCCTTATCCAGGGCTTCGTCAAAGCTCTGAACCTTATACATTGCGAGCACGGGAGACAGCTTTTCGTGCGCAAACTCCTCGGAGAGCTCAACGCTCTCAACCTCACCGATCAGGATCTTGGTGGAGGCAGGAACCGTAACCCCTGCAAGCTCGGCAATTTTGGCAGCCTTTTGACCAACAATCTTTGCGTTGAGCGCGCCGTTGATCAGAATGGTTTTGCGAACCTTTTCGATCTCTTCCTCATTTAGGAAATAGCATCCTCTTGCGGCAAACTCAGCCTTTACCGCATCGTAAACAGAAGCAAGAACGATAACGGATTGCTCAGATGCGCAGATCATACCGTTATCAAAGGTTTTGGAGTGAATGATCGAGTTTACGGCGAGAAGAATATCCGCAGTATCGTCGATGATGGCGGGTGTGTTACCTGCTCCAACACCGAGCGCGGGCTTACCGCTGGAGTATGCCGCCTTCACCATGCCGGGACCGCCGGTTGCGAGAATAATATCGGCTTCCTTCATAACCAGGTTAGTCATCTCAAGCGAAGGAACGTCGATCCAATCAATGATCCCCTCGGGAGCGCCTGCCGCCACTGCCGCCTCAAGCACAAGCTTTGCTGCCGCGATGGTAGAATTCTTTGCTCTGGGGTGGGGGCTGATGATGATGCCGTTTCGTGTTTTGAGCGCAAGCATCGTTTTGAAAATTGCGGTAGAGGTGGGGTTTGTGGTAGGAATGACAGCGGCAATTACACCAATCGGCTCCGCGATCTTTTTGATGCCGTATGCCTTATCTTCCTCGATCACGCCGCAGGTTTTGGTTTCCTTATAGGCATTGTAGATGTATTCGGCGGCGTAGTGATTCTTGATCACCTTATCCTCAACAACACCCATGCCGGTTTCCTCAACCGCCATCTTCGCAAGCGAGATGCGCGCCTTATCGGCTGCGGTTGCGGCTGCAAGGAAGATCTTATCCACCTGCTCCTGTGTGTAAGTGGCAAACAGCTTCTGTGCCTCGCGAACGCGTGCGATCGCAGCCTCAAGCTTCTCCACTCCGTCTACGATTTCGTAAACCTTCTTTTCCATCTTAAAAAAACCCTTTCCGCCCTTTTTCGGGCTCCTTTCGGCTTTTGGGGACAGATACCCCGATTTTTTATTTGTTAATATTTTAACACAGTTTTTCGGTTTTGTAAAATGCAAAAAAAATATGGCAGTATGCTTTTTACGATATGGCAAAAAAGCTTCTCAAACATTGCTTCTTATCCATTTTCTACTTGTTTTTGCAAGATTTGTGAGCTTCTCCCGTCAAAAAAGACGATCGGACCGACAAAAACGCGGTAAGGCATGCGGATAGCGGCGTTTTTGCACATATCCCGCGCCGAGCAAAAGCAAGCAAAATGCCGCGCAAAGATAGACAAAAAGATTTCCCACACAAACGTAGAGGGTGTCGGTCGAACGCAGGCTGACGTCCGCCACCGCATAGCCCTCGGTCAGCGGGTCGATCCATGCGATACACTCGCCTTTTGCCGTTACCGCCGAGGAGATTCCCGTGTTCCCCGCCCTGACAAGATCACGTCCGGTTTCGATTGCCCGAAGCTGGGCTTGCGCCTGATGCTGATAAATGCCGGCAGAATCATAAAACCAACTGTCATTGCTGGAAAGCACAAGCAAATCGGCACCGTCGCGCACCGAATCCAGTGCCAGTGTTTCGTAGATCGAATCAAAGCAGATCAGCGCGCCGATGCTTCCCCATGCGGTTTCGAAATTGGCGGAATCCTCCCCCGGTGTCAGATCCTCCCCAAGCGCGGAAAGATTTGCCAGAGGCGGTACCAGCGTCATGATCACGTCTCGCATCGGAACGTATTCTCCAAACGGAACAAGATGCCGTTTTGCGTAAAAATGATCCAGATCAATTGCTCCGTCGGGCGTTACGATAAAGAGCGCGTTATAATTGCTTTCGTCCTTCACATAATAGGTAGAGCCGACAAGCAAGGTCACGTTGCACTCCTGCGCGAGCTCGGAAAGAAAGATCCGCGTTGTGGCGGAATGATTGAGAGGCGATGGAAACACCGTTTCGGGCCAAACGATCAAGTCAGCGCCCTGCTCCGCGGCGCGGCGGGTGAGTTCCCCGTAGCGTTCCCGTGTGGTTTGAACCGAATCGGGTCCCCATTTCTCGTGTGAATCGATATTGCCCTGCACAACGGCAACCCGAAGCGTTTCGGCGTCTGTACGGCTCGGCAGATTCATGGACAGGATTCCAAAAACAAAATTGGAGCAAAACAAAATTGACGCAAGCAGACCGCATACCGATGCCCGCATGTTATATAGAATAGCATAGGCGAGCAAGGCGTTGACAGCCACTATTAAAAATGTAATAAAATACGAACCGAACAAAGATGCACTTTGCAACAGCGGCAGACACTCGATCTGTCCGAGCGCAAGCCTTCCCCACGGAACGCCGGTCCAACCAAGCGTAGAGCTCCACTCAAAGAGGACCCACAGCGCCGAGAGTGCAAAGGGGCGCAAAAGCGGTGCGCGGTCAAAAAGCGGTGTTTTCGAAAGTGCCGCAAAAAGAAGGAAGATCAAGCCGCCCGGAATTGCCTGTAATAACGGCAATCCAAACCAGCCAACCGCAACCACCGCCGCGGATGCGGCATTGTCAAGTCCCACAAAATCCAACGGATAGAGATTCACGATCCAATGATACAAAACCAGATAGTAAACGTAGACCGTGAGAAAACCGTATCCGTAGGCGCGTCTGAGCGTAAGTATGGGAGATTCGCAAAGGCGAAACAGACCTGCTGCAAGCGGGATCATGGTAAACCATTGAAGCAGTCCCGCCTGCGGGAACACAAGCGTGAGTGCCGTGAAAACCGCTCCGCAAAGCAGCAATGGAAGAATGCCCCTTGATTGCGTTTTTGTTTTCATATCATCCCTCCCCGTAAAAGCTTTTACGAAACCAAACGTCATCAAGCGGAATCGAAAAGCTCTTACCGTTCAGGTATTGCAAAATGCCGCTCTCCTCTCGGAAAGAAAAAACAAGGCGATAGGCATAGAGTGCTTGAAATTTATAACCGCGTGCGCGGTCTTCGCGATTGACACCGTATTTCCCATCCCCGAGAAGCGGATGGCCGATATGAGCAAGATGCGCGCGGATCTGATGCGTGCGGCCTGTTACCAGCTCGACCTCGAGAAGCGACTCCCCGTTTTTTTCCCTCAGAACACGGTATTTTGTAATGATCTCTTTATATCCCTGCCGTTTTGTATCCGCGATATCCACAAGATTTTCCGCGCTGTTCTTCCGCAACCAGCCGTGCAGGGTCTCGCGTTCACGGCTCATGCGTCCGTGCACCGCGCAAAGATAGAATTTTCGAAGCTCATCGTTGCGGATCTTTTCATTCATCACGCGCAATGCCTCGGCGTTTTTCGCGGCGATCACGATTCCGCCCGTATTTCGGTCGATGCGGTTGCAAAGCGCGGGCGCAAAGGATTGCTCGGTGCGGGGATCATATTCCCCTTTTTGAACAAGATAGGCTTTCACGTGCATGATCAGCGTGTTCTCCGCGGCATCGGTATCCTCATGAACCAACACCCCCGGGCGCTTATTGAGCAACAGAATATTTTCGTCCTCGTAAACGATCTCCAATTTGGGCTGAATACGGTAGAGCGCATCGCCGTCACGTTCGGGAGAATCAAAGAATTCGTCGCGGATAAAAAGCTGGATCTCATCTCCCTCGCACAGCATATAGCTCTGCTCGGTGCGCGCGCGGTTGACCTTGATCTTTTTGGTTCTGATGTATTTATACATCAACGAGGTTGGCAGCCCCTTGACTGCCTTGGACAAAAACTTATCGAGCCGTTGACCGGCATCGTTTCGTTTGACCGTAATAATTTGCATATGATGGCAAAGAGGGAGCGTTTTGAACCAACGCTCCCTGTCTCCTTTTGGGTATTCGATTAGAGCGTTCCGAAGATACGGTCACCCGCGTCTCCGAGTCCGGGAACGATATATGCGTGCTCATTGAGGCACTCATCAAGAGAAGCAGTAAAGATGTCCACGTCGGGATGTGCTTTCTGCACAAGCTTGACACCCTCCGGTGCCGCTACGAGGCACATAAACCGAATGTGCGTGCATCCGCGCTTTTTGAGCATGGTGAGTGCGTCAACCGCGGAGCCTCCCGTTGCAAGCATCGGATCAACAAGGATTACGATACGTTCGGAAATATCAGGCGGGAGCTTGCAATAATATTCTACGGGAAGATGCGTTTCGGGATCACGGTAAAGACCGATGTGTCCAACCTTAGCAACCGGAACAAGTGTGAGAAGCCCGTCCACCATGCCAAGTCCCGCACGCAGGATCGGTACCACGGCAAGCTTTTTCCCCGCAATTCTCTGCGCGGTCATTGGAGTGAGCGGTGTTTCAATTTTCACATCCTCCAAAGGCAGGTCACGTGTAAGCTCATATCCCATGAGCAACGAAATTTCCTCCAACAGCTCACGGAAGTCCTTCGAGCCTGTCTTTTTATTTCTCATGATCGAAAGTTTGTGTTTGATCAGCGGATGATCCACTACGTTAAGCTTTCCCATTTTCCGGTCTGCGTTTTCGGATTTCCGAAAACATCCTTTCTCTGAATTGATTAATCTTATTATACAACCTTTTTATCCTTTTTTCAAGAGGATTTTATGATTTTTCCGTGATATTTACAAATTATTTCTTTACAAATTTGCATTTTCATGTTAGAATATCAACAGAAAAACGAAGGAAAGGAGTTCTGTATGTCCTCCAATTCACCAACCGTTGGAATCTACACGCTCGGATGTAAGGTCAATCAATACGAATCCGAAGCGATCGGAGAGCTGTTTGAGCAAAAAGGCTTTCGCGTCACACCCCCAACCGCAATCAACGACGTCTACCTGATCAACACCTGCACGGTAACGGCTGAATCCGATCGCAAGGCACGCAATTTCATTCGCCGCGCGATCCGACAAAACCCCAACGCGATCGTGCTTGTCACGGGCTGTTATTCACAGGTTGCACCGCATCAGGTCGCAGCCATTCGCGGGGTACACTATGTATGCGGCAATGCCGATAAAAAAAGTGTTGTGGATGCGGCTGTAGATCTGCTCGCGCGTGCCGAACGCCCGACAGATGCGCACCTCCACGTCACCCCGCCCGACATCAGCGGCTTTGAAGCGATGACGATCACGCGCTTTGACCGCACGCGAGCCTACGTTAAAATTGAGGACGGCTGTGAAAACCGCTGTGCCTACTGTATCATTCCGTCGGCACGGGGCTCGGTACGCTCCAAGCCTGCCGCCGACGTGTTAAACGAAGTAAAAATTCTGACCGAAAACGGTTGCCGCGAGGTCGTACTCACGGGAATCGAAACGGCATCTTACGGAAAGGATCTTCCCGACTGCACACTTGCCGATCTTTTGGAACAGGTTGATCGGATCCCCAACATCGGCAGAGTCCGTCTCGGCTCGCTCGATCCGTCGCTGATGCGAGAGGCTTTTGTCGCACGCATTGCCGCCCTGCCCTCGCTGGCGCCGCATTTTCATCTTTCCATGCAAAGCGGATCGGACAGCGTGCTTGCACGAATGCGCAGAAAATACAATACACGTATGGCGTTGGAGGGCATTGCCCGCCTTCGCCGCATGATCCCCAACGTACAGATCACCACCGATATGATCACGGGCTTTCCCGGAGAAACCGACGCGGAGTTTGCCGAAACGCTTGCGTTTGTCCGTCAAGCCGAATTTTTAACGATCCACGTATTCCCCTACTCCCGTCGTGCGGGAACGCTTGCCGACAGCATGCCGGATCAGGTTCCCGAGCCGATCAAAGCGGCACGTGCCGCCGCGCTTTCCGCCCTGCAAGGCGATATCCGCAAAAGCATACTCGACCGTCAAACCAACCGCGTGACTGAGGTCCTCTTTGAAACCTACAAAAAAGCGGTCGCCTGCGGACACACCGCAGATTTTATCGAGTTCGCCTGCCCCTCCCCTGTGCCGCTTCATGCCGAAACACGCCGCGTGCGTATCACGGGAAATGATGGGGTGCGCTGCATGGGCGAGATTCTTGACTGACCTGAAAGGAATATGATATGAACCAAAAAGGAAAAGTGCTCGGATTTGGCAGATATTCCGAAAAAATGATCGACGACATGAAACAAAACCTCGGTATCGCAATGCCGACAACACTTCTTATGCGTGTTGCCGCACACTATAGATACCGTGAACGTCGCGATCCTTTTATCGAGGAGCTTCGTATGCTCGATGCCTTTTTCGCTCACGTCCCCCCATTTATTTCGATTCATGAGCTTTGCACCAACGACGCGTTCGTCGCACGCACGTACACCGACGTGATGGAAAAATTTCGGGAGCTTGATAAAACCGAGCCGCCCACGGTCTCCTCTGTTCTTTCCACTGCAAGCGAGTCGCTTCGCCGTGCGGGAAAACGGATTTCCGGTGCTCAATATACGTTCGGCAGTCTGCCGCGCAGGTTTGTCGCCTTCGCCGAGGACCTGTCCGTTGAATCCAATGCCGAAAATGGGCTGACCGTGCGTTCTACCCCAAACCCCTCCGTGAATACAAACGATATTTTCGCGCTGCTCCGTCCAACAGACGGAATGACACCCGACGCATACAACGGCGCGCTTTCCTCTTTTTTTGCGACAGCTGATCGGCGAAGCAGGGTAAAGAAAGTACTTTCGGTAGAGGATGGCGGTCTGCTCGCTCTGCTTTTGGCGAATACGACGGGCGCAAAGATTGACCTGAGCCGTCTTTCCAACACCATTCAAAGTTGCGGACTCCCGAATCTTGCCGCGGCGGACCCCGACGCATGTGTTGTTTGCCTTGCATTGCGTGATTATCAAACGGTCAGCCAACAGGCCGCCGACCTCTCCCTCACCGTTCATCCCTTTGCGTCGGCCACAAACGAATCACGGTTTGTTTTTTTCAAGGATCAAACACATGTCGAGTTTTCCCTTGAAACCAATCTTTTGCGCCTCCTCATTCCGCATCATACCGGCTCGGCAGGACTTCCTTCGGAGGGAACGGATGCGGCAATCGAACCGATCTCGCATACCCTGCGCCGCAAGGATACCAAAGAGGCTACGCTTTTGCAAAATGGCTTGCTATTGGCATCGGCAACCCTGACTCCGCAAAAGGCATTTTTCCGAAACGCGATCGACGCGGCATTGGTGCCTGCTCTCACGCTTTCGGCAAACGGTGCAGATTATGCCGACATGGGCTTGACGCTCTCCCTGACATATTCTCAAAATCAAACACCTGCGGCAATTGCTACAGCACTTGGTCTTTATCGCCTGCAAGCCGAGCTCGGAATCCCCGCGCTATTCGCCCAAACGGAGCAAAAAAGCAGAGAAACCGATCTGAAGCTGACGGTTTCCGCCGTCTCCGCCAACGCTCTGCCGCCGCTCCCCAGCCGCTTTGCCGAAGCGCATCACGCGCTCTACTGTCTCGCCCCCACACGGGATCCCGACGAGCTTCCCGATTTTGCCGCGCTGCGTGAAATGCTCTCCTATCTGACCGCACTTTCACGCGCCAACGCGATCAAAAGCTTTTACGTTGTATGTCGCGAGTCGCTCCCCGGCGCAATTCGATCCATGCGTACCGAATCGCTTTCCTGCCGCATTACCGACGATATATGGGCGTGCGAGGAGGCTCTCCCACTCGCGATTTTGATAGAGTCTGACCGAACGGATCTTCGGGCGCGTCGGATCGGCACGGTGATCGAGCGTATCGGTGCGCCGCGGGTCGAGGAGAAGCTGTCTCAATCTTCTTTCTGAAAATAAAACGGCTTTTTTCCCGAAAAATGAATTTAATTGAAAAAAATCTCAAAAAAAATAAAAAAAAGACTTGCAATTTCAAAAAAGATATGGTATAATAACCGATGTTGTACGGTATTTTGTGTGCCGCTCTCTGCAAAGGTGCGGTGAATGTTCTTTTAGGAGGTGTCAAAATGGCAAAATGTTGTATCTGCGGCAAAGGCGTCGTGTTCGGTCAGAATGTTTCTCACTCTCACCGTAAAACCAACAGAACCTGGAAGCCCAATATTCGCAAGGTAAAGTTGGAAGGCAGCAAAGCAATCAATGTTTGTTCTCGTTGCCTGCGCACGCTGAAAAAGGCTTGATCCTTTTTGTGTAAATAAAGATAAGGCAGACACGTGTGTCTGCCCTTTATTTTTTCTGCTGAGGAGAATTTCTATGCTTGCCGTTATGGATTTCCGCACGCCGAAGGCCGATGTCGATGCGCTCCTTGCAAAAGGGGTTACGGTATGCAAGCTCCCGCCCCACCCCGCACTTGATCCGCCGGTTTCCGCGCATCCCGATATGCTGCTCTTTTTCGCGCCCGATCATATCTTATGTACCCCCTCTTATGCGAAAATTGCCGAGCGAGAACTGACGCTGATCGAAAAAACCTGTAACCGTCCGATCCGATTGACCGAACAAGAGCTTGCCTCGGATTATCCGCACGATATTGCGCTCAATGCCTTGCCGATCGGAAAACACCTTTTTTGTCACGTTACAAATACCGCACGGGAATTGCTTCAATCCCCCGCGTATCAGCCCCACCGCATTCGGCAGGGATACGCGAAGTGTGCCGCAATTCCGGTCGGTGCCCATGCCTTGATCACAGCCGATCCCTCGCTCAAAAGGGCTGCCGAGCAGGTTGGCGTTGACGTTTTACAGATATCAGCGGGAGGTGTTACGCTTGCGGGATACGATATGGGCTTTCTCGGAGGAGCCGCGTCATTTGCCCCTTATGGCGTCACAGATCAAATCTATTTTTGCGGCGCGCTCGAGCAGCACCCCGACGCTGTGGCAATTCATCGTTTTTGCCGCGCGCACGGCAGAACGCCGCACGCACTTACACATCACCCGCTGACCGACGTCGGCACAATCTTTTTACTGTAGAATGAAGGAGCTTTAAAATGGAAAAAATGAAAATTGACCGCATCAATGCGCTTGCAAGAAAGCAAAAAAGCGAAGGACTTACCCCCGAGGAGATTGCCGAGCAAAAGGCATTGCGTGCGGAATATATCGCCGAATTTCGCGCATCCTTTGGTCAAATGCTCGATCACACGGTGGTTGAATACCCCGACGGAAGCCGCACCCCCTTGCGCGAGGTGAAAGGAAAAAAGAAAAACTGAGCCCCAAACATGGATAAAATCGGGCGAAAAGACTTTACAAAAGAAAGAAACTGTGATATACTGTTTATATCAATAAAGAAGGGAGAGGCGGCTGAATGCTACGGATTTTGAAAACAAACGACGCACAGGAAACCGAAACGGTTGGAGCGGTATTGGCATCTGAGCTGGGGGCCGATTCCACTCTTCCGCCCTTTCTTGCCCTATATGGCGATCTTGGCGTCGGAAAAACCGCTTTTGTAAGGGGCTTTGTCTCTCAAATCGCTCCGTCTGCCATCGTTCGTTCCCCAACCTTTGCGCTCGTGCACGAGTACCGCGCAAAGCCACGGTCTGTTTTTCATTTCGATATGTATCGCATTGAAAGCGAGGACGATCTCTATTCCATCGGGTTTTACGATTATCTTGACCGCAATGGGATCTGCCTTGTGGAATGGAGCGAAAAGATTCCCTTTGCCCTGCCCAATGATTACATCCGCGTCACCATTGAAAAAAGCAACGCTGAGGCGCCAAATGAGCGTACGATTCGGATCGAACGGATCACGGAGGATTCCCTATGAAAATACTTGCACTTGACAGCACCGCGCTCGACGCCTCCGTAGCACTTTGCGAGGACGAACGCCTGCTTGCTGAATATACGATCCGAAATGGCAATACACACAGTGAGACCCTGCTTCCCATGGTGGAATCGATCCTGCATTTTTTCGGCATGACACCGAACGAGATCGATCTGTTTGCCGCCTCGGAGGACCCGGATCCTTCACGGGGGTCCGCATTGGTGCGGCAACCTTGAAAGGTCTTGCCTTTGAAACAAACAAGCCCTGCATCGGAGTTTCGACTCTGGAAGCACTCGCGCGGAATCTGGAGGCTGTCAACGGCATTGTCTGCCCCGTCATGAACGCGCGCCGTCGGCAGGTCTATACCGCGATCTTTCGAATGGAGAACGGCATTGCGTCACGTCTTCTGCCGGACAGCGCGTTGGCTCTGACCGAGCTTGATGAAATTTTGAAATCCTATCAGGAACCGATCTATCTGGTCGGCGACGGCTATGAGATTTCGGCAGAGGCACTGACCTGCCCTCTTGCCGTTACCCCCGAACGCTTGCGCCATCAAAGTGCCTATTCGGTAGCGCAAACCGCGCGCGACGCGTATCTGTCGGGAACTCGAACAACCGACCTTGAAATGGCTCCTACCTATCTGCGCCCCTCTCAAGCCGAGCGCGAACGCGCCGAACGTGAGTCGAACACAGGTGTTATTCTATAACTGAAAAAAGAAAGGAATCTCTCATCATGAACATCAAAAAAATCACCATTGGCTGTGATCATGCCGCTGTAGCACTCAAAGGAAAGGTTATTGAGCATCTGAATGGCAGAGGAATTGAAACCATTGACGTTGGAACCTATACAAACGACAGCTGTGACTATCCCAATTATGCGCATGCCGTTTGTAAAAACGTGCAGGACGGCGTAACCGAGCTCGGCATTCTGATCTGCGGTACGGGAATCGGTATGTCAATGGCAGCCAACAAGCACCGCGGAATTCGCGCCGCCGCTTGCTCGGATACCTTTAGTGCCCGTTTGACACGTGCGCACAACAACGCAAACATTCTCTGCTTTGGTGAACGCGTTCTCGGTCCCGGGCTTGCACTTGATCTTGTGGACGCATTTATCGACACCGATTTTGAGGGCGGCAAGCACCAGCGCCGCGTGGATATGGTAATGCAGATTGAAAAGGACGAGGCTGCTCGCTGAGACCTCCCCACCCGCATCTAAAAATATCGAAGAAAGGGACTCATCCCTCATGAAAGATAAAATCAAAACCGCTGAAATGCTATGGCGCACCGCGCAAAAGCATTACACAGCCGCCGTTGTGCTTGCCGCAGGTAATTCCACGCGTATGGGCGGAATCAACAAGCAGCTGGAGCCGCTTTGCGATATTCCCGTTCTCGCGCATACCCTGATGGCATATCAAAAGTGCATTCTGATCCGCGAAATCATCGTCGTAACGCGTCCGCAGGATTTTGAGGCGGTCTACGCGCTTCGAAATCAATACGGAATCAAAAAAATGACGCATATTGTTGCGGGCGGTGCTTCACGTCAGGAATCCGCGTCGCGAGGCATGGCAAAGCTTTCTGATAAGGTACGCTACGTCGCAATTGCCGATGGCGCGCGCTGTTTGACCACGCCTGAACAAATCGCGAAGGTTTGTCTACGTGCATACCGCTTCCAAGCGGCAAGCGCGGGACATTTGATCAGCGATACCGTTAAGCGCACGACCTCGGGCGGCATGACGAAGGAAACGGTTGACCGCAAAAATCTTTGGCAGGCGCAAACGCCGCAGATCTTTCATCACTCGCTCTATATCGCCGCACTCGCACGCGCGCAGAGCGATAACTATCAAGGCACCGACGACAACGCGCTGATCGAGCATCTCGGCTACCGCGTTCGAATGGTGGAGTGCGGCAGAGAAAACATTAAAATTACAACGGCGGACGACCTTCCCTTAGCGGAGGCGATCCTGCAATACAGGAGCAAAAGCTGATGATAACCGATATCAGAATTGGGCATGGATATGACGTGCATAGGTTGACAGAGGGTAGACGGCTGATCCTTGGCGGCGTGGATATTCCGCATGAAAAAGGATTGCTGGGACACTCTGATGCCGACGTGTTGACCCATGCGATCATGGATGCTCTGCTCGGCGCATTGGCACTTGGCGATATCGGAAAGCATTTTCCCGATACCGACCCACGCTATGCGGGAGCGGACAGCTTGAAGCTTGCCGAACACGTACGCGAGCTTGTCACACGCGACGGATGGCGCATTGGCAACGTAGATGCAACCATATTGGCGCAAGCCCCCAAGCTCGCCCCCCACATTCCCATGATGCGGCAAAAAATTGCCGAAACGCTCAAGGTGGAGCTTGACCGCGTAAGCGTAAAGGCAACCACAGAGGAAAAGCTTGGGTTCACGGGTGAAAAGCTTGGTATGGCAGTACACGCCGTTTGTATGCTGGTCAAGGAAGGCTGACAATTTATCTTCAAAACGGCGGCAATACGGGATAAACACTTCACACATCCTTTTCTTTCGCGTCGCTCCCGCACCGCACGCCGTAATCTCTTCCCTATCATATTATGCCGAACGGATCGGCTTTGACAAAATGAAACATTTTTCAACAAAAAAGGAGGCTCGGCTATGATTTATATTGCTCCCTCTCTGCTCTCGGCGGATTTTGCTCACCTGGAGGCAGAAATCAAGCGTATGGAAAACGCAGGCGCTAACTATTTGCACCTTGATGTAATGGACGGGTTGTTTGTACCAAACATTACCTTTGGAGCACCCGTTATTTCGGCTCTGCGTCCGCACTCCAAGCTGATTTTCGACGTGCATTTGATGATTCAGGATCCGATCCGCTACATCGATGACTTTGTAAAAGCAGGGGCTGATATTATTACGGTTCATCTGGAAAGCTGTGCCGATCCGCGCGCCGCACTCAACGCGATCCGCGAAAAAGAGCTCCGTTGCGCGTTGGCGATCTCCCCCGCAACCCCTGTGGAACAGCTGATTCCCTATCTTTCCGAAATTGACATGGCACTGATCATGACGGTTGTGCCGGGCTTTGGCGGACAAAAGCTGATTCCCGAAACCTTGGAAAAGGTACGCACCGTGCGCCGCTATGCGGAATCCCATCATCTGAAGCTTGATATTGAGGTTGACGGCGGAATCAAGCCCGACAATATTCACCTGCTCACGGAGGCAGGCGCGAATATTATCGTTGCGGGCTCTGCGATCTTTTGTTCCAAGCGTCCGCGCTCGGTTATTGCGTCAATGCGTGAAACCGCCGCCGAACACCCTTATAAAAAATAATACATAAGCAAAATAGGGGGTGAGTCAAATGCAAAAATGCATTTGGTACTCACCCCCGACGTTTTTGCTTTGCGGATAAACACCGCAATTTTCGACTGCTTTGCAGTCGAAAACCGCAAATTCCGCGCTACAAAAAAACCTACCGTCGGCTTTTTTGAGCAGAGGCTGCGCCAATGACGCAGCCTCTTTTTTGAAGTATAGATCAAATTTTTGTTTTTTAACAGTTATACGACCGCTTCTGCTGTTTTTAGAGATCGTTTCTGCAAATGTCCTCATAGGTTTCGCGACGGACCGCAAGAGTATGCGTTCCCTTAGAAAGCATTACAACGGGCGGGCGCGGAATGCGATTATAATTGGAAGACATGGAATAATTATAGGCTCCCGTGGTTAAAACGGCAAGCAGATCCCCGCGCGCGGTATCGGCAGGCAATTCAACGTTTTCCTGCAAAATATCGCCGCTCTCACAGCATCTGCCAACCACCGAACAACGGAAAGGCACTCCGCTGTCATGGGGACGGTTTGCGAGCAAAACGGTATAGGGGGAACGGTAAAGCGCGTATCGCGGGTTGTCCGTCATACCGCCATCCACCGACACGTAATTCTTATATCCGGGAATGCGTTTCACCGTGCCCACGGTGTAGAGCGTCATTCCCGCATCGGCAACAATACTGCGCCCCGGTTCCATGCGAATGGCGGGTTGTTCAATTCCAAGCGCGCTGCATTGCTCGCGCACAGCCCTTCCAACCTCCGCAATATTCGCGGCAATATCGGGCTCGGGATCGCTGGAAAGATAACGAACGCCAAATCCACCGCCAAGGTCAAGCTCCTTTGTCAAAAATCCGTATTTCTGCTTCATTTCGGCAACAAATGAAAGCATAATTGCAGCCGCGCGAAGAAAAACGTCGGAGTCAAACACCTGTGAACCAACGTGACAATGAAAACCGACAAGCTCCACGTGAGAAAGCCCCAACGCATACGCGGTCATCTCATCTGCCTGCCCCGTTTCAATCGCGGAGCCAAACTTGGAATCCACACGTCCGGTTGCAACCGCCTCATAGGTGTGCGGATCAATTCCGGGAGTGAGTCTCAAAAGAACCTTTTGACGAATCCCTGCCTCAGCGGCAATTGATTCGATGGCATCGAGCTCTTCGCGGTTATCCACCACGAAATAGCCGATTCCCTGCCCGATCGCGTAGGCAATGTCGGCATCGGTTTTATTGTTGCTGTGAAAATAGGCTTTTTCCAAAGGGAATCCCGCTGAGAGGGCTGTATAAATCTCCCCCGACGAAACAACGTCCACGCCCATGCCCTCCTCCGCCATGATGCGGTAGATAGCACGGAAGGCGGCCGCCTTGCTTGCGTAAAGTGCCTCGGCGGATTCTCCAAACGCAGATTTCATTGCCCTGCGATAGGTGCGGCATCGCTCCCGAATACGGTCCGCGTCATAAAGATACAGAGGCGTTCCGTATTCCTTTGCCAACGCAACGGTATCCTGACCGCCAAGACAGAGATGTCCCACCCGGTTGACCGAAAGATTGTTGCAAATCATTTTATTTTCCATACTTTCCTTAATTTTCCGAAACCATACGCTTCATGTCATACATTCCCGCAGGCTTACCGACAAGGAAGGAAGCCGCGGCAAGCGCACCCTCCGCAAAGAGCGAACGGCTATGTGCCTCATGCTTGAGCGTAATGGTTTGCGTATCGGTTCCCACGATCACCTCATGCTCCCCGATGATATTCCCCATGCGAACCGCGTGGATTCCAATTTCCTCGGGACGGCGCTTTGCCTGCCCCGCTCTGCCGCATACAAACGCGGCGTTTTGGCGTACCTCTTTGATCTCATTTGCCAAAAGCAATGCCGTTCCGCTCGGAGCATCGAGCTTGCGGTTGTGGTGCTTTTCGATGATCTCAATATCGGCATCGGGAAAGGTTTTTGCCGCAGTTTTCGCAAGCTCAACCAAAAGTGCGATACCGAGTGACATATTTGCGGAATGAAAGATCGGAATTGTTTTTGCCGCCTCGTGAATGCGTGCGTACTGCTCCTCGGTGTGGCCCGTAGTGGCGATCACGGTGGGGATTCCGTGCAGCTCGGCATAGTCAAGCATTGCCGCGGTGCCGTCATGATGGGAAAAGTCCACAATGCAGTCAACGTCTTCCTCAATCCGCTTCCAATCGGTATAGGTGCGGAATTCACGCGTGTCTACGGGAATCACATCAAAGCCGGCAACGGGAACCGCGCCTCTCACGCCGTCAAGCGCGAGCTTAGCAACCTCACGTCCCATTCTTCCGCCAACACCGCAGATCAGAATCTTCATGCCTTTGCTCCTTTTCCCACGTCCAGTCCCTGCTCCGCCATCAGCGAAAGCAGTTTTGCCTCGTTTGCCGATTCCATCGGTGTGAGCGGCAGACGCAGATAGTTTTCACAGTATCCCATTGCAGCCATTGCCGCCTTTACGGGAATTGGGTTGACCTCACAGAACAGCGCGTTGATCAGCGGCAACAGATCAAGCTGCATTTTTGCCGCGCCTGCGATATCACCCTCAAAAAATTTACGGCAGAGCTCGGCGGTAGCCTTTGGCATGGGATTGGAGAGCACCGAGATCACTCCGATGCCGCCGAGCGACAGGATCGGCACGATCTGGTCGTCATTTCCCGAATAGATATCGAGCTTTCCGCGCGTTACAGCCGCCAGCTCGGCGATCTGCGAAATGTTTCCGCTTGCCTCCTTGATGGCAACGATATTGGGATGCTCGGCAAGAATTGCGGCAGTAGACGGCAGAATATTACAGCCTGTGCGCGAGGGAACGTTATAGAGAATGATCGGCTTTGTGCTGATATCCGCAACTGCGGTAAAGGACGCGATCAAGCCCTTTTGCGTTGCCTTATTGTAATAGGGGGTCACCAGCAAAATGGCGTCCGCGCCCGCATCGCATGCAAACTTGGTCAGTTCAATTGCATACGCGGTGTCGTTGGAGCCGGTTCCCGCAATAACGGGGACTCTGCCCGCAACCTTTTTGACCGCAAATTCGATGGCATCGCGGTGCTCGTCGTCGGTCAGCGTAGACGCTTCTCCCGTTGTACCGCAGACGACGATCGCGTCGATCCCCTCATGGATCTGCCAATCAATCAGTCTGCCAAATTGCTCGTAATCAATTCCGTTTTCGGTCAAGGGCGTTACAATTGCAGTAGCCGCGCCCTTAAAAATTGTCTTTTTCATTGTGTTTTTTGTCCTTTCTTTTTCTGTGAAAATGAAAGTGCCATCCGCGAAATAAGCGGCAAAGCTCCGTGAAAAAGGCAGAGCATGCCGCGAAAAGCGTTGCTCTGCCCTATTTCTACCGTAATTTAAAACTACGGCTCAGTTTCGGGAAGTGGGATAGCTCTCCGCATTTCTGCGACAACAGGACGGATCTTATCCGCACTGCCAGAATCGATCTTGCGCCCCGACCGTTCTTCGGCACCCGACCCTTTCACCCCTGCAACGTCTGCGCTGACTTTTCCGCACGGGCTACTCATCTCAAGGTGCGCCTCTATCATTTTTTATTAGTATATCACAGTCCGAGGCATTTGTCAATCATTTTCCATGATTTTTCGCAGATACTTTTGCGTCAAACCGATTGCAGTGCCGGCGGAGTATGCGTTTTACTTAAAATACTTCACGGCAGAACGGAACATACCGATCTCAAAGTCGCCGGGAACGTTCTTGTAAAGTCCGTTTCCGATACGCTCGGAGTGTCCCATCTTACCGAACACGCGGCCGTCGGGCGAGGTGATACCCTCGATCGCGCATGCCGAGTTGTTGGGGTTGAAGCGTACGTCCGCGGTGGGAGCCCCGTTTGCGTCAACGTACTGCGTTGCGATCTGACCGTTTGCGGCAAGCTCGGCAATCAGCGCATCGGATGCGAGGAAGCGACCCTCACCGTGCGAGATCGGAACCGATACGATGTCACCAACCTCACGCTCCGCAAGCCACGGGGACTTGACCGAGCAGATACGTGTGCGTACCATTCTCGATTGGTGGCGCGCGATGGTATTGTAGGTCAGCGTGGGACAGGTGTCGTCGGTGTCAATGATCTTACCGTAAGGTACAAGACCAAGCTTGATAAGAGCCTGGAAACCGTTGCAGATACCTGCCATGAGACCTCCGCGCACGTCAAGCAGATCGGTAACCGATTCCTTGACAGCCGCATTGCGGAAGAACGCCGTGATGAATTTACCCGAACCGTCGGGCTCGTCACCGCCCGAGAAGCCACCGGGAATAAAGATCATCTGTGCCTCCTTCACCTTTGCGGCAAATTCCTCAACCGACTGTGCGATGGCGGACTTGGTAAGGTTGCGAACGAGGAAGATCTCCGGATCGCAGCCCGCGTCGGCAAGTGCCTTTGCGGTATCAAATTCGCAGTTGGTGCCCGGGAATGCGGGAATCAGCACGCGCGGCTTTGCAACCTTGATCGCAGCAGAGGCGTTCGAACGCTCGGAATAGGAGAATGCGGGGATCTTGCCCTGATCCTGTTCGATATTGCAATGGAACACGGGCTCCAGGCGATCTTCATAGATCTTCAACAGGTCAGCCAGCGCAAGCTTGGAGCCGTCCTTTTCGATCACAGGCTCGGAGAGCGTAGTACCAAGCAAAACCGCACCGTCCACAGCGGTATCGTCCGCCATTTCAAGCACAAAGGAGCCATAGGAATAGCCAAAGATCTCCTGCTCGGTCCGTGCCGCGTCATAACGGAAACCAACGTCATTACCGAATGCCATCTTCATTACCGCTTCGGCAACACCGCCGTAGGTGGGTGTATATGCCGCCAGGACCTTGCCCGATTTGATCAGCGCACGAACCTTTTCAAAGAGCGCGAGCTCGGAGGCGACGGTGGGTAATCCGTCCTCACCGATCACAGGCTTGAGCCAAAGCACGCGGTGATCTGCACCCTTGAAATCGTTGGAAAGCACGGAGTCAACCGTTTCGGTTGTCACCGCGAAGGAAACGAGCGTGGGAGGTACGTCGATCTTCTCAAACGTTCCCGACATAGAGTCCTTACCGCCGATTGCGGCAATGCCGTAATCAAGCTGTGCGCGGAAGGCACCGAGCAATGCCGCCAAGGGTTTTCCCCAACGGGCCGCATCCTTCATGGGCTTTTCAAAATATTCCTGGAAGGTCAGGTAAACGTCTTCGAACTTTGCACCCGTGGCGATCAGCTTGGAAACCGATTCCACAACCGCGAGATATGCGCTATGGTAGGGGCTCTTTTCGGCAATATAGGGATTATAGCCCCAAGCCATGAGAGAGCAGGCATCGGTATGCTTCTTCTCTACCGAAATTTTATGTGCCATTGCCTGGATCGGCGTTTGCTGATTCTTACCGCCAAAGGGCATCAGAACCGTGCCCGCGCCGATGGTGGAGTCAAATCGCTCGGCAAGTCCGCGCTTGGAGCACACGTTAAGATCGCCCGCCAGTGCAGTATAATTTTCGGCGAAGCTACCCGTAACGGCACGTTCAAATGCTTCGGGAGCCGCAGGAGCCACGTCTACGTGCTTCTCGGCACCGTTGGAATTGAGAAATTCGCGCGAAATATCAACGATCTTCACACCGTTCCATGTCATGGTCAGGCGGGCATCCTCTTTCACGGTTGCAACAACGGTTGCCTCAAGGTTTTCCGATGCGGCAAGCTCCAAAAAGCGCGCAACGTCTTTTTCCTCTACCACAACAGCCATACGCTCCTGTGATTCGGAGATCGCAAGCTCGGTGCCGTCCAGACCGTCGTATTTCTTAGGCACGGCGTTCAGGTCAATGTCAAGACCGTCGGCAAGCTCGCCGATGGCAACCGAAACACCGCCGGCACCAAAGTCGTTACAACGCTTGATAAGACGGCATGCCTCGGCATTGCGGAAAAGTCTTTGCAGCTTGCGTTCCTCGGGTGCATTTCCCTTCTGAACCTCGGCTCCGCAGCTTTCAAGGGACTGTACAGTATGCGACTTGGACGAGCCCGTTGCACCGCCACAGCCATCGCGTCCCGTGCGTCCGCCCAGCAAGATCACGCGGTCACCCGGATCGGGACACTCACGGCGCACGTTCTCGGCAGGAGTTGCCGCAATCACGGCACCGATCTCAAGTCTCTTTGCCGCATACCCCGCATGATAGAGCTCGTCAACCTGACCGGTTGCAAGACCGATCTGGTTACCGTAGGAGGAATATCCCGCCGCCGCGGTGGTAACGATCTTTCGCTGCGGAAGCTTGCCCGGAATGGTTTCCTTTACGGGAACCGTAGGGTCTGCCGCACCTGTTACACGCATTGCCGCGTAAACGTAAGAGCGTCCCGAAAGAGGATCGCGGATCGCGCCGCCAATGCAGGTTGCCGCACCACCGAAGGGCTCGATCTCGGTAGGATGGTTGTGCGTTTCGTTTTTGAACAGCAAGAGCCAGGGCTCCACAACGCCGTCCACCTCGATCTCCATTTTAACGGTGCAGGCATTGATCTCCTCGGATTCGTCCAGCTTTTGCAAGTGACCCGTGGTTTTGAGATAGCGCGTTGCAAGCGTTGCGATATCCATAAGATTGATCGGCTTTGTTCTGCCGAGCTTTTTGCGAATATTCAGATATTTTTGATAGGTCGCCTCCATCACGGGGTCCGCAAAGGTCACCTTATCCACGGTGGAGGCGGCCTA